>NC_013741.1:0-312124 GCF_000025285.1 Archaeoglobus profundus DSM 5631
TAGCAAGAAGATACCATGAACGTCTTCGAGAGGATACTCTCATCTAGCAGAATATTTAAAAATAGGGATGTTTTACGTCACACCTACACTCCCGACGAGTTACCGCACAGAGATGAGCAGATCAACGCCTTGGCAACGATATTAGCACCAGCTTTAAGATACGAAACTCCTTCAAACGTTTTGATATACGGTAAGACTGGTACTGGTAAAACTGCTACGGTCAAGTTCGTTGCAAGACAGCTTGAGGAGATGAGTTCCAAGCTTGGAGTAAGATGCTTCATACACTACATAAACTGCGAGTTGATCGATACTCAGTATAGGGTTTTCGCTTCGATAGCCAACGCTTTAGGTAGAAACATTCCCATGACGGGTTTACCTACGGATCACGTCTACGAAGAGATGAAGAAGGCGTTGGATTTGAGAAGACAGGTGGTTATAATTGTCTTGGATGAGATAGACAAGTTAGTTAAAAAGGGTGATGAAGCCCTCTACAACTTAACGAGGATAAACTCCGAATTGATCAATGCGAAGGTTAGTATAATAGGCATATCAAACGATTTGAAGTTCAAGAGCTTTTTAGACCCGCGTGTATTGAGTTCCTTAAGCGAGGAAGAGCTTGTATTTCCCCCTTACAACGCCGAACAGCTTAGAGATATTCTCGAGCAGAGAGCAAAACTTGCGTTTCACGATGGTGTTTTAGATGACGATGTTATTCCGTTCTGCTCGGCTTTAGCTGCACAGGAACACGGAGATGCCAGAAAGGCTTTAGATTTGCTTAGGGTTAGTGGTGAAATAGCCGAGAGAGAAGGTGCGGACAGGGTTACGAAGGAGCATGTGAAGAAAGCTGTTAAGAAGATTGAAAGCGATCAGATTGCAGAAACCGTAAGAACTTTGCCAACTCATAGCAAAGTTCTGCTATTCGGAATGATCGTTCTTACGGAATCTGGTTACAGGAAGTTTACGACTGGTGAAGTTTACACAGTTTACAGAAACCTCTGTAAGAAAATTGGCTTAGACGCGCTAACTCAAAGAAGAGTAAGTGATTTGATTTCCGAACTCGATATGCTCGGGATAATAAACTCCATCATAATATCAAAAGGTAGATATGGGAGGACAAGAGAGATAAGGCTTGAGATGCCTGTCGATGATTTGAAAGCTGTTCTGTTGGAGGATTACAGGCTTGAGGCCTTGTCATCTTATGAGAAGAATTTAAAGAGCCTTACCACCCTTGACACCTTCGGTGAAGCATGATGTTTGGCAGGATACTACATAGAGGTGAGGTCTACGAGGGTTACTTTGAAGTTGAGGGGGGTAGGGTCGTTATAGATGGTTACGAAATCGAAGATTATAGATTTCTCCCGCCCATAAAACCTACAAAGATAGTCTGCATAGGCTTGAACTACATGGATCATGCAGAGGAACTCAACATGGAAATTCCAGAAGAGCCTATAATTTTCTTAAAACCACCTTCAGCGGTGATAGGTCACGAAGATGTGATAGTCATGCCAAGGATTTCGAAGAGAGTTGATTATGAGGGGGAGATTGCCGTTGTTATTGGCAAAAGATGCAAGAACGTTAAAAAGGAGGACGCTATGGACTACGTCTTGGGATATACATGCTTTAATGACGTAACTGCTAGAGACTTGCAGAGCAAAGACGGGCAATGGACTAGAGCAAAGAGCTTCGATACTTTTGCACCTATAGGGCCATATGTAGTTACAGAGGTACCCGAGAAGCTTAAGATAGAGACGAGATTGAATGGTAAAGTCGTTCAGAAATCCGATACGTCAAATTTAATATTCGATATCCCCACGCTTATCGAGTTCATATCCAACATTATGACACTCGAAAGAGGAGATGTAATTGCGACCGGAACTCCCGCTGGTGTGGGAATGTTGAAGAGTGGTGATGTCGTTGAGGTTGAGGTTAACGGACTAACTTTGAGAAACTACGTGAGGTGAGATCGTGGAGAAGGAGTACAAGGCCAAAGAGGTTGAAGAAAAGTGGCTGAAGCTTTGGAAGGATGAAATGTATTACTTTGACTGGAACTCAAAGAAACCGCACTACATCATAGACACACCACCACCATACCCAACAGGCTCATTTCATCTTGGAAATGCTCTAAACTGGTGCTACATCGATTTCATAGCAAGGTACAGGAGGATGAAGGGTTATGAGGTGATGTTCCCACAGGGTTGGGATTGCCATGGATTGCCAACGGAAGTTAAGGTTGAGGAAATTCATGGAATAAGTAAGAATGACGTGCCGAGAGAGGAGTTCAGAAGGCTTTGCATGGAATTCACCATGAAGAACATCGAAAAGATGAGAGAAACGATGAGAAGGTTGGGTTTCAGCATAGACTGGAGCAAGGAGTACATAACGATGTACCCCGAATACTACACCAAGACACAGCTGTCCTTCGTCAAAATGTACAAGAAGGGTTTGATCTACAAGGATTACCATCCAGTAGTCTTCTGCCCGAGATGTCAAACTACCATAGCTTTAGCTGAAATAGAGTACAAGAAAGGTAAGACCAAGCTGAATTACATAAGGTTTGGAGACGATGTTATAATCGCAACCACACGACCAGAATTAATTCCTGCATGTGTTGCAGTTGCAGTTCATCCTGAGGACGATAGATACAAACATTTAGTCAGTAAGAAAGTTGAAGTTCCACTCTTTGGTTATGAAGTACCGATAATTGCCGATGAAGATGTTGACCCAGAATTTGGAACTGGAATCGTAATGATATGTACATTCGGTGATAAGCAGGATGTCAGGTGGTGGAAGAAGCATAAACTTCCCTTAAGGGCTGTTTTGAACAAGGACGGTCGGTTGAATGAGTTGGCTGGCAAGTACCAAGGTTTGACGACGAGAGAAGCAAGAGAAAAGATTTTGGAGGACTTGGCCAAAGAGGGGAGGTTGCTTAAGCAGGAGGAAATCGAACAGAATGTAGGTGTATGCTGGAGATGTAAGACTCCAGTTGAGATAATTGCCGAAGATCAGTGGTTTGTTAAGGTTGAAAAGGAGAAGATAATCGAGAATGCAAAAAGAATAAGGTGGGTTCCAGAGCACATGCTTCAGAGATTGATAGACTGGGTTGACTCGATGGAGTGGGACTGGGTTATAAGTAGGCAGAGAATTTTTGCGACTCCTATTCCAGTCTGGTATTGCAAGAATTGCGGTGAGATAATTGTTGCTGAGGAGGAGTGGTTGCCCGTCGATCCAACGAAGGATATGCCTAAGAAGCCGTGTCCAAAGTGCGGTAGCAACGAGTTTGAAGGTGAAACGGATGTTTTGGACACTTGGATGGATTCATCCATTACGCCTCTCGTAATCTGCGGATGGCCAGACTTAAAGGAGTATCCCACACACTTGAGACCTCAGGGGCACGACATAATCAGAACTTGGGCATTCTACACAATTCTGCGTTCTCTAGCCCTAGTTGATGAGATTCCTTGGCTTGAGATCGTCATAAACGGGATGGTGCTTGGAGAAGACGGTAGGAAGATGAGTAAGAGCTTAGGTAACGTCATATCGCCAGAAGAGATAATTGAGAAATACGGTGCCGACGCTTTGAGGCAGTGGGCTGCTACTGGTGTAATTGGAGAGGATGTGGCCTTCAGCTGGAAAGAGGTTAAATCCGCTTACAGATTTGAACAGAAGTTCTGGAGCATAATCAGATTTGTAACAATGCATTTGAAGGAAAAACCACCATACAAGCCAGAATTGCTGAGGGATGCCGATAGGTGGATTCTTTCGAAGTTGATGAAGCTCGTGAGGGAAGTCGACGAATCCATGAATGCTTACAGGTTTGACAAGGCTCTGAAAGCTATAAGAAGCTTCACTTGGTACGAGTTTGCTGATAACTATCTCGAGATAGTTAAGAACAGGCTCTACTCTGGAACTGAAGAAGAGAAAATCCCAGCCAGATTTACTCTCTACAAGGTCGCCAGTACTCTTATCAAGTTGCTGGCACCGATAACACCATTTTTAGCTGAGGAATGCTGGCACAGATTGCACGAGGCTATGGGCGAAAAAGTGGAGAGCGTCCATTTGCAGAGCTATCCTGAGGTTGAGGGAGATTTGATAGATGAAGAAGCGGAGAGAAAAGGAGAGCTTATCAAAGAAATAGTTGTGGCTGTGAGAAGGTTCAAGCACGACAAGGGTATGGCTTTGAATGCACCCCTAAAATCTGTGAAGATTTACGCATCCATGGAAATCGATACTAGAGACGTAGCTGGTGCTTTGAATGCAAGTGTAGAGCTTTTGAAAGAAATGCCCAACATAGAAGTCAGGGTTAAGAGGTTGAAGCCGAGGTTTGGAGTGATCGGACCGATGTTCAAAGAGAAGGCTAAGGATTTGGTCAAAGCCGTTGAAAACTTGAGTGATGAGGAAAAGCTGAAGCTGTTTGAAGGGAAAAGTGTAACTGTCAGCTTGGATGGAAGGGATGTGGAAGTTAGTCCAGAGTGGTTCGATGTTGAAATCGAGAAGATAGTCAGAGGGGAGAATGTAGAAGTTCTTGAAACGGAAAATGCGATTGTTCTCGTAGAGGTTTGATTTTTTATTTTTATTGCTCAATGTGTGGGAAAAACTTTAGCTGTCATATTGTATAAGCACATTGGAGATGATGAAGAGTGCGGGTTCTGAATCGTGATGAAGGACTGACGGGCTGATTATCTCAAAACGCTCGATGGTATCCTAAATGTTTCATCCTTTCTTGTCTTAAAAACGATGTATCGTAAGATTCGAGATCGTTCCACCTGTAAAAAGCTGATCTAATTTCAGAAGTAGCACGCTAAGTTTATCGCCAGCACAGCCATCCATACACCTGACGAAATTTATATATTCACACGTTGAGTAGTTCATGAGAATGACCGTGATACAGTTCCTGGGTGGATGTAGGGAAGTCGGAAGATCGGCAATATTAGTTGACAGTATAATGCTCGACTATGGATTAAAGCCTTCGGAACCACCAGAATTTCCACTTAACGGTATAGCTCCAAAATCTGTAATAATATCGCACGGTCACTTGGATCACGTTGGAGTTGCACCTAACCTCGTAGACTACGATCCTAAGATTTACATGACTCCTCCAACCCTCGATCTGTCGGATATAATTCTAAGGGATTCGATGAAACTTATGAGAAACCCACCCTACACACCGAGACAGTTTAGACAGTTCGAGAGCAACGTGATTGAAGTTGACTACGAAGAACCCATCTACATCGACGGATGGGAGGTTACACTCTTTAACGCTGGACACATACCCGGTAGCGCAAGCATACACATGAGCAAGGATGTGAACATTCTTTACACAGGTGACATAAAGCTTGAGGAAACGAGGCTGTTGGAGCCAGCTTACACAGACTTCCCTGAAACGGACATACTGATAGTTGAGAGCACATACTTCGGTGTGGAGCATCCGGACAGAAAGGAGTTGGAAAAGGCGTTTGTAGAATCAATCTTAGAAACTTTGGATAACAAGGGTCACGCCATAATACCCGCGTTTGCCGTTGGAAGAACTCAGGAGGTTTTGATGATTCTTGAGAGTTATGGAATTACACCTTACGTTGACGGAATGGGTAGAGACGTTTGCTCAATAATAGAGAGGTATCCCGATTACGTCAAGAGTGTTAGAGCCCTAAGAAGAGCTATAAAGAATGCCATCCCAGTTGAGAGGGGTATGAGGGAGAGAATTCTTGAAGAGCCGAGCGTGATAGTAACAACTGCGGGAATGCTCAACGGAGGTCCCGCTTTATTTTACATCTCAAGGCTATACAATGACGAGAAATCCAAGATTCTGCTTACGGGCTATCAAGTTGAGGGTACTAACGGTTACATGGCTTTGAATAACGGCATGATCGACTTGGGCAACAGAATTGTAAAGCTCAAGATGAAAGTTGAGCAGTACGACTTCTCAGCACACGCTGACGACAGACAGCTTAAAGAACTCGTTAGAAGGGTAGTTGATAGAGGAGCGGAGGTAGTGTTTACAGTTCACGGCGAAGATTGTGAGGGATTTGCAAATTGGATTAGGGAGGAGTTGGGTGTTGAAGCCCACGCACCGAAAAACGGAGACGTTTACGTAGTTTAGAGAGGTTTTACACTTATTTTCATCTTTTCTCCCTCTATCTCAACCTCAAACGTACCTTCGATTTTCCCACCGACCGGAATTGGTTCTTCTTTCGCTTCTCCCTTTAGGAACTTGAGACCCACCTGTGGGAATAAGGTGTATATTAAGACATCTTCATCGCTCGGATTTTCGAATCCCATCTCTATGAGTTCCTGTCTTCTCTTCTCAAACTCAGGCTCAAGTAAATCCGCTGGTCTACACTCTATCGGTTTTTCATCTCCCAAAATCTTTTTCCTAATCTCCTCCTTTATCGGTGTCGGTGTCTTACCGTACATACCCTTAACGAGGTCTTTCGTCTCCTTAGTAACTACTTTGTACCTCTCACCGGTTATGACGTTCAGAACCGCTTGAACACCAACTATTTGGCTCGTCGGTGTTACCAAAGGCACGTATCCCAAATCTTCTCTAACTTTCGGAACCTCCTTAAGGACTTCTGGAAGCTTGTCCAAGGCGTTGTACTCTTTGAGTTGCGCGATTAAGTTGGAAAACATTCCACCGGGTATCTGATATACCAAAACGTTAGTGTCTGGAATCGTCGAGCGCCAATCTATGTAGCCCTGATACTTCTCCCTGATCTTCATAAAGTACTCCCTAACCTCAAGCAAAACGTCGAGCTTAACACCGGTTTCATACCCAAGTTCTTCCAAAGCGTAGACCATCGATTCCGTCGGAGGGTGGGAAGTACCCAAGCTCAGAGGAGAAATGACCGTATCTATCATCTTAGCTCCAGCTTCAACAGCCTTAAGCAGAGCCATAGATGCCATTCCGCTCGTGTAATGGGAGTGAACGTCGATTGGTAAACCTACTTCCTTCTTGAGAGTTCTAACGAGGGTGTACGCCATCTTAGGTGATAAAAGACCAGCCATGTCCTTTATGCATATGGAATCCACTTCCAAAACCGCTAACTCGTTCGCAATTTCAACGTACTTCTCTATGGTGTGAACGGGACTGATCGTGTAGCATATAGTTCCTTGGACGTGAGCATCGCATTCCTTAGCAACCTTTATTGATGTTACGAGGTTCCTAACATCGTTTAAGGCGTCAAATATTCTAAATACGTCCATTCCGTATTCCGCAGTTTTACGAACGAACTTCTCAACTACATCATCGGGATAGTGTCTGTAGCCTACGAGATTCTGACCTCTCAAAAGCATCGATATTAAAGAATTCTTTATTCTTTTCCTGATTTCTTTGAGTCTCTCCCATGGGTTCTCGTTTAAGTAACGGATGCAGGAGTCAAACGTGGCACCACCCCAAACTTCGAAGCAGTATATCCCAGCTTCATCAAATGTTTCGAGAATCGGAAGCATGTCTCTCGTCCTCAATCTTGTAGCCATTAAAGATTGATGCGCATCTCTAAGAGTTAGATCGACAATCTTAACCTTCATTGAAGGGGAAATGAGAAGAAGGTATAAAAGCTTAAAGTTCGAACTTGAATCTCTTAAGACTGAGCTTATCCCTAATTTCGTACAGATCGACCGTAATTTCCCTACCTTCGACGTTCAAAACCATGAAGCTTGGAATTCCGCTACCTCCACCACCTCCCCAAGCTCCAGTGGCTGAACCCGGATTTAGGATTAAAACTTCTCCCTCGTAAACGTCTGGACTGTGAGTGTGTCCCGTTATAAGCACATCAACTCCCATCTCCAAGGCAATTTCGGTAAGCTGTCTTCTGTCTCCTCTTGGGTAAACACCGTGACCGTGATAGACACCAAACTTAAGGTT
Organism: Archaeoglobus profundus DSM 5631; assembly: GCF_000025285.1. Taxonomy (GTDB): domain Archaea; phylum Halobacteriota; class Archaeoglobi; order Archaeoglobales; family Archaeoglobaceae; genus Archaeoglobus_B; species Archaeoglobus_B profundus. The sequence continues at coordinate 7,862 of NC_013741.1, forward strand.
TCCAACTTCAAATGTCTCCTGCTTTGGAAGGGATAGGTAATCCATGTTGCCCCTAACCGCTACAACCTTACCGAACGATTTCAAGGTATTTAGAACACTCTCTCCCGTCAAATCGCCAGCATGAACTATGAGATCAACTCCTCTCTTTAAAAAAGCTGTAATTTCATCGGGAATCTTTAAAGCTCTCTCAGGAATGTGAGTGTCACTCAACACCAGTATCTTCATACCTACACCTCAACAGCCCTAACACCCACACCCATCAGCTTCCTTATAACCGCATCCAAGAACCTAACGTGCAAACCCCTCTGCCCTACGAATGCCCCTATCTCACCCTTAACTTCAACCGTCAAGTACTGCCCCACGAAGTCGACATCTCTTATGTGTTTCCAAATCCAAGAGACGGGATGAATCGATCTTATCAACTCCCTGAAATCTAAAGTAAGCTCAACACCTCTTATTCTTTTACCTACATCTTCCTCAATAGCCTTTATTCTCTCTCCCCCTCTCCCGACTAACCTTCCGTAGTGTCCCTGCTTGACTATTATTAGTGCATCTGGTGTATGCTCGGAAGTAATCTCAAACCTCTCCTTCTCTTCACAGAATTCTACAACTGTTATTACGTCCGCATCTGGGGAATGGACTTTTGCGGATTCAAAAATCTCCTTTTCCACCTCGCTAAGCTCCCTGCTCCTCATCCTGTACTCTATGAGTAACCTCAAGCCCCTCTTAGCTCCCTCCCTAACTATATCCTTTATACCTAAGTCGACTACCTTTGCATTTTCTTCTCCAGTGAGTATATCCCTGACCATACTGGCTGGATCCTGAGTCTCTTCCATCTTGAACGACTGAAATATAGGGTCACCAGCAACTATGAGCCTGCTGTTTCTTCCCATTCTTATCAGAATCTCTACTACACTCTCAGGTTTTAAGGTTTGTATCTCATCGAGGAAAACAACGGAATCGTCGAAAGTTCTTCCTTTGAGGTAGTGCGGATCGACGAACACTATTTTTCCATCCGAAATCAACCTCTCCACTTCACTCCAATCCACGAACTGACCTATAACATCAAGCACGTAAGCCTTCGCCAACTCTAAAAACTTCTCTCCATCTGCAAGAGTTAACTCTTCTCCCGTAACTACATCTATGACAGGTTTAACTACAATGAAACGCTTGTAATCACTTGAAACTGCATCTATTCCGTAAGCTAAGCTGAAGAGAGACTTTCCAGTTCCAGTAGGTCCAAATATTCCAATTATCTCGTAATCGGGATTTTTTAGAGCTTTAACAATCTCCTTCTGACCTCTTGTGAGTGGTGTGATTTTCTCCAGTAGCATGAAATATTATAGATAAGGATGGATTTAAATACGTTTCCAACTTCGTAAACTCTAAATACTTTGATGGACTAACAATAACTGTATGAATGAATCTCTACGCTTAAAGGAGCTGGCGAGACTTATAAGGGCTTTGGAAAATGCTGGCGTTTATAAATTTAGTATTGAGACCTTTGAAGATAGGTTAAAGCTACAGAAGATAGTTTATATTGCAAAACACTTCGGGATAGATTTAGGATACGAATTTAACGAATACATTAGAGGTCCGTACTCTCCAGATTTGGCTGACGATTACTATTCGCTCAATGAAAAATGGAGCGATCTTAGGTGTTTAGAAGAACCTTTAACTTGTGAAGAAGTAGAGAAGCTCATTGAATTCCTACGAGGTAAATCAACTGCAGAGCTTGAGGGTATAGCGACGGGATTGATGTTTTTGAAAATACTCAAGAGGAAAGGAATCTATGGGGAAAAGGACCTCAGGGAATTGCTTGTAGGTATAATCAAATCAAGAAAGCCGTTTTTATCAAATATAGCGGAACGGCTTGTAGATACGGTAATTGAAACCTTCAACTGATTAAAATAGTTCGGCTAAGTCTTTAATCCTTTTTAACTTCGGATTGCGTTTAATCTTTTTATTTTCAATAATATCAACACTCACGCATTCAATCATTCTATCTTCTATCGTTAAAAGAGCTTCTGCATCTTTATCACAAATAGCTTGTGCCAAAATCAAAGCATCATCTCCATCTAACATCTTACCGCCCCACCACTCGTTTTGATTGCTAAATTCATTTCTAACGATTTCCTCAGCTATTTTGAATATATTACATTCATCATTAAATCGATACGTTTGGTCATCGTATTTGCAAAAAGTATCTCTTTCGATTGGTAGAATATCTATGTTGTATCTGTTTAGAAATTCCAATAACCATTCTACATATTCTTTCTTTTTTTCGCTCTCCGCTATGAATCTTACAACTTCACCGAGTGCCAGCGTTGATATTGTCAACTTATACCTTGACTTGGCGATATTCAACTTACTTATGTTGCTCTCAAGGACTTCTAATTTATCTTTCTCCCTATTACCTCTACGTTTTTTACACAGACTTGGGCTTGTTTCAAATTTCATCAACTCGATCACAACACTCGCATCGAGGTATAATCTTCTCTTTGAATTCGAATCCAAAAACTATCACCTCAAAAAAATCTAATAAAATATAATTAAATAATTAAAATCTAACTCTCTTTCTGTCGAACAACTCTTGCACCTTACCGTCGTTCCAACCGCTCACCCTCTGATAGTAACCGGTAACACGGGAGTACCATTCCACATCGTTACTATTGCAGAACGGACAGTTCCTGTTAATACCACCACTCAACTTTCCACAACTCCTGCAGAACGTCATGTCCTTCGTGTAAGCCCAGTAGCCTATCAGAGTCTTTGTGGCAATCTTTTTGGTAAGCTCCCATAATAGTTCGGGGTTCGGTGAACTCTCTCCAATCCAAACGTGAGCCATCATACCTCCATTGCAGAGGGGATGGAACGAACCCTCTACCTTCAACCTCTCGAACAACGGCACGTCCGCACTAACCCTGACGTGGGAGCTGTTCGTGTAGTAAACAGCACCAGTTTTCACGTTACCCTGAACTATGGCTTTTCCGTTGAACTCCTTCAAGTCGAGCAAAGCCAATCTATGCGCACATGATTCGGCTGGTGTTTGCGTTATGACCCATCTCTGCCCAGTTTCGATGCTCCATTCCATCGCTATATCCATCATCCTCTTTATAACTTCCAAACCGAACTTCCATGCATCTCTGCTCTCGTGCAATTCCTGACCTATGTGTGCCTTCAGCATCTCGTTCAATCCGACGAAGCCTATAGACCTAACAACCTTATCAACCCTGTAGTAAGGCTCTCCATCAACATCCTGCGTTAGGAACGGTAAAGCTCCTTGCTTCATCCTCTTTATGATTATCTCCCTCTTTAGCTCTATAACCTCTCTTGCCAAGTTCATCCTCTGCTCGAGGATTTCAAACAATCTCTCGTCATCCCCATTCGCTTCGTAAGCTATCCTCGGCAAGTTTATGGTTACAACTTGCAAACTTCCCGTTCTCATGCAACCCTTCCGGAAGTCCTCCCAGTCCTGATTGTCCGGAGCTAAGACCAGTCTGCAACACTGAGCGAACACGTTATCTGGCAAGTATCCAGCCAATAGATTAAGGAAGTACGGCGATCCGAACTTAGCAACAACCTTATGAACGAGAATCATGAATTCATCGAATCCCTCTTTCTTGAAGCACTCCTTTCTCAACTTGTAGTTTGGCTTGGGGAAGAAGAAAGGCTTTCCGAGGTAGTCTCCCTCTAAGTATACCTCTGTCAAGGCTTTAGCAAACATTATTGCTTCCTCTTCGAAATCTCCGTATGTAACAGATTCCTTGACAACACCACCCGGTAAAACAGCTGGTAAGTCTTGGCAAATTTTAGGAACGCCGTATTCTATGTCTATATCGCTGAAAACGGTCTGACCTCCTCTTGCGACATACATCTGAGACATTTCGTAAACGAACATCTGAGCCAACTGCTTTATCTTCTCGTAGCTCAATCCCTGCATATATGGTGCGAGCCAGACGTTGAAGAAGTCCAGACCTTGCCCACCGGCGAAATTAGTCTGAGCAGCAGCTAAAGCCTTTGCTGCATGTAAAATTGCAACCTCTGGATGCTTTGCAGGTCCAGCTACAGCTGTGTTTTCACCAGTTCCATCAACCTTAAGCCCGTTCTTCAAGAACCATCTGAGATCGTGCTGGAAGCAGTACGGACGAGTAGCGAAGTATTCGAGGTCGTGAATGTGAATTTCACCACGCATGTGAGCATCGGCCAAATGCAGAGGTAGAACTTTGAGTAAAGCGTATTCCTTCATAACCCAATCTGCAACGAGCTTGTGAATTGTTTCTGGATTGTGCTGGAGGTTTGCGTTTTCCCTAACACCCTTCTCGATTATCTGGGTTACGTCGTAAACCGGTAAGCCTAAACGTGTGTAGTTAGCTCTCTCTTTCTCCAAACCCCTCTCCAAAAGCTTAACGTTTACGATTTCTCTAATGAGAGGTGCGGAGATGAAGTTCAGCTTCAATCTCTTAATGGTCTCTTCAACCTCTAGGGCAATCTCCTCAGCAGTCTTTCTATCCAATCCCGTCTCCTTAACGAGCGACTTAACTATCCTTTCTCTATCGAACTTCTCGATGGTGTTTCTAGATGTTCTAACCGTTAGGTATTCCTTATTATGGTCAAACATCTCAGTATCGACAGAAACTTCGTCCATAAGTTTGAATCGCTCGAACTCGTTTTAAGTTTTTCGCTGTTAATATATTTAAGCGTTGATATAACTTTTGGTAGATATTATGGAAGTTCGACAATTCAACGCCCTTTTAAACAATTCTGTTGATGTTCGATGGGATGATGAAACATCTCTCACCTGAGATGTGATGAAGGGCATACGGTGCTGACCAAGATGCTCAGCAAACTTAAGTATTCAAAAGTCGTGTAGAAACGTATGAAGGCTTTGATAGTTGTGGATATGCAGAAGGACTTCTGCTATCCGGAAGGAGCGTTGTATATCGGTGATCATGTGAGAAAGATAATTAGTACCACTAAGGAAGTTTTGGAAGTTGCAAGAGGTAAGATACCCATAGTATTCACTCAGGATTGGCACAGAAAGGACGATCCGGAATTTAACATATGGCCAAAGCACTGCATTCAGAATACGTGGGGTGCTGAAATCATAGACGAGCTGAACCCGTCGGAAGTAGATTACTTTGTCAAAAAGCGTAGATATTCCGCATTCTTCGGAACCGATTTGGATCTGCTACTCAGAGAACTCGGTGTGAACGAGTTGATAGTTTGCGGTGTCGTTACAAACATCTGCGTTTTGCACACCGTAGCTGATGCGGTTATGAGGGGTTACAAGGTAACTGTTCTTAAGGATTGTACGACCGCTTTAAATGAATACGATTACGAGTATGGAATCAAACACATGAAAGAAGTTCTAAGAGCAAAAATCACTTCATCCAAAGATTTGAAAACTTCTTTCTAGCCGTAAGGTACGTTAAAACACCTGCTATCAGTGATGCTAAGAGTGATAGGGTTACAGATTCCGTTAAGATGTAAGATACTAGAAACGTGAAAAATGCTATAGACAGCGCGAGTGTAGGAGGGTATATGCTCGCTACAACCTCCTTCATCTGTACATCATCCTTCTAATGTCATTTATACTTTCTTCGATATCTCTAAGACCTTTTGAGAGTTTAGTTTCTAATCTCTCCTCAATTTCCTTGTAGCCTATTGAAACCACTCTTTTCGCATTCTCAATCTCCTCTACAGTTCTTCTCATTATGTATAGGGTATTGAGCAAGAGCAGTCCAAGGGATAGTGTAAGTAGAAATGCGCATAAAATAATGTATGGATCCACTTCACCGTGTACAACTGAAAACCACCTCCAAGTTAGCAGAACCGACGATATTACCATTATCGCACTTAAAATTGCGCCTATAAGGTTTTGATACATGTATCGAATTGATCCTGTAAGATATAAATTTAACGAATTAATCCTTCAAGTTTGCGACACTGTAAAGTGTTAAAATCTCGACACCCAATTCTTCGGAAACTTCTCTCTTAAAATCCTCTATTTTTTCCCTTTCGCTGGCATGAACCATGAAGTAAATAGGATACTTCCAATTTTCTGGCACACCTCTCTCAACCAAGTGCGTTATCTGTGGATACTTCAGAAGTTTTCTTGCGATTTTTTCAGGTTCATCTGTCCTTACGAGATTCATACCGTTCTCTTTAAAACCAATAGCCCTTTCCCTCAAAACTCCGTAAAAATCTCTAAAAACTCCCTTTTTTATCATTTCTTTTATTATATCTACAACCTCAGTTTCGGAGTATCCTTCAAACTTAAAGGGTCTTTCCAGTATCGGTATGTTCTGTAATCTTATGATCAGATCTATCAGGTCTCTGTCTTCGACAGTCTCAGGATCTCTTTCAACCCCGTAACTCCAAGATATGCCCTTGTAAAGGTCGTACTTAACACTCATCTTGTAAACTCTCTTACTCGGCAAGATCAAGTAATCTTTAACATCGCAAGCCTTTGCAACTCTCTCTACCTCTTCAAAAATTTTCTCCAAGCTTTCTCCTTTGACAGTGAACCACACCTTATACCTTTCATGATCTCTCAGGTAATTGTGCTTCAGATTTATGTCTGGAAAGCTTTCATTTATAACCCTTGCAATCCTCTGAACATCATTGTCCTTGCATGCAAAAGCGACAAGACATGCTACCTTTATGAATCCTATAGCCTTGTAGTTTAGATTAGCTCCAACTCTCTTTATTATTCCAATCTTTTTGAAATTTGAGAGTTTAGAAATTACAGAGTCTGGATCCAAATCCAGTCTGTAAGCCAGATCGGTGTATGGAGTCTCGCTTATGGGGAAGTTGTATTGCAACTCCATTAGAAGCTCCAAGTCTTCAGAACTCAATTCCCTTGACATTTAACTCCCTCTTCCCACTTACATATTCATCAACAAGCTTTTCAGCCCATTTCTTGGCAGATTCGACATCTCCTTCTTTAACGAGTTTTCTAAACTGCTCGTCATCACTTACGGCGAAATAAAGTTTCATTCTAAGCTGTATGGGTATGTTTCTAGATTTCATATACTTCTTCAAGTGATCCATAGCCTTTAGGAAGAAAACGACATCTTCGTCCTCCTCTAGAGCTTTCAGAAAGAGATCTTTCACCCTTCTCGCAACTATACCACTCTTGCCTTCAGTCGTCACTGCGAACCTTATCCCCTCAAATTCACCTTCGAAGGGAATGACTACTTCAGTCTTCTTTGCATCGTTAGCAAGGTTTACGAGTGTTTTGTACTTCTTCGCAAGCTCCACAATTGTGTCGTTGAGATCCGTGAAAGGTAATGCAACAACTACCAGATTTGATTTCTCTATCAATCTCTCAAGCCTTTCAAGGTCTCTAACATCCCCTTTTACCAGTTCCACTTTCCCTTCTCTCTGCAACTCCTTCAGCTCATCGCTGAATTCCAGACTCAGCACCTTTACGTTTGCGCCAGCATTGAGAAATTTCTTTGCTCTGAAAGTTCCAACTCCTCCTCCCCCTATTACCAGAACGTTCTTTCCCTCGAACTCAACGTATATTGGGACTCTCATAGATACTTTTCAATCCATCTCTTTAGTTCAGACTTTGGATAGGCCCCGACTATCATGCTGACAGCCTTACCTTTCTTAAAGAATATCAGCGTTGGAATTGCAGATATTCCGTACTGCATTGCAATCGTTCTGTCTTCATCGATATTGAGCTTACCAAACGCTACCTTACCGGCGTACTCCTTTGCGAGTTCATCTATTATTGGAGAAATGAGCTTGCAAGGTCCACACCATTCAGCCCAAAAATCTACAACAACGTTCTCGTTCTCCTCTATGAACTTTTTGAAGTTTGTTGAATCTAACTTTACCGGTTTCCCAACCATCCTGTCACCCCTTATCTTTTTTGCTAACTTTTCCAACTTTTTTCTTCTAATCTCCTCTATATCGTCCATGCTCTCGTAAAGACTTTTTACTGTAGAATTTTAAGTTTGTGGTGTATTGCCAAAATGGAAAAATCGATGGTGTTGATATGATTGCTGGGATAGACGAAGCTGGAAAAGGACCTGTAATAGGCCCTCTTGTAATATGCGGAGTACTGTGCGATGAAGAGACCGTAGAATACTTGAAGAGCGTAGGCGTTAAAGATTCAAAGAAGCTGGATAGGAGGAAGAGAGAGGAACTTTACAATATCATAAAATCGCTTTGCAAGGTTAAGGTATTGAAAATATCTGTCGAGGATTTGAACAGGTTAATGGAATACATGAGTATAAATGAAATCTTGAAGAGAGCTTACGTTGAAATAATAAGGTCTTTGATGCCTAAAGTTGTGTACATAGACTGTCCAGATATTAATGTGGAGAGATTTAAGCACGAAATAGAGGAGAGAACGGGAGTGGAGGTATTTGCGAGCCATAAAGCGGACGAGATATATCCAATAGTATCTATAGCTTCGATAGTCGCAAAAGTTGAAAGGGATTTTGAAATAGACAAGCTGAAGAAGATTTATGGAGACTTTGGGAGTGGATATCCATCAGATCTAAGAACCATCGAATTTTTAAGGAGTTATCTAAGGGAACACAAAAGTTTTCCACCAATCGTAAGAAAGAGATGGAAAACTCTCAAAAGATTGACAACGCACACTTTAAGCGATTTCTTTGAAGTTTAGCAGAAGGTTTATATTTCGTAAAATCCTCCCAACTTAAAGGACCCGTAGCCTAGCTTGGACAGGGCGTGGGCCTCCTAAGCCCAAGGTCGCGGGTTCAAATCCCGCCGGGTCCGCTTCTATTCGTTTAAAAATCTATCTTCAATTCCCAGCTCCCTTATTATTTCAATTTGCTTAAGCACCAACTCCCTTGCCTCGTGCATGTTAAACGTTTTCAGTATCTTTCCGTTTTCCATGACCTTCTGAATGAGCGGTTCTCCTTCACCCTTCTCGTTGAAGAGCTTAATCTCATCTCTCAACTCATCCCAAATCCTGTAAACCTGCTTCATTCCACCCCTCTTGCCTCTCTTCGCAACGAACTTACCCTCCCTTTCAACTATGTCCATGGCAAAATCTATTGGCTTTGCTCCAGCTATCGCAGTTCCCACTCCGAAAGCATCAACTAAATCCCTCAGCTCCATAACGTCTCTCAAGCTCAATCCGCCACTGACGACTATTTTCACATCTCTCTTTCCCCTTATATCCAGTTCCCACCTGACCTCCTCGACAATCTTTCTCATGTTTCCCCTTCTGGATGAAGGAGTATCCAATCTGACTCCGTCAACCCTATCAACATTTTCAACAGCCAAAATCGCTTCGGTTTTCTCGTCGTAATAAGTATCGACGAGCATGACTCTTGGAATACTTTTATCCACAACCTCATCGTACGCTCTCCAAGCCTCAACTTGATTTCCGAAGCAGATTATGAGTGCATGGGGCATCGTCCCAATACTTTCAATTCCCAAGTACTTTTCTGCAGAAACGTTGCTGACTCCATCAACTCCACCTATGTATGCCGATCTCTCTATTACTGCTGAGATGGCCGGATGCATTCTCCTAGTTCCGAAGGAAAGTATCCTTTTCCCACCACTCGCCAATTTGAACTTGAAGGCTTCCGTTGCTACGGCTGAGGGATGGCATATGAATCCCAAAATTGCGGTCTCAAACCTCGCAAAATCCAAATACCTTCCAACAATCGTTATCACTGGCTCGTGCGGGAAGAATAAACAGCCCTCTGGCATCGCATAGACATCAACTGGCTTTCCCTCCAAGAGCTTCAGAACGTCGTTGATCCCTACAAATATTCCCCAACTAGATGTTGTAATCTCTGCAACAACTTTTGGATTCACTCCCTTAGCCTTTAGAACCTGCTCCGTCCATAGAAAGTACTTGTCGGTAGTAAGCCCGTGCTTTATATCCTCCTCTTCAACTATTAGAAATCTCATCTTTCATCACACTCGCACGGAATTCTACCACATTTTATACATCTTCCGGGATATTTTTCTTTGACTGCACTCTCCAAATCGACATCATACAGATTTGCTAAACTAACGAGCCAAGCGAAGACGTCTGCCATCTCTTCCCTTATTGAGTTGAGATCGTTTTTTCTTACAGCTTCGGCCAACTCACCAATTTCTTCAACTAACCAGAGCATAGTCTTCTCCTTTCCTCTCTTCAAATCCCTTTCGTAGTAGAGCTCCTTTATGAGTTTCTGAAAGTCTCCTATCCTCAACTTACCACCTCACTGGAATGCCCCTCTCTGCCAGATACTCCTTTACCTCCGCTATAGAAATTTCTCTGTAGTGGAATATCGAAGCTGCTAAACAAGCATCAGCTTTCCCCTCAACAAATCCCTCATAAAAGTGTTCCGGCTTCCCAGCACCACCGGAAGCTATCACTGGAATATTTACGGCTTCACTTATCGCCCTCGTTATGGGTATGTCGTAACCGAGCTTCGTTCCATCTCTATTCATTGAAGTTAGAAGTATTTCTCCTGCCCCGAGCTCCTCAACTTTTTTTGCCCAACTTATAGCATCAATTCCAGTTGGCTTTCTCCCACCGTAGATAACTACCTCATACCAAGCTTTTCTGCCGTCTTCAAGTGTCACTACGTTCTCACCTTTACTCAAATCGAAGTTCCTTCTGCAGTCGATGGCTATAACTATGCACTGGCTACCAAAGATTTCGCTCGCCTCTCTAACAAGCTCTGGATTCTTAACGGCGGATGTGTTTATCGTAACTTTATCGGCACCAGCTGAAAGTATAGCGTTAATATCATCAATACTCCTTATACCTCCTCCAACCGTAAAAGGTATGAATACTTGTTCAGCTGTTCTTTCAATAACATCGATCATCATCCTCCTACCTTCTGGCGATGCGGTTATATCAAGAAAAACAAGTTCATCTGCTCCCTCTTCATCGTACCTTTTGGCCAGCTCCACAGGATCGCCAGCCTCTCTTAAATTGACAAACTCAACACCTTTAACAACCATAGCTCCTTTCTCGTTGAGTGTGACATCTAAGCAAGGTATTATCCTTTTGGCAAGCATAGCTCAAAATCCGTAAAACTTATTTAAACACTTCCGCATAGGTACGCAACTAAATATGGCACTTCAAATTTTCAAATTACTCCATCATTTACATTAACTTAGATGAATTTCTCATCAACAATTTCTGAACTTATAGAAAATTTTATTAACAGACTACGGAAGGTTCATTGTATGAAGACGGTTCATCTGATACCCCTTGGTAAGAGATGTGAAATAATATTGGAAAGTGTGAGAATGAGCGGTAAGCCCATTCAAAAGGCTTACCTGATAGTTAGTAGGGATGGTAATTGCTTAAAGGAAGTTGAAAACGCTCTAAAGAATTTCATTGAAGTTGAAGTTGTTAAGCTCAGTAATGATGTCTACGAAGCGGCTATAGAACTACTGAAAATTATAAAGAGAGAGCTGGATGAAGGGAACGACGTCTACATTAACTTGTCAGATGCTCCTAAGGAGCTCTGCATAGCTGGGCTTATATCAGCGCAGATATCAAGGTCTAAGGTATACATGGCGATTACATCGAACGGAAAGGTTGAGAAAGTAATAGATCTGAAAGTGCCACCCATAAAGAGCTTGGGAGAAGATAAGATTGCATTGATAAAAGCTTTGGAAGAGAACGGAGGTGAAGTAGAATCCATAAACAGGCTAATAGAGATAATAGAGGGCAAGACCGATGATCAAAAGAAGTACATGGCTCAGAGAGCCAGAATGAGCTACCATCTAAAGGGATTGGAGACGGATGGATTGATAGAGATGAAACGAGAGGGCAAGAACGTTCGAATAAGGTTGACTCCTCTGGGAAAGGCCTATGCTATAATGCTTCTACAGTGATTTTTTATTCTCTTTTACCGTTAGGGATCGTCACCAACTATTTCGAGTCCATCCATTATGTAGTTTGGATCGGTATACCTTCTAACCAGTCTTCTTATCCAGTACTCGGCTCTTTCAACATCTGCACCTAGGTATTCAAAGAATTCGATTATCTGTCTCTTCGGTCTCAATTCATAGAAGTCGTTCGCGCCTGAAGTTAGGACGAAAGGAGTATCAAACTTCTTTATAATTTTGAGAGTTTCTATGACTTCTTCAAAAAGTTGGGATCTCTCAAACCCCTTACACCTCAGAAACTTGGAAAAGGATACTTCTATAGCGACATCCTTTTCCTTTGCGATTTTAATCAGACTGTAATCGAGCTCTCTACCATCGAAGTCGAGTATTAAATCTACCCTCCACCTCATCACAGCATACTTTAAAACCTTAAGATTTCCAACAACACCTACGAACCAATCTCTCTTTGCCCTCCTCAACTTCTGCAAAAGCTCCTTGGGGCTATCGGCTCTTATGAGGTATCCCTTCAAAAAATCTCCTTTCAAATCATCTGGATTCTCGCTAAACACAACAAAGTTGTCGTAATCGTATTTGATTTCTGGACAGAACCTGACAAAATCCACATTCATTTGTACCCCTTCTCCAAAATCTCTCTAGCAAATTCGATTATTTTCTCCTTCTTAGCTGGGTACGTGACTAGTTTAGCTTTAACGACTATCGCATCTCCCTTATCCGTAACGTATATTTCACCTAGGTAAGCCTTCTGCTTGTCAAACCTTATGTACAGCTGTCCCTGATCATCTATTCTCTCTTCAAGCGTATTTATTATGTACTCCTTCTGATCACCCAAAAGCTTGATCAGGTTGTTCCAGAACTCCTTTATCTGTTTTTTCTTCGTTATTTCGACTTCTAAGTACTCTATGGGATTTCCGAAGTGACCTGTTGCAGGAACTCTTACAATTTCAAATTCGAACGGAAACAAAGTAGCCATTGCCATGGCAACCTTTTCCCTATCTTCCGTACTGTAAACTACTGCTGAAACTAGTATTCTTTCAATCTTCACAACGAATCGTTTTAAATTCGATTTAAAACATTTCTTTAATGAGGGTTGGACTTGTCAACGCTCTACTGCTCGCTGGAATCTCTTTAACTGTCGTTGCAGCTTACGAGTGTAGGACTTTATCCAATCCCTTAAGGCTAATCGCTTTAACGGTATGCTGGTTTGCTATGATCTACTTCCCTCACTGCCTAGCCCACTACATTGTCGGAAGATTTTTGGGCGTGGAATTTAGCCATTATACGATATCGAAATCTATGCTGTCTAAGGTGGGAATACCTATAATTTCAAAGCTGTTTTCTGCTAGGATTTTTCTAACACTCAGGATAAAGAAGAGAGCTGGAAAGAGGGCAATGTTTGCAATGTTCTTAGCTGGACCTTTGGCATCAATGCTCTGTCCTTTAGTAGTCGTTTACATCGCATATTCGTACGATAGAGTTTCGGCAACCTTACTGGCCATTCTGACTATTTTCAACATCTTATTTGCAGGATACTTTAGCTGTAAGCACGGTTGCATAAGAAAGGCCTTGAACTCACTCCGGTAGATCCCACCTTCCGCTTGGGTCACCCTTTATGTACTTCTCGACCAATCTTGATTCGATGTCGACGTTGAAGTAGTTTGCCAAGCTTAGGACCATGAATAAGACATCTGTCAATTCCTCCTCAATGGCTTTGACATCTCTCTTTCTAACAGCCTCAGCCAATTCGCCAACCTCTTCAAAGAGTACAGCGAGCAAGAATAGCTCACCAGACCTCGCATCGATCTCGTAATACTTCTCCTTTATAGCTTTTCTCACCTCTTTTAAGTCCATAGGTTAGCTTTAAATATCTTTTATTTACCCTTTTCTGAGATGGAAGAGAAATTCAGTCACGAATACATAGTCATAGGTTGTGGTGCGACCGGGTTTAGCGTTGTCAAAGAACTCGTTAGGAAGGGAAAGAAAGTTTTGGCAATAGACATATCAAAGGAAAGGGTCGAAGTTCTCAGAGATGAAAATTACGATGCAATTGTTGGTGACGCTACCGACGAATCTCTCTATCAAGACATAGATTTTAGCAAAGTTTCGATAGTTATGGTACTGACATCCGATACCGAGGCTAACAAGAGGGCTGTTGAAATAGTGAGAAGTATAAGCAAAGATGTCTTTATAATTGCAAGATCGCAGAGTTCAAAGACTAAAGAGGAACTGGAGCAAGCTGGAGCAGATTTCGTCGTTGTTCCTAGTGAAGCTATGAAAACTATCGTCTTGGAAGTTATAAGGAAGGCTGACACCTACAGAAAGTTGAAGTTGCTGGCAAAGGTTATAGAAAGCTGTAGGGGGAGATTGGGAATATTCACACACGACAATCCGGATCCCGATGCAATTTCATCCGCTTTAGCTTTGAAGGAGATAGCGAGGTATTACGGAGTAGAGGCTGACATACTCTACTACGGAGACATAATGCATCAGGAAAACAGAGCAATGGTCAACCTTCTAGAAATAGAGATGCTTAAGGCTGACGAAGTGGATTTGAGCATTTACGATAAGTTTGCGATTGTTGATTGTTCAAAGCCGGGAGTTAACAACTCCATACCTCAAAACATCCATATAAGCATCGTAATAGATCATCACCCAGCTGAAGATGTTATGGCGGATTTCGTGGACATAAGGACTGATGTTGGTGCATGCGCAACCATTCTGACCGAATACCTCAAGGAGATGAGGATAACACCGAGCAGAACCTTGGCTACTGCTCTCTTCTTTGGAATAAAAACTGAAACAAACAACTTTAAGAAAAATACAAGAACTGCCGATTTCTTAGCCGCAGCATTCCTCTATCCGTTCGTAGATCACGAACTCATAGAGAAGATGGAGGGCCCCGCAATTTCAACAGAAACTCTTGACGTTTTGGCTACCGCTATAAAGAACAGACAAGTCTATTCGAGCTTTTTAATATCTTTCGCCGGATATATAACTAACCGTGATGTCTTGCCGCAAGCGGCAGACTTCCTTCTTAGGCTGGAAGGAATATCCACAGTTTTAGTTTTCGGAATTCTCAAGGATAAGGTCTACATATCCGCTAGAAATAAGGACGTTAGAATAAACATTGGTGAAGTTTTGAAGAGAGCCTTTGGCGATGTGGGTAGTGCTGGTGGGCATGCTCACTCTGGTGGTGCACAAATACCATTAGGAATATTTGGAGAGGTTACGGATAGAGATGCACTTGCCAAGCTCGTTACAGAGGCCATAAAGAAGAGGTTTTTAAACGCCTTGGGAGTTGAGGTAAAGGAGTAAGTTTATTAACATTCAAAACTAGGAAAATCTATGAGAACTTTTGACTGGAAGTCCTGGAAGAACAAGGGGCTAGAAAAGGAGAAGCTGAAGGAAGAGAAGGAGCTTAAGGACGAACTCGAAGGACTCAAAGAAGATGCTAAGCACCCAGAGACTGATCTGGAGAAGGTTGCGAATGAGGTTTTGAAGGAGGATGAAGAAGAGCATGAAGGTTAAAATCAAATTTTTAGGTGGTTTTGACAAGACCGAGGAGGAGGTTGAGGTAGAGAAGGGGAAAAGATATTCAGACTTGCTCAAGATGTTGGGCATAAATCCCGAAACCGTTGTAGTAGTTAGAAATGGTAAGCCAGTTCCCGTAGACGACTTCGTTGAAGAAGGAGAAATCGTTGTAATGAGAGTTATATCGGGCGGTTAGTCTGGCAATTTTTTTATAGGTCTCTCGCAATTTCAGAGCGTGGACAGTAAAGGTGTTACACCTCTCATAGGATTTATACTGCTGTTGCTTATAGGTATGGTTTTCCTTTCCTTAGTTCAAACTAAGCTTGTCCCCTCTATCTTGAAAGACGTCGAAATGAAGCACATGAACAAGGTGATTGAAGAGATTTACGAGTTTGATAGAGATGTAATCAAAGGTGAAGAAGGTATAGTTAGTTTCGATTTGGGTGTTGAATATCCGAATTATCTTTTTCTAATGACTCCCACAACAGGTGCCAGTTCAATTTCGATTGAACAGATGACAATCAATGTGAGTGGTGAAATTAGGATCGATGATAGAGTCATCAATAAACTCTCATATAACACGAACAGAATCACAGTGGGGCTCAATTACTTTGCAAATCCAAATTACAAGATTATTTACGAGAATACGGCAATATTCAAAATGTTTGATCACACGATAATGGTTTCTGGGGAGCAGAAGATGTTTTGTAGAAGGTATGTGAACATCTACATGATTAATACAAGCTTTAGTTCTATCTCTTCAAACAGGCCCACAAGTGTTGTAATCGTTCCAATATCTGTTCCAAAAGATGTCGGTGGGGCTTGGATCTCCAATGCAAATCTGACATTTAAATCTGTTTACCCTGAGTATTGGAATAGCACTCTGAAAGGTTTGAATTACAGCGTGGATGTAAACGAAAGCAATGGAACTATCAGTGCGACGCTGAAAAATGTAACCCTAAGAGTATACTATCTTTACGTGATGACTGGCGTAGGTCTCTCCGCCGAGCAGGTTGAAGAAGCTTATAGAAGCTTGAGGAGTGAAACATTACATCCAAGTTACGTGGTTAGACTAAACCCAAGCGAAATTACTCTAAGCCAAGGAGAGAGCATTGTTTTGGGCGTTAGAGTTTTGGATCAGTATTTCAATCCTATGGGTAATGTTAACTTGAGCGTGAGTGCAAGTGGAGGGAGTGTGAATCCTCAAAATGCATTTACGAATGAGAGGGGCGAAGCTTACTTTACATTCACTGCTAGTAATGCTGGTACTGCTACCGTGAAGATAGAATGCGTAGAGAACAAATCTGTTAGCGTCACTTACACAATTAAAGTAACTCCTGTTGGATCTGCTCCATGTCCGTATTCAATCAAATGGAATGTTAACAGCTACGATTGGAATGTGAGTTTGGAAGGAAACACGAAATCTTTCTTCTTGCACGCCGAATATGAAAACAGTCCTCTAATCGGAGCAAATATAGATTTATCTAAGAACTCTACAATAGTTGCGATACCCGATAGCGTTACGACAAACGAAAGCGGAGACGCGGAGGTGTCAATTACAGCTAACGACAACGGCTCTGTAGCAGTGGTAGCATCGTACAGCTGTGCATACGCCATTTTGCATTTAAACATATACGGATTTGGAATAAACGAGCAACCCGTAGCGATTTTCACATACACTCCCTCATATCCAGCTGTTGGTGAAGTAATTACCTTTGATGCTTCTTCAAGCTACGATCCAGATGGTGTTATAGTTGAATACAGATGGGACTTTGGTGATGGCAACGCTGTAACAACTACTTCTCCTACTGTAACGCACACCTACAGCAATTGGGGGGCATACAAAGTGACTCTAACTGTTGTGGACAACGGATCTCTTGTTAATTCAACGTCGGTGTGGATATGGGTTGGTGATTTGATATACAACAACGATGCTTTAGCGTTGGATGGGCCAGACAGTCCTTGGCCGAGGCGGGATAGGGCGGGTGGAGTAGAGTTTACAATTACAAACAGATTTAACACAACAGTTGAAATAGATTATATATATATTGAACCTCAAAGTGCACAGATTACCACATTAAGTGACGAGGTATTTCCTAACAATCAACCAAGATATTGTGAAGTGTATGTAGATGCAAGTATACCTAGTTATGTAGATTACTATGGTGGAACGTCTTTACCAGTTAAGGTCGATTTAGGTGTTAGTGGAGATGAGAACAGTGGCACAGATGCATATATGAATGCAGATTCAACAGCCAAGATATATCTATACGAATTTTATAATCGGCATGGTGGGAATATAGATATGTCGGGAGAAACTATCTATATCGAAATAGGGTACAGTGCGAACGGTGAGCACAAGGTTAAGTCGTTCACGATCACACCTCAATAGAAAACCTAAGCAAAGCTCCAATCCCTCCCAAGCTCATCAGCATCTTTCCTGGCTCGAACTCCGAACTGACGATAACAACCTTACCTCCCAAGCTCTCCACATCCCTCAGAAAGTTATCTATGTCCCACCTCTCCCTTTCTTCCCTCAAAAACTCGTCAACCACAAGCAAGACTTCGATAGCTCCGTATTCGTATGCCTTCTTCACTTCATCAAGTCCGTAAGCAACCCTATCACCTTTAGCAATACCTTCAAGCAACCTTTCAACGTATTCCGCTTCCTCCTTTAACCTGATTTCCCTCCCAATTCTGTCGAGAACACCCCTCTTGAGAACTTCTATAAATCCTCTAACGCCTATGCTCGATGCATCGCACGTTAAAATTTTCCACTCTGGCTTTTTCTCCTTTAAAAACTCCGCAAAGTCCTCCTTAGTAAAGCCGGGTCCAGCAATAACCAAGTAGTTGAATTCCAAATTCTCAAGCTGTCTCATGATCTCGTGGAAGAATTCTATCCTCTCACTGCTATCCTTTCCGTAACTCTTTCTAACGTTGAATATCTCCTCAACCCCCCACTCCCTCACAACACCAACAACAGCCTCTCCCTCCTCAATCGTGACGATTGCTACCTCTGGCTTTTTTTGCGTAGCCTCTCTAAGCCTTTTCAACTGCTCTTCCTTCCACTCCTCTTTGATTATGCTGAGCTCCTTGCCTACGGTAATGCTTAGGGTGTGGTATCCTGAGTCCTCAACTCCCCCCACAATCCTCCCAGTAATCCTTAACCTGTTCGCAAACCTATGAAACTCGACCTTCTCAACTTCAACCCCCAATCTAACAGTAACCTTCTCCTTATCACTCCTAAGCTTATCTCCGCTTTCTCTGATCCTCTTGGTCCAAGAGTAGACTACATCCTTAGGCTCGATGATGTATTTGAGATGCCATAGATCATCCAAGCTTTCTGGGATGACCTTTATCTCCCCCTTTCTTCCCTTCAAAGACTCTTCAACAATCCTCACTCCCGAAGCTAAGACAAAGGGTTAAAATAGTTTGATGAAAATTCGTAGTATGAGAATTTGAGATCCTTTCCAAGCCGAGTTACAGCTTCCTCGAGCTTAAGCTGAATATGGGGGAAGTTCTTGCCGAAACTGGCGCAATGATATACATGAGGGGAGTAAAGCTTAAAACCGAAGCTAAGGGTAGTTTTTTAGGTGGATTGAAGAGGATTATAGCCGGAGAAAGCTTTTTCGTCAACAGATTTGTTGCCGTTGAAAGCGATGCTGTTGTCGGGTTGGCTCCTTCCTACCAAGGTGATATAATCCACATTCCTTTGAACGGTGTCGTTTACGCTCAGAGTGGTGCTTTTTAGCCTCAACACCCAACGTTGATATCGATGCAAAGTGGGGAAAAGCGAGGAGCTTCTTTGCTGGAGAGGGGTTGATACTCCTGAAAATTAGTGGTAGCGGTGACCTCTTCCTTTCATCCTTTGGTGGGATTGTTGAGATGCATGTGAAGATCGGTTTGTGGTAGATACTGGGCACATCGTTGCTTTTGAAGACGGCTTAGACTTTAACGTTAGGAAAGTTGGAGGTCTGAAGGCAACGATTTTGAGTGGAGAGGGGTTAGTCGCTGAGTTTAGAGGTGAAGGAAGGCTATGGATTCAGACAAGATCGATAAGCGATTTTCGTCGGCTGGCTTTCGTCTTTACTTCCTAAAAGGGATTGATCATTCCCATTCTTTAAACCCGTACTCGCCAACGAGCGGTACAAACCTTACGGGTCCCCAAACTCTTTTGTGAATCTTTCCACTCTCATCTTTATCAACTACGTAGAGATGCTGCTCATATCTGCCTATTGGAATAACCATCCTCCCTCCCGGCTTCAACTGCTCGATGAGAGGTTTTGGAATGTCTGGTGCGGATGCGGTAACGTATATTTTATCGTAGGGAGCTTCCTCAGGGTAACCCTTAGTTCCATCGCCAACGACTATCTTGACGTTGTCGTAACCTAAGAGCCTCAAAACCTCCTTAGCTCTTTCAGCGAGCTCGGGAATTCTTTCTATTGCAATAACTTTCCCCTTCTTTCCAACAATCTCCGCAACGACTGCAGCGTGATACCCACTTCCGCCTCCTACTTCCAAAACCTTCTCTCCCTCTTTGAGATCGAGCAGATCGCACATTATCGCAACCATGTGAGGAGCACTTATAGTCTGTCCGAATCCTATTGGAAGGGGAGTATCGACGTAAGCTTCCCTCTCGTAAGCCTTGGGAACGAAGAGGTGACGGGGAACCTTCAACATAGCCTTTGCAACTTTGTCGCTTATTCCCAACTCCTCCTTTAGCCTCTCAACCATCCTTCTCCTTTTCTCCTCAAAAGGATCCATAAAAGTCATTAGGACAAAGTCTTAATAACTCTAATCCCATTCCCATCGTGAAGGCCCAAGCCTACTCAGCGGGAACTATAATCAACGCCCTAGCTACGGGCTACGGCTGTGCCTTCGGCTTGGATTTAAAGCTGAAGGTTAGAGTTGATTTCGAAGTAAACGATAACGTTGTGGTTGAGAACGGAATTGAACGAAGGAGTATAGTTCTCGATACCGTATTAAATCACTTCGGACTCAATGCAGTTGTTGAAGTTGAGAGCGAGATACCGAAGGGGAGTGGATTGGGTAGCAGTTCAGCCTTTTTGAATGCACTGCTGTTGGCAGTTTATAAGTATATCTCGAAATCCCTCAATGCTGGAGATATTCTCAGGCTAAATGCTAAGCTCTCTCTTGAATGCGGTATAAGCTACACTGGAGCCTTTGACGATGCTTCGGCATCTCTATTGGGAGGAATAGTATTAACGGACAACACGAGTATGCAAATGCTCAGATGGGAGTTTAAGAGAGCTAAAGCTGTGATTCTCATTCCAGAGTTCGGAAGAGGTAGGATAGACTTAAATGAGATTAGGAGGGACTTAACTCTTGTCAGAAAAGCCTTAAAGTTTGCAAGAAGGGGAGATTACAAGAGTGCTATGTATTACAACACCCTGCACTACTGCAAAGCGATAGGCTATCCTATTGAGGTCGTGGAGATCGTAAAGGATTCCAACTGCTGTTGCGGTCTCTCTGGAAACGGACCTTGTTTTGTTGCTTTTGGTGATGTAAAGGAAGTTAAGAAAGTTTGGGAGGCTTACGGAAATGTAATCGAAACGAAGATAGTCAACGAACCTTGCGATGATATCGTGATAACGCACGATCTGTTTTCGTACTCAGAACTGCAGTCAAGGCAATCAGATGAATGAATGTGCAGTAAAGGCAGAAACCCTCAAATAATTCTCTTATAACAAAGTATGCAATTCCTAAGAGCCCTGCCAAAGCCCAAATTTGCAAACCCCTTTCTTTTAATATTAAGCCAATCAGGAACCAAGCTAAGCCCAAAGAGTAGTTGAATGGATCGCAGTGATCCAAGCAGATTCCAACGTATTCAGTCAGATAAAGTAGGTATCCACATACAACCAACCCCACCGCACAGATCACTTTCCGCAGCATGCTAAACTCCTAATTAAGTTCTCAAGTCCTATTATATCTCTATCTCCCGCGAGAGCGGTTGTTACATTCCCAGCATGTACCACAACCGTTGGCACACCGATTACGTAGTAGGCGTAGGTGTAGCAAGCTTTGGAAATGTTCTTATCGGAAACGTTGCAGTAGATGAATTTCACATCCTTGTATTTCTCTCTAAGCTTGTCTATGTACGGCTTTACCTTCTCGCAATGCGGGCATGTAGGAGAGTAGTAGAAGTAGACTTCGATATTGGAGTAATTACAGGCCTTACTTCCAGTTTCTAATGCGGACTTCTGAGAACAGCCCAACAATGCAATTGTCAGGACTAAGAGTAGTGCAATTAGCTTTTTCATAAAAGGTACTCACATTTCGAAATAAAACGTTTGCGAAAGTTTTTTACTCGATGAATTCTACGATTTACCATGAAGATAACTTGGCTCGGACATGCGTGCTTTCTGCTTGAAGGAACGAAGAAGATCATAATCGATCCCTTCCTAACGGGAAACCCCACAGCCCCAGTAAAGCCAGAGGAGATTGATGTGGATCTTATACTCGTAACTCACGGACACGGAGATCACTTAGGCGATGCTGAAGCCATTTCTAAGAGATGCAAGGCTCCTATAGTTGCAGTTTACGAGCTTGCGGTTTATCTGGCTAAGAGGGGTTGCGAGACCATAGGGATGAACATCGGTGGGACTCTCGACTACGAAGGCGTTAAGGTGAGCATGGTTAACGCCGTGCATTCAGCTGATATAGTGGGAAATGAAATCGTGAGTGGTGGAAAGGCCGTGGGTTACGTGGTTGAAGATGGTGTTTCAGTTTATCATGCTGGCGATACGGATGTTTTCATGGATATGCAACTGATTGGAGAGATATACAAGCCGAAGGTGGCACTTTTGCCAATAGGTGGATTTTACACCATGTCACCGAAAACCGCTTTGAAAGCCATCGAGTTGCTCAAACCCGAAATAGTTGTTCCCATGCACTACAACACTTTCCCTCCGATAAAGCAGGATCCTGAGGAGTTTAAGAGAGAAGCGGAGAAATTGGGAGTTAAGGTGGTAATTCTCAAGCCGGGAGAAAGTTTTGAAGTTTAATTATTTAACGTTTTCAAGCCTTGCGTGCATCTTCCAAGTGCTGATCCTTGGCTCCTCATACCTCTGATACTCTGCAAGAGCTAAAGCTACGGCTATGTCCTCCTCCTTAATTTCTTCCCTGAAAACCTCATCGAGCCTCTTCATTATCGGATGATACTTAACCATGTATGTTCTGACCTCCTCCCTTATGTCCTGCTCGTCCACAAACTTCGTATGCGTTTCTCCTCTCACAAAGGCATCGTTGTGCATCACCGCTAAGTGGAAGGGTATGTTAGTCTCAACTCCAACTATTACGTACTCCCAAAGAGCCCTCCTCATCCTGTATATAGCTTCAAGTCTGTTCTCTCCCCAGACGCAGAGTTTCGAGATCATCGGATCGTACTCCTTCGGAATGACGTAACCCATGTGAACACCGCTGTCAACCCTAACGCCAATACCACCGGGACTCCTGTAATGGACAATCCTACCGCTCCTCGGCAGGAACTCTATCGGATCTTCGGCGTTTATTCTACACTCTATTGCATGTCCCCTCATTACAACATCCTCCTGATCGTGATAAAGCTCTTCTCCATAAGCGATCTTTATCTGATATTTCACTATGTCTATCCCCGTTACGAGTTCGGTGATCGTGTGCTCAACCTGCAGACGGGTATTCATCTCGAGGAAGTAGAACTTCCCGTCCTGATAAAGGAATTCCATAGTTCCGGCGTTAGTGTATCCGATATACTTGGTACCCTTTACAACCAACTTTCCCATCTCCTCCCTAGTCTCATCATCAACTGCGGGAGAAGGACACTCCTCTATCAACTTCTGATGCCTCCTCTGAATACTGCACTCCCTCTCCCCCAAATGAATGACGTTTCCATGCTCATCTGCCAACACTTGGAACTCTATGTGTCTGGGTTTCGGTAGATACTTCTCTATGTAGACGGTCGCATCTCCAAAGTACTTTTCTCCCAATTTCTTCGACTTGTAAAAAGCCTGTTCAAGTTCATCTTCGCTGTTGACTATCGTGATACCTATACCTCCTCCACCGCCAGAAGCCTTAATCGCCACTGGATAACCTATCTTTTCAGCCCATTTGAAGGCGGAATCTACATCCTCCAAAGCTGGAGAACCGGGAACCACAGGTAATCCTGCTTCCTGCATCAACTTTCTTGCCATGACCTTAGAACCCATCTTTGCGATGACATCCGAGCTTGGACCTATGAAAACTATCCCTTCCTCCTCACACCTCTTTGCAAACTCGGGATTCTCGGCTAAGAATCCGTAACCGGGATGTATTGCATCGACATCCGCCTTTTTAGCAACCTCTATGATTCGATCTATGTTTAGGTAGCTTTCTCTGGCATCTGCCTTACCTATGTAGTAACTCTCATCCGCGTAAAGTCTGTGCAAAGCCCTTCTATCAGCAGAACTGTACACTGCAACAGTCCTTATGCCGAGTTCTCTACACGCTCTCATCACCCTTATAGCAATCTCTCCCCTGTTTGCAACGAGAACCTTTTCGAACATTTGCTTTGAGAGAACTTGAGAGTTTATAAATTTAAACTTTCTAATCTCCTTCTCAAAACATCTTTAATCTCGTCGATACTACTCACATTCAAGCCGAAGTACTTTATGAAAGCCTCGGTAGTTGTTAAAATCTTTGTTCTTCCTTTCTTCTCGGACTTAACCAAGCCAAGCTCTTCCAACCTCTTGACCTGCTCGTAGCATCTGTTTCCTCTCATTTTCGCAAGCTTCGAGAGCTCTATCGGCTGATTTACTGCTATTATTGCGAGAGTTCTTAGGGTTGATCTATCTAAGTCTCTCTCCCCAGAAACGAGATGCTGATACTTCGGCTTGACTCTCATGAGTACCCTGTTTCCAAGCCTTATTATCTCCAAGGCTGTGGATCTACTTTCATAGTCCTTTATCAGCTCATTAACAGCTTCCTCCACATCCTCAACTTTCGTTCTCAAAATCTTGGCTATATCTCTAACATCTACGGGCTCTGGGGATGAGAACAAAATTGCTTCAATCTCCTCTTTCATTCAAGATCACCCTTATATCCTCGTACGGCTTTTCCTGCTCAACTTTCAACTTTTTCCTGTATGCGAGATGGAGTATCGATATGTAGTACGTCACCTTCTTGGGCTTATCGAAACCTCTCACGAGATTTAGAAAAGATATCTCTTTCATTCCAAGACTCAGAAGACTCTTGTAAACCTCTACAATTTTCTCCTCCACATCCTCCTCATGTGGAACATTTTCAAAGCTTACAATTCTTTTCTCAACTCTCTTTCTCTTTGCTCTTCTTTCCTTTAGCCTTTCAATCCTTCTAAGCTCACGAACAAGCTCATCCAACGTCGTGTACCTCTTAACCTTTCTCCTGACAATGGGGATATCTATTCTTACATCATTGAATAAATCAACATTATTTAAATCAGAATTGAAATCGAGTTCGTAATCTTCATCCTCCTCACCGTAAATCTCGTTCAGCAAGACCTCTGACTTCATTCTGAGTAGGATCGATGCATACAGTATTATCCTCCCAGAAACCCTTAGATCCTCTATCTTCTGGAGAAATTTGTCGGTTAGATCAACTATGTCTATATTCCAAGGGTCTATCTCACCCTTCTTCGCCATGTCAACTATTATCTCAATTGGATCGCGGTCACTATCGATTCCTCCTCACCTCCCCTCGTAACCCCAATCACGTGGTCTGCCTCTTGAAGCATTGGCTTTCTCAGAGAGACAACTATGAACTGTGCATCCTTTGAAAGCTTCTTTATCATCTTTGCCAACCTTCCAACGTTCACGCCGTCCAAGAACATATCCACCTCATCGAAAGCGTAGAAAGGAGCGGGCTTGTACCTTTGTATTGCAAATATGAAGGCTAAGGTCAGCAAACTCTTCTCTCCTCCACTCATAGCTTCCAACCTTTGAATGGGCTTTCCGAAAGGCTTGAACCTGATATGTAATCCACTCTGGAACGGATCATCTTTATCCAAGTATATCTCACCCTCACCATCGGCCAACTCTTTCACTATCTCCTTGAATTTCTCGTTTATGGAGTTAAAAGTGGATAGGAAAGCCTCTTTCTTCATCTTCTCAATTCTTTTTATCTTCTCAATGATCTCTTTCCTTTCCCTCTCAAGCGTTTTCTTCTTTTCAATCAGTTCGTCCAATCTCTTCTTAACATCCTCGTACTCTTGAATAGCTTTCATATTGATTTCGCCGAAACTCTTCAACTCCTCTTCAACTTGCAGAAGCTTCCTCTCAACGTATTCTAGAGATGGGAGATCCTTCGGAATCTCGATGTCGTAAGATTCAAGAGTTTTCTCAACATCAGCCAGTTTTTCCTTCAAATCTTTAATACGCTCCTCCAAGAGCTTTTCAGCAAGCGTCTTCTGAGATTTCTCCTTTTCGAGCTTGTCTATCTCCTTTAGGAGTTCGTCCCTCTTTTCCCTGAGATCTCCAACCTCCTTGTTAATTCTCCTTTCTTCCTCTCTTAAACTCTCCAAACGCCTTTCAAGCTCCAAAATCTTAGCTTTAGCATCCTCGATACCGTTCAATCTCTCCGTAATCTTCTTTTCCAAGTCATTCAGGCTTGACTTGTATTCTTCTATCGCTTTAATTAGCTGTTCTCTCTTAGCAACTAAACTGCTCTGCTTTGATGAAAGAACTGATTTGAGATCTTTCAACCTTTCTATCTCTCCTCTAATTTCTTCAATTTTTGTATTTAATTTAACGATCCTGTCATCCTTCAACTTCGACTCTAACTCTTTAACTTCTCTTTCGATGCATCTGATATTTTCCTCTATTTTGTTTATTTCCTCCTCAACTTCCAAAGCTTTCGAGTTCAGAATTTCGGCTTCTCTTCTCTTTTCTTTTAATTTCTCTTCGATATCTTTCAAAAGTTTGCTAAACTCATCAACCTTAGCTCCGCTTGTTGATATCTTACTCTTGAGGCTCGTAATGTCTTCATTCAACTTTTCAATTCTTTTCTCCAAATCCTTTCTTTCAAGCTCAACTTCCGAAAGTTTTGACTCAAGCTCTGACCTACTTCTCTTTAGATTCTCGATATCTTCTCTCAATCTTCTCTCTCTGTCAAACAAACCCAGAGTCGCTTTCTTTTTGATTGATCCACCAGTTATTACACCGCTCTTCTCTATTAGATCTCCGTCAAGGGTAACTACTCTGAACTTGTTCATGAATTTCTTTGCCGTATCAATATCTTCAACTACGAGTGCATCCTTGTAAACGAGCTCAAAGACTTTCCTGAACTTTCTATCGCACTCGATAAGATTGACTGCGTAATCTATTACTCCTTCAACACTTAAAACGGATTTGTCGAGATTTAGACTGATGTTAATCCTGTTAAGGGGTATGAAGCTTGCTCTCCCTCCATCAACGTCCTTTAAATACTTGACAGCCCTTATAGCCTTGTCCTCGTCTTCAACAACTATGAAGTTTAAGGCGTTTCCTCCAGCAATTTCCAGAGCTAGAGCGTATTTTTCATCAACACTGCAAAGCTGTGAAACAGTTCCGTATATTCCTTCAAGCTTGCCCTCCTCTTTAGCTTTCAAAACAACTTCAACAGCTCTTGGCTTTTGAATTGCCGATACCTTAGCAAGCTCGATCTCCTTTTCCCTTATCTCCTTATCGATCTTGGCAATCTCATCTCTCAGCTTGAATATCTCTCCATCAATCTCGAACAACTTTAGCTTCAACTTGTCCATTTCATTCTTAAGAATAGCTAAATTCCTTTCATCTTCAGCAATCTCATCGAAAATTCTGCTTAGATCAATCTTCTCTCTGCTTAACTCCATATCATCTATTTCCATTCCAATTCTTCTCAGCCCTTCCAGTATTTTTTCTCTCTCCTTCAGAAGAGAAGTTCTCTTTTCTTTAAGCTCGTTCAACAAATTCAACTTACTCTCTAACTCCTCTCTTTGAGCTCTGAATCTTGATGTAATCTCATCGTATTTAATTTTCAATGCGTTTAGATAGCTAATCTTCTCATTCAGAATGTTCTCAAGACTCTCCATTTTGACATCTATATCTCTGAGTTCCTCGTTAATTCTCTTTATCTCCTCCTCAGCCCTTTGAAGGGATATTAGAGTCTTCTCTTTTTCCCTGTTCAAATCTTCTACTTCAGAACTGAATAGACTTATCAACTTTTTAAGCCCGCTAATCTCGTTGCTTACAACGTTTATCTCTTCGTTTATCCTTTTCAGTCTACTGTCTTTGAATGATTCAATTCTATCAACTATCTCCTTAACTTCTTCATTCAGATTAACGAGTCTGGAGTTTATATCCGTAATAGCCTTCAAAATTTGGTCTCTCTCCTCATTTAGCTCTTCCAACCTCTTTCTCAAACTGTTTGCCGTATTAACCAGCCTGAGGTACTCGTGAATTCTCTTGTAATTCAGAAGTAGCTCCCTTTCCTCTACGAGATTCTTGTACTTTATAGCCTCTTCTCTCTCAACCTTTAGCTGGGATAACCTGTCATCGACCTCCTTTATTGTTATCTCTACCTTTTCTATGTTCCTCTTAACCTCCTCAAGTTCCTCAAGTGCCTTCTCCTTTTTTTCCTCGAACTCCGAAATTCCAGCTATATCTTCGATTATTTTCCTTCTCTGAATTGGTGTCATCTCTGCAACTCTCGTAACGTCTCCCTGCATGACGATGTTGTACTCTGTGTTTAGCCCGAGCTTTTCAATTAGCCTTTCGATGTCAGAGTAACTAACACTCTTACCGTTTATGTAGTAATAGCTGTAATAGCCTTTGTCTGTCTTCTTCACTCTTCTCCTAACTATATATCCGTCAAGTTCTATCGTAACTTCTGCCTCTTTCTGCCCGTGCTTTATTAGATCAGTTAGCTTGTCCGCTCTGAGTGTTTTTGAAGAACTTATGCCAAAACAAAAGAGTATGGAGTCGATTATGTTGGATTTACCGCTACCGTTGGGTCCTGTTATCACTGTAAAGTTGTCTCTGAACTCTATTTCGGCTTTTTTGAATGATTTAAAGTTTCTAAGCTTTATTTTCCTTATGAACATCTCAATCAACGATTATTATCTCATCGTCATCGAGCTCGTACCGCTTTTCCTCCTTCTTTTCCGCAACCTCTATTTCTGACTCCTCCTTTTCGAGAGGTATGTCAACTATTTCAGTTTCCTTCTTCTCATACGACTTAATCTCCGACTTGATAAAGAGAACTTCGTTCATTAAAGCTTCAACGCTCTTCGATAGCTCAGCAACTTTTGCTTCGATAGCTTTGAGATCTTTCTTGAACTCCTCCCTAAGTTCATTCTTCAAATCCTCCAAGGCTTTGGAAGACAGCATTTTTCTCAACTCCTCAACCTCCTTCTCCTTTTCCGCGAGTTTCTTCTCAAGTCTTTCAAGTAGTATATCCCTCTCCATTTCATCGAAATTAATTTAGGAAGTTCATATACTTTTTCATCTTTAACGAACTACTTTCAAAATTCTCAAATAACTAAAAGACACCCATAGCTAACGCTCTAACCCCAGCTCCTTCCTAACCTCGTTAGTTGCTTGAACCATCACCTTGAGCTTCTCAAACGCAATATCCCTTGGCAGGAGCTTCAATCCACAATCTGGATCGACGTAGAGTTGATCTGGTTTAACTATTTCCAGAGCCATGTATATTGCCCTTTTAACCTCTTCAACTGTCTCGACTCTCTTACTGTGAACGTCTATGCAACCAAATCCCAAATCCTTGTCGTAGTCATATTCTTTCAGTATTGCCAAATCTTCGAAGTTTCTGTTTGCAAATTCAAAATCTATCTGATCAACTTTGAAGTCCAGAATTTCCGGAAATATCGCCCTGTAATTTCCGTAGCACATGTGCATACCTATGTAAGCTTTTACTCCCTTCACCATTATCTCAACGGCATTTTTAGCAATCTCTATCTCTTCCGGATGTGTGGGAATTGCCGGCTCGTCGATCTGGATGTAGTTCGCTCCGACCTTCACAAGCTCTCTGAACTCCTTGTTCAAAACCTCAGCCAGAGCATATACAGCTTCTTCTTTGCTCGGATAATACTCGTTGAAGCTCCAGTCAACTATTGTGTACGCTCCAGTTATTGGAACTTTGATCTCCTTGTCGGTCACACTTCTGAGGTATAGAAAATCCTTGATGGCTAGCTCGTCTCTGTATCTAAGCTCGCCGACTATCGAAGGCTTCGGGTAGTAAGCGTTACCCCAAACTCTAACCTCACCGTATATTACAAAACCGTCTATTCTCTCGGCGAAGTATGATGTCATCTCCTCTCTACGCATCTCTCCATCCCAGATTATATCGACACCAGCAATCTCATGATCCTTAACTACAGCTTTCACAGCATCCTTGTAGGCTTCATCCATCACTTTGTCATCGACTTTGCCCTCTTTATGGAGTCTGATCATCCTGAGAAGCCACTTTGGTTTTGGATAACTTCCAACTACTGTGGTTTTCATTCTACCACCCCCTTGAGCTTAGCAACCAACTGCATCTTTTCAAATGCTTTGATACGAGGTAAGAATTCCAGTCCAGTGTTTGGAGAGATGTAAACTTTCTTGAAGTTACCTTTCGAAGTTATCTCCTCGAACTTGACTTTCAACTCCTCCAAACTCTCCATCTTCGTGTTTCTTCCGTCTATCAACCCTACGTTTATCGCACTGAAGTCGTATTCCTCAACTACCTTCAAATTCTCCTCGTATCCTTCGACAAAATCCAATCCGATAACGTCGAAGCCGAAGTCTAGGACTTCTGGAAAAATTCTTTCAGCAGAATCAAAGTATGTCATGAGTATAGTTTCCATTTTGGTGTTCGTAAGCTCTTTGTAAACGTCTTTAAGAACTTCAAGCTCCGATTTCTCAGCGTAAAGCAACGCAGGTTCGTCTATCTGAATGTACTTAACACCTCTTTCTTCGAGTTCTTTAATCTCCTCCTTAATAGCCTCACAGATATCCCATAGGAAATCTTCAAACTTCGGATAGAACTCGTTCCTCGAAAGCTTCGCCACGGTGTAACAGCTCAAAACGGCCTTAATATTCTTCTCAATCTCAAAAGCTATCTCGAAGTCGTAGAGAATTTTCTTTGTCCTTTTAATCTTACTTTTCGCGATCGGTATCCTGTAGTACAGGTTGTTATCGAAATACCTAACGAGACCGTTCATTTCAAATCCTTCCAATCTTGAAGCGATCGTTAGTAGGAAGTCATGCCAGATCAGTTGTCCATCGGTGTATAGCTCGATTCCTGCTTTCTTCTGCTCGTCAATAACCTCAGCTATAGCCTTCCTTAAAACTTCTCTCTCAACTTCGACATCCAAATCCTTCTGCAAACCCTCAACCTTTCGCAAATACTCCCTGAACCACTCGGGTCTTGGGTAGTTACCAACGACAGTCGCAACAACATCCATAACATCACCCTATATGCTCCCTGACAAAATTACCCTCTCCACCTAGCCTCTTTATCGTTTTTAAGACCGTATCGACCACGGATTTCAAAGCCTTCTCGGCAACCTTATAGTCGTCAGCTTCAAGTACAATCCTGTATCTCGGTGCACCAACGTATTCAATTTCAGCTTTAATATTTGGAAACTTCTTTATCACGTCATAGGCTTTCATCAGCGCCTTCTTTATTCTTTCAACGCCATCACCAGCATAGCTCTTGAGCTCAAAGTACCCTCTCACCTTAACTCTGGGCGGTTTGATGTTTTCTCTCGCAATTTCTGCCATCTCTTTTGCAAATTCCTCTCCAACTATTTTCGCAAGAACTTCGTAGCCTTCGTAGGCACACTCAACAAAAGCCTCGTATACGCTGTCATACTCTTTAATCAATTTCTTTCCTATCTCGATAAGTTGCTCCCTACTCAACCCCAACTTTTCACCGATGATTTCAAGCCATTTAAATGCCTTGAGCTCGTTCTTCCACTCCTGCCACTTTTCCCTCTTTTGCCTTTCTGTAACGTCTTTGATCGACAAATCGATGTGTCCTCTCTTCGGATTTACGCCTAGAACCTTGCAGACGACCTTTTGTCCCTTCTTGACATGGTCCCTTATATCCTTTATCCATCCCGGTGCGACTTCGCTTATGTGAACCATTCCCTCTTTGTTCTCGTACTCATCGAGCGAAACGAATGCTCCGAAGTCCATTACTCTTGTGACAGTCCCTATTACAATTTCTCCGGGAGAAGGATAGCCGTCTCTCTTAATAATCAGCCTTTCCTCTTTCTCCTCACTCATTGAAAGATGTAAAATGGATGGAATTTAAAGCTATTCAAAAATTAGAGAATGATGTCAATTCCCAACTTTTCAGCCAATTCTTTGTATCTGTTCCTTATGGTGACTTCGGTAACGCCAGCGACTTCGGCGACCTCTCTCTGAGTTCTCCTCTCTCCGCACAGAATTGAAGCTATGTATATAGCCGCTGCAGCAACTCCAGTTGGACCTCTTCCGCTTGTCAATTCTCTCTCTTCGGCCTTCTTGATTATCTCAATAGCCTTTCTCTGCACCTCACCACTTAGACCTAGAGCAGCGCAGAATCTTGGAACGTAGTCCGCTGGGCTTGTGGGCATGAGCTTTAAGCCCAATTCTCTCGCAATGAACCTGTACGTTCTTCCTATCTCCTTTCTATCAACTCTCGAATACTGTGCAATCTCGTCCAAAGTTCTAGGCACACCAGCCTGCCTGCAAGCAGCGTATAAAGCTGCAGCAACAACTCCCTCAATACTCCTACCCCTGATAAGGTTTTTCTCAATGGCCTTTCTGTAAATGACTGCAGCTGTTTCTCTAACGCTCTTAGGCAGTCCTAAGGCTGATGCCATTCTGTCTAGTTCACTCAAAGCGAATGCAAGGTTTCTTTCAGTAGCGTTGCTTATTCTAATCCTCCTCTGCCACTTTCTAAGCCTAAACAGCTGTGCTCTAGTCCTTACGGAGATTGCCTTTCCATAATAGTCCTTGTTGTTCCAGTCGATGATCGTAGTTAGACCTTTATCGTGGATAGTATATGTTATAGGAGCTCCAACTCTGCTCCTCTTCTCTCTCTGCTCGCTGTCAAATGCTCTCCACTCAGGTCCAGCATCGATATATCTTTCTTCGATAACGTAACCGCAATCCTGACAGATTAATTCACCCCTCTTGTAGTCTCTAACTATCCTCGGGCTACCACATTCAGGGC
Organism: Archaeoglobus profundus DSM 5631; assembly: GCF_000025285.1. Classification (GTDB taxonomy): domain Archaea; phylum Halobacteriota; class Archaeoglobi; order Archaeoglobales; family Archaeoglobaceae; genus Archaeoglobus_B; species Archaeoglobus_B profundus. Next base: position 40,439 of record NC_013741.1, read on the forward strand.
AGACTTCAATTATTTCCTCTTTTTCTATCTCTTTTACCTCTTCCTTTTCCTTCTCCTTTTCCTTTTCTACCTCCCTTACCTTCTCCTTTTCTACCATAATCCTCACCCCCTTCAATTACAAACAATTCATCGTCAAACCTTCTCAACACCTTCCTATCTTTTGGACGGATTAGAATGAACGGTGATTTTACTGGCCCAATTATGTCATAAACGTAACCTATTTTCTCGAGCTTTCTGTTACAAACTTCAGAACCAATTTTTGGGAGTTCCTTGGCTTTTACTACTATGAATCCTGACTTCGACACATGACTAACTTTACCGATTTTCTTCAGCCTCATGGTCGATCCTATTTAAGTTTTGCGAAAGCCAATTTATATGTGTGTTGACTCTGGTATATAAATTTTTTGGTCGAACCAGTGGTTCACAAATTAGCATAGTTGAAGGGTAGCTAGAATCTGCTGTAGCCTTCCAAATTTAGTGTAACGTACTTGTAACCCAAATCCTTTAAACTCTTTGAGAGGTAATCCATCAAATCAACATTGAAAAACTTAGATCTCTCTTCTCTACCAACTTCTACAATTGCTATATCTCCATAATCCCTTACCCTTACAACCTTGAAGTCGAGATCCCTTACGATGCTTTCAGCTTTTTCAATTCTCCTCAACCTCTCATGCGTTATTCTATGTCCAAAAGGTATCCTCGTGGCTAGGCAAGTCGTTGGGGGGTTGTCGTGCACACTCAGACCTAGCTTCTTTGCAATCGATCTAATCTCCTCCTTATCAATTCCCACTTCGATCCACGGACTGTATACACCTTCTTCAACAACAGCCCTATAGCCCGGTCTGTATTCATTCAATTCGCTTACGTTGGTTCCCTCGACTATACATTCTACACCGACTGCACTCGCAAACTCCTTCACCATCCTTATCATTTTCTTTTTGCAGAAGTAACATCTGTTTTCGTCATTCCTTACAAAGTTTTCATCGTTGAGTAGATCAATTTCAAGAATGTAATGGTCAACTCCAATCTCTTTGGCAACAGACTTCGCATATTCAACATCGTATTTTGATAAAACTTCCGATACTACCGTTACAGCAAAAACTCTCTTAATAACATCTTTGCAAAGCTTGGTAAGCGTAACACTGTCAACTCCTCCGGAGAACATCACAACTACGCCGTTCTTCCCAATTTTCGATATGAATTCCTTTAGTTTTTCAATTTTTGACACGAATTCTCAGATGTCTTTCTGGAATATCACAATTTCGCAGAATTAGAAAAACCTTTAATTTAAGGGTTTTAACCTAAGCTTGTGGAAAGGGTTGAGGAGTACCTCGAGGCCATACTCGATATACAGGAGAAGGAGAAGAGAGTTGTTAGGACGAGTGATATAGCTAAGAGACTAAACGTTAAGCCGTCAAGCGTTACGGAGATGTTTATTAAACTGAAAGATATGGGCTACGTTGATTATGTTCCTTACAGAGGTGTTGTTCTAACTGAGGATGGAAGACGGATAGCAGAAAAAATAAAGAGATATTATAAGATATTTGAAAAGTTTTTCAAGTTTCTAGGCGTTGATGAGGAAAAGGCAAAAGAGTTGAGTTGCGAACTGGAGCATCACGCTGATGAGAAAGTTGTTGAAAGGATATGCACAATAATATCGAGCGTATGCGACATCTGCGATGAGTGCAAGTTTGAAGAGTTGCCTCTTTCGGAGGCTGGAAAGGGTAAGTATGTAGTTCTGATCGCACCTAAGAGCGCGAAAGATCTAATCAAAGTTGGAGATAGAATCGAGGTTATAGAAAACAATGATACAATAAAAATTAAAGTTGGTGAAGAAATCTTTGAACTTTCGAAAGACTTTGGTAAGAAGATAATTGTTAGGAAGGCTTAAGACTTCTTTTTCTTTTTGATAATCTCTTCTATCTTCTTCTCAAACGTATCTTCGTGGATGTACGGGCACCTCAAGTAGTGCTCAACGGCTTTAGCCAGCGCATCCTTTGTAGTACTCTCTCCCGTTTTTCTCTTCAACTCTTCTAAAACGTCTTCAGGCAAGACGGTTTGAGCGTGGACGATCTTCGTCAAGGCTCATCACCTCTAATCATTATTATGGCAAGTGGTATATAAGCTTTGCTCATGATTGTGATGAATATGTATTGAAGATAGCTATTAGCTGTCTTAGGAAGTATTTTGGAAGAAGTAGTGGGCCCGGAGGGATTTGAACCCTCGACCGCCCGGTTATGAGCCGGGCGCTCTGACCTGGCTAAGCTACGGGCCCTTAATCGTATTACTCAACTCAAGATTTAAATTTTTCTCTAACTCGTTGAGCTTAAGAAAGGCGGCGAGTTCTTCTTTACTCGGCTCCAAGCTTATGAAGAGTTCGTAGAATTTCATTGGTATTTTAACAGGCTTGATATCTTTTTCATCAACCTTGTATTCAACCTTATCGGGATTAAACGCCTTCAAGAATTTATTAAAAGATCTCAGGGCTGGACAATTCACACCTAAATCACCCGTCAAAAGTGGATACTCCCTACAGCTTTTTGGTCTAATCTCGTGTATCGTGCATTTGTTATCCTTCAAAAATGGACAGGGCACTTTGATAGGGTGAGAAAATTCCTTAAATTCATCAAGACCGTCTATACAATCCAATTCGATACCTTCTACGTACACTTTACCAGTTTTTGGATCGTAAACGACTTTACTGAGCTTTTTACAACACTCCCCGCACATCCTACAAACAAAAGGAATTCTGACCTTCAAACCCCTCACAACGCATTCTGCATACATCATGCGTAACCTTTCCTCAACTCTTCCTCAGCATACGTTTCTTCCAAAATATCTTTTTCAAGAGTCTTTACAAGTTCATCTCTACCCTTCTCCTCAAGAATTCTAACGAGCCTTGAGAAATCCGCAACTATCATCCTTGCCTTTTCGATGTCTTGCAAGGCTAAACTCATACCGGTGATCCTACCTATCATGAGAATTGCAAACAGGAGCTTGTCACCACTGTATTTGCTCTTTAGGAATTCAACGGCCTTTTCATCGTCGAGCTTACGCCTTATTATCTCAACGACATCTGCTGTTATCTCAGCGGCCTCTCTTGCGCTGAGTCCAAACTGTTTATAAAGTATCATGGTAAACAACAATGTTTCGAAATATTAAGGTTTTTTGAAATTAAACGAAAGCGTGATTAATGGCCCTGTAAGATTGTAACTCATGATAAAAGTCGTAGAAGTTGAATTGGACACGAACGAAATGGCGGATATAACGGATGAAGTCAGAAGGTTCGTTAAAGAGAGCGGAAAGGATGAAGGAGCAGTCTTAGTCTTCTCGAAGGGATCAACTGGCGCGGTAACAACGATTGAGTACGAGCCGGGCTTGAAGAAAGATTTTCCAAGGGTGATGGAGAGAATAGCTCCCTACGACGATTACTACGAACATCATAAGACGTGGGGTGATGATAACGGTTCAAGTCACGTGAAATCTGCAATAGTCGGAACGAGCTTGGTTGTTCCCTTTAAGAACGGAGAACTCTTGCTTGGAACTTGGCAACAGATAGTCGTAATAAACTTCGATACAAGAAGGAGAAGAAGAGAAGTAATCCTCCAGCTACTTCAAGCTCTTTAGATACTCGAAGAAACTTTCGAGAGCTCTTCTCCTATGAGAAACTTCATTTTTCTCCTCACCCATCTCGGCAAAAGTCCTATCACCGTATTCAAATATTGGATCAAACCCAAATCCCTTATCTCCTCTCATCTCTCTAGCAATTTTCCCATCTACCCTTCCCTTGAATGTTAAAACCTTTTCACCATCCCAAAATGCTATAACCGCTAGGAAATATGCTCTCCTATCTTCAACACCCTCCATGAGTTTTAGAATTCCCTCATTGCCTATGGTTTTGAAAACGTATGATGAGTACGGTCCGGGAAATCCCTTCAAGGCCTCGATAAATAGACCGCTATCCTCCAAAAAGAACGGTTCTTTAATTTCCTCAGCTAAAAGCTGAGCGCTTATCCTAGCAATTTCTTCCAAATCGCTCCCCTGCGGTTCCAAGTACTTCCTTCTTATCCAATCAATTTCAATCCCATATTTCTTTCCTATCTCTCTAACTTCTCTAAACTTCCCTTCGTTCGATGTTACGAAGTATACCTTCATGTAGGAAGTTTGATCAACGTTTTATAGACCTTTGCAAATTCGTTTTATGCTCGTACTAATACCTTTCAAACCCGTTAACCCTAAGACGAGGCTGAGTAAGGTTATGAGAAAAAATGAAAGAGAAAATTTTGCGAGGTGCATGCTCTTGGATGTTTTAGACGCTTTGAGTAGCTTCGATTGTGATATAAAAATCATCTCAACGCATCCCTTCAAAATTGAAAGTTATGATGTTGTAGTTGACAGCAGAGAGCTCGATGATGCCATAAATTCAAGGATTGAAGGAGAGACAGCTGTGATAATGTCTGACATCCCTTTAATAAATTCCAGAATACTCAGAAGGTTTTTCGAAAGCGAGGGAGATGTGGTCATAGCTCCGGGGAGAAAGGGAGGAACAAACATGATAATCATCAGAGATAGGAAATTTAAGGTCAGATACTACTACTGTAGCTTCTTAAGACATTTGGAGTTTGCAAAGAGTTTGGATCTGAAATGTACAGTCTTTGACTCGTTCTATGCAAGCGTTGACATAGATACGCCAGACGATTTACTCGAGCTGATGATACATGGAGAGGGAAAGAAATCTTACGAGTTCCTCTACTCTATCGGTTTCAGGATAAAATATGAGAAAGAACCAAAGCTTGTCAGGATCTCGAATACTTTCCCATGATTTCACCATACTGAATCACATGATTCTCAATAGCCCTCTTAAGCTCGTCCTTACTGTATTCCTTCCATTCCAAAACCGTATCGAGAACGTAGACTTTGAAGTAGTACCTGTGAACGCCGGAAGGTGGGCAAGGCCCTCCGTAACCGTAGAATCCGAAGTCGTTTTTACCTTGCATGGCCTTAAAGGGTTTCTCTATTAACTTACCTCTTGGAATTCCTTCAGGGATTTCGCTTATGGGAGGTACGTTGTATATTATCCAGTGTGTGAATGTTCCCATGGGAGCATCGGGGTCTTCAACTATGATGACAATACTTTTGGCTTTAGGATCCAAATTTTTCAAAATCAAAGGCGGATTTATGTCGTCTCCGTCACATGTATACTTTTTTGGGATGAATTCACCGTTCTCGAAGACTGATTTAACATCTACTTTTTCAACACTCTTCTGAGCACATCCAAAGATGAGGAAAGCCAAAATTAAAGCTGTAATCCACCTCATCGCAACTTAATTAAACTTGGTAAGGTATCAACCTTTCGATGTTTGTTGAGAGAAAGGTTAAAGACTTCATAAACATCGATCCTCTTCAAACTGGTGGCAAACTTACAGAAGATGCAAGGAGAATGCTTGTAGAATGGGGTGACGGGTATAGCGTTTGCGATTTTTGCATGGGAGATTTGCACGGTATAAAAAATCCGCCTATCGCAGATTTTATCAAAGATTTGGCTGAATTTCTGGGCTGTGATGTTGCAAGGGTTACTCATGGAGCAAGGGAAGGGAAGTTTATGATCATGCACAGCTTGGCAAAGAAGGATGGAATAGTTGTTGTTGATTCAAACGCTCATTATTCAACATTTGTATCAGCGGAAAGGGCTGGTTTGAACGTTGTTGAGGTTGAGAACAGCGGATATCCTGAGTATAAGGTTATTGAAGAAAGATATGAAGATGCGATTGTAGAGGCTAGGAGGAAAGGGGATGTTGTTTTAGCTGTTTTAACCTATCCAGATGGAAACTACGGAAACCTTCCCGATGTTAAGGCCGTTGCGGAGATTTGCCACGATAAAGGAGTTCCCTTACTATTGAACTGTGCATACTCAATTGGCAGAATGGAAATCAAAGCTGAAAAACTTGGTGTTGACTTTGTCGTTGGAAGCGGACACAAATCTATGGCCTCAGCCGGGCCGATTGGAGTTGTGGGGATGTTTGAGGATTACGCTAAGGTTGTCCTGAGAAAATCCGAACGTTTCAAGAACAAAGAAGTCGAGCTCTTGGGTTGCAGTGTTAGAGGTGTCCCTCTAATGACTTTGATGGCCTCCTTCGATCACGTTAAGGAGAGGGTTAAGAGATGGAACGAGGAGGTTGAGAAGGCCAGATGGTTCGTTAGAGAGTTTGAATCTCTAGGATTTGAGCTTTTGGGTGAAAAACCTCATAACCACGATCTTCTACACTTTAAAACGGATAAGATTTACGAAATTTCAAAAAAAGTCAAGAAAGGTGGTTACTTCCTCTATCACGAGCTTAAGAAAAGGAATATTCACGGAATAAAGCCGGGTAGAACTAAAAGCATAAAGCTTTCAACTTACCTCGTTCCGAAAGATGATTTAAGAAAGGTTGTTCAGGCTTTCGAGGAGATTTTGGATAAGTACGGTTGACGACTCTTAAAAAGTTGTTGGGAGCTTGCAGCTGCTCATCCCAAAACTCTCTTCAAAAATCTTAAGACGTCTTCGAACTCTTCCTCCTTGTCGAAGTAGAGAGTCCTAACGGCGAATATTTTAGGTCTCTTTAACTTTAACCTGATTACCATGTTATCTCTATCGACTTCGTATCCCTCCACATCTTCAATTTTTGTTCTGAAGGGCTTGTAGACGATCTCGTTGCCCTCAATGAAGTAGTACCTTACTTTTCCAAGCGTTATTATGGTGTAAAGGAAGACCATCAGAGCAAAGATCGTGAAAATTGCCAAAGAAGAAATGAGTTTGCTACTGTAGATGATTCTAAAAATCGTGTAAATTAGCCCGACAACTATTAGTCCAAAACCCAATGCGAGCCATTTCTTTCTAGCAACTCTATTGTTTACAGCTCTGTAACTCCAGATCATAGCAATCCTAAGCTTTCAAGCTCCTCCGCTATTTTTTCAACTGCTCTTCTCGCATCGTCAGGAGTTTTGCCTCCAGTAACGACCATCTTACCAGAGCCAAATATCAGAACTACAACTCTAGGATCTCTAAGTCTGTAAACTAAGCCGGGAAACTGTTCGGGCTCGTATTCCACATTTTCTAAACCTAAACCTATCGCTATTGCATTCAAATTCAAATCTGTTCCCAAATCTGCCGATGCTACTATGTTCTGAACTTTCACTTCAGGCTCTTCTATGACAGGTATTCCCAAACTTCCTACGATCTTGACTATCTGCTTTACGACCCTTCTAGCATCCTCAACACTCTTAGATCCGGTACATACAACCTTCCCGCTTCTGAAAATTAAGGCTGCAGCTTTAGGTTCCTTAGTTCTTAAAACCAAGCCGGGGAACTGCTTTGGCTTGTAATCAGCATCTGGTATTTCCCTCGCAATCTTGTTCAAATCGATGTTTTCTCCTATCTGAGTCGATGCTACTACATTCTCAATTTTTATCTTAAAATCTCTCGTCATAATTAACACCCTTTTTAAACTGCTTTTAAACCCTATATATACTTTGCTCGCAAAAAGTGTTTATACATCGTAAACGTTCGAATGTCGTGAAATTCGCACATCTGGCAGATGCCCACTTAGGATACGAACAGTATCACTTACCATTTAGGGCTGAAGACTTTGCAAAATCGTTTAAATTTGCTGTAGAGAAAGCAATTGAAGAGGATGTAGATTTTGCGATAATATCCGGCGATCTCTTCCACAGAAGCAATCCCAACCCGAAGACGATCAAGCAAGCCATAGATATCCTTTCTATGCTGAAAGAGGAGAACATACCGATCTTTGCAATTGAAGGCAATCACGATAAGACTGTTAAAGACGTATCGATATACGATCTGCTTGAATCTCTCGGTCTACTGTACAAACTCGGTCTGAGAAGGAAGCTTGTCGAAGGTGAGTTTGTCAGATCTAAATCTTTTGGAGATTACAACTTAGTTTATGGTGTTTTCGAAGATTTCAAGATATTTGGCGATACACACCGCTCATCTCATCAGTTTAAATCGCTCATGGAAGAAAAATACATACCAAGCTGCGATATCGCAGTTTTGCATCTATCTGTGAAGGAGGTAGTCGATTTGGATATCAAAGACGATTACGTAACCATCAGCGATCTTCCTAGGGCTAAGTACTACGCTTTGGGCCATGTCCACATACCTATAAAGAAGAACGTGAACGGCTCTTGGTTTGTCTATCCCGGTTGTCCAGAAAGAAGTGATGCGAGAGAGTATTCCATCAAAATAGACTATTTCGATGATTTTTGTGTCTCTGAAGGTTGTAAGAAAGGACTATTCATAGTTGAAAACTTTAAGCCGAGATTTGTTGAAGTTAGCTGTAGGGACTTAATATCTGCAAACATTTCCGCGAAAGATCAAAGAGATGCCGTGAATAGGGTTAAAGAGATTTTGGACTACTTGAATTCAGAATCCATCTTAATACTAAGAATCTTCAGCGAGAGCGTAATAGATTTGGAAGATTTGGTTAAGATTGTTGAAAGAAGGGTTAGACACGTTAAGATTAGTCTCGAAAGAATTTCGAAGGAGAGAGAAATTAAAATAGAAAGGCCAAGCGAGTTCTTTACGGAATTCGAGCTGAGTCTTCTAGAATTTCTGAAAAGGCCCGACTTCGACAACTTCATCAATACTGTAATAGGTTTAATCGAGAAGGAGTTTAAATTGAGGGATTTCAAGGTTTTAGATGATTTTAAAGTCAAGAGCGTTGGCGTTGAAAATGAAGATAAGAAAGAAGATAAAAAAGATGAAAAGAAAAAGTTGGTTAGGAAGAACAGAAGAACTCTTTTCGATTTCGTGGAGGGGTAGGGATGCTCATAAAGTATGTGGAAATTGAGAACTTCAAATCACACAGAAGTTCGAGGGTGGAATTTGATAGAGGTGTAAATCTCATAGTTGGTAGGAACGGTGCTGGTAAGACATCTATTCTTGAAGCCATAGCCGTAGCACTTTACGGTGTTAAACACGGTGTTAAACCTTCTGGGGTTAAGAAAGACGATCTGATCAGAGATTCTGCAAGCAGATACGAGATAAGACTAGGTTTCGATTTTAACGGTCGCGATTGTCTGATAGTGAGAAGTAGCGACGGAAACTCCTACTTGAGATGTGACAAACTCCTCGAAGGTGATGAAAGGATCAGAGAGTGGGTGGAAAGAAACGTAGCTCCCTCTCACGTGTGGTTGAACGCCATATACGTTAGACAGGGAGAGATTGATGAGATAGTCAAGGATGACGAGAGGAGGGAGAAGATAATCAAGAGAATAACGCAGATAGAGGATTACGAAAGGGCTTGGGAAAATCTGGGTAAGGTGATCAAGCACTTCAAGGAAGAGAAAAGTAGGCTCGAAAAGGAGATTAAAGCTGAAAGCGATGTAGAAAACAGGATCAAAGAAGTGAAAGAGGAGCTTGAAGCAAAGAAAAGAGAGCTTGATAAAAAAATGATTGAGCTAAGAGATGTTGAAGAAAAATTAGCTGAAGCTGAGGCTGAGAAGGAGAGAGTTGAAAAGTTGAGAGAGAAGTTCGAAGAGCTGAATAGAGAGAAGGAAAGCATTGAGAAACACGCTGGAAAGATTGAAGAAAGAATCAGAGGTCTTAGGGAGAGAAGAAACGGCTTAAAGAAGGAAATTGAGGAGCTTAAATCGAGGGTTAGGAGGCTTGAGGAAATAAGGGGATATGCTGAAAAATACATTGAGCTTAGAGAGGAGTACGAGAAAACTTTGAAAGTGGAAAGGGAGCTTAAGGAAACCTTGGCAAGACTTGAGTCGGAAAGGAATGGAGTAATCAGATTGTTAAGCGATCTTGAGAATAAAAAGAAGAGATTGAACGAATTGAAAGGTAAGCTTGAGGAAGTTGAAAAAAGGAAGTCTGAAATCGAAGGCAAGGCTTTGAAATACGAGGAGATAAAGGTAAAACTTGAAAGATTGAGGGAGCTTGAAAAAACTTGTAGACCTTTAGAGGAGATCGAAAGAGAGCTTGAGGAAGTTGAAAGAGCTAAGTTGAAGCTTAAAGATGTTGAGAAAGATGAAAGGAATTTGCTGGATATGAAAGCAAGATTAGAAAGCGAAATTGAGAGGTTGAAAGAAGCTTTGAATGCATTAAAATCCGCGAAAGGTGTTTGTCCGACATGTGGTAGGCTTCTGAGTGAAGATGATCGCTTAAATCTCATAAAAAGTTACACGAAGAAGTTAGAAAACGTTAGAAAAGATTTGATTGAAATCGAGAATAAATTGGAGGATATAAAGAACGTAAAGAAAGAACTTGAAAGCGTAATTTCGGAGGAAAGCAGGATTTTAAGGGAATATGAGCTTGCTAAGGAGTTGGAAAATTTAAAGAAGTCTACTAAGGGTTTCGAAGAAGCTGAAGCTGCTTGGAAGGAGTACAGAAAGCTAGAAGAGTTGGCCTTGAAGCTGTCTGCTGACATATCAGTAATAGAATCTGATCTTAAATCTGAACAGGAGTTGAACTCAAAGTTGATTGAGCTAAACTCGAAGATTGATGAAGTTGAAGAAAAATTGAGCAATCTGAAAAAAATTGATGAAAGCACTTTGAAAGAGCTTGAGTCTTATTACAACGAGTTTAACAGACTTGTAAGTGCGAAGCACGATTTGGAGAGAAAGCTTGAGGAACTGAAATCTTGTGAATCTGAAATCGTCAAAGCTGAAGATGAACTTTCAGAAACCCTAAAAAGGCTGGAAAGCTTGAAAAATGAGATAGAAGCTCTTGGCTATAGTGATGAAACTTACAGGAATGTTTACAACCTATATACTGAACTGAGGAGTAGATACTTCGGTCTTAGAGAGGGCGTTGAGAGACTCAAAGATCATATAAAAACCCTCGAGAAAAGTGCTGAGGATTTGGAAAATAGGGTGAAGAAGCTTAGGGAAAAGAGGGAGAGAGTTGAGAAGATAGGCAGAGAAGTGTTACCAAAGCTTGAAGAGATAAGAGAAAAATTCAGAAAGTACAAGGTAAGTCTGACGGAATACGCTTTCAAAGAAGTTGAGAAAATAGCAAGTGAAATTTTTGAGGAAATGACCGATGGAAAGTATTCGGGAATAGTTCTTAAGAGAGAGGAAAAAAGGAAAGAGAAGGTCACAGTAAAGGTGTTGTATCAGGGTGCTGAGAGGGACATAAGCTTCCTAAGTGGTGGAGAACTTATTGCTCTCGGCTTAGCCTTCAGGTTGGCTCTTTCGGTTTTCATGATTCAGGGGAAGATTCCACTGCTTATTCTGGATGAACCGACTCCATTCTTGGACGATGAGAGAAGGAGAAAGCTCGTGGATATAATGAACCGCTATCTAAAGAAGATTCCACAGGTTATAGTGGTTACTCACGATGAAGAACTTAGAGACGTTGCTGACAAAGTTATAAGGGTGGAGTTGCACGGCGGAGTTTCTAAGGTTATGGAGGGTTTTGAATGAGGAGGCTGAGCGATGCGATATTTCAAGATCTACCCGATAGATTGGAGGAGATACTAAAGAGCGTTGAAAATGCGATATTATCATTTGAAGACCTCTTTCACTGGAATGAATTGCCAAATGCAAGGAAATGCAAGGCTTTTGGAGTTGATGGAAGTAGAAGCATGGAAAAAAGATGCGGTGTTGTTGTTTACGCTGTCTCAAGTGTTGGGGTTGGAGATAGGATACTTGAGCTCCACGATCTTTCTGTTGTAGAACCTATCAAACACATTGAGAAGAGAGTTGAGATGCACATGCAAACAAATGAAGCTAGAATAGGAATATTTGCTGATGGACTGATTCTCCTTGATGGTGCTTTGAGCAACTTACTCTTTCTCATAAAAAGGCCTAGAATAACGGAGCTTTACGATATAGAGAAGCAGATAAACGATAAAACGATGAACATACTCAAAGATTTTGCAAATGAACTCGATGAATGGATTGATAGCTTGAATGAGGGAATTTCCAAAGGACTGTTCCAGAGAAGGACTCTTCTGAGCAGGGATAAGGATAGCGATCTCAGAATACTTTTTGAATTTGTAGAATTCTTGCATGCTTACGACAGATTACTTGAGAAAGAAGTTGTTTCGATTGCCAAAAACGTCTACGAGAGTAGACTCTCAATGCTCAAGAACAACTTTGAATACTATAGGGTGACAGATCAGGCTGTTGTGGATTATCTCGTTGCAAAGGAGTTTGGATTCGAGAAGGCGGGATTTTTCAAGTTCTCCTACAACGTTAGAGGGGAGGAGAGTATGATAGCAGATCTCGTGAAGGAGCTTGAATTTAAGAACATTGAGAAGTTAAGGGTCTATCCGTGTTACGTGAGGTTTAGGGATTACGGTAACGTGTACTTGATGGAATCTAACGTTGAAATTGAGAAGGTCTTACCGATGGTGGTTGGGCTGGAGGTGGACGGTTACCCCTTCCCTCTCATTCACGCACACAGATATGCGGAAATTAAAAAGGCTGAAATGAAGGCTATGATGGTAACGCTGATGAACGCTCTTGCAAATAAGCCCGAGTTCAGAATACTCTTGAAACACCCTAGAAGCTCACTTGAGGGACACTAGAATTTTTTCGAACTGTTCAACGGAGTTTGGATCCCTAAAGAAGGGATCACCCAAAACGACGTGATCGCAGATTTTGAGTACTTCCTTTAAACGTCCAACTAAGCTTTCAAAATCTCCGGCTATGGCAAATTTGTCTATTAAAACATCTTTGTACCTCTTTATCTCATCGGGAATTACATTCAAACTCTTTCTATCAGCTATAACTCTCAGGAAATCAAGTTTGGAAATTTCTCTGCACATGCCGTCGTACTTGAAAGTCTTTACGAAATTCCTATTGCTACACGAGACCATGGCACATGCTATGAGCAAATCAAATTCGAATTCGCTTGGAAGTATTAGTGAAGGGGCGTAAGCGACCTTGTAAACTTCTCTCTTCAGAAAACCGATTATCCAACTCAAATGCTCCGGATGAGCATAGTTGAAGAGAATTCCATCGACAATCTTTGATGCTTCTGAGGTTATCTTTGGCCCAGAACAACCACAGAAGAGGAGATCTACTTCCTTTCTCAAAGATTTCAGGCAGTCTAGAACAGCTTTCAAGCCGGAATAACCTCTCAACTCTCCAGCACCTATTCCGAGTGCAAAAGTAGTGTCTCTATGCTCCTCTACGAGATTTCTAAATCTTCTAAGAATATCCTTACAGCCAAAATCTACCGTTACAACACCGAAACCTACGAAATCGACATAATCGGCAATAAGATCGGCAACGTAAAATGGGTCCTTAAACAACGGATTGTAACCTACCCACACAGCCTTAAAACGCTTTGCAATCCTAACAATCTCCTTATCTTCAAGATCTCCGTTTATATTTACGCTTAGAATGTCAAGTAACCCTTTCTCTCCAACCATTCAACCTGTGGATTAGTGTACCTCCAGATTATGTCACATCTGTCATCCTGAAACGGCCAAGGAACGATTATAACAACATCGCCTTCTCTAATCCATATTCTCTTTCTCAGTTTACCCGGTATCCTTCCGAGTCTCTCCTTCCCATCCTCACACTTAACTTTGACGTGTCCACCCCCGAGCATTGCCGTAACTATTCCGAACATTTCACCTTTACTTCTATCTGGCAACCTTACCCTTACTACCTCCTCTTCCGCCAGTTTATCACCCCCTTTCGAGTTTTTCCCTTACACCTTCGAGTATTTTGTTTAAATACTTTGCTACAGCCTTCTTCAAATCTAACGGGTGAAGCTTGCCCGATTTAAAGTCCGAAATAAGTTCATCAGGAGTTTTGTATGTAACATCCCCTCCGTACTTTTCCTCCCTCTCAACCTTAAATTCTCCAAAGCGGGGGAAGATATGGTAGAGAGCTATCTGAATTATAGGGTTGTTCTCTACTTCTCCAGCCGGACAGAACGCTTTCCTTATCTTCTTCTCAACCTCCTCAGCCGAGTCCCTGACGGATATGTAGTTACCCTTTGAAGAACTCATCTTTTGCCCATCTAAACCGAGTAAGATCGGTGTGTGAAGACAAATCGGAGCTTTGTAACCCAATCTTGGCAGATTTTCCCTTGCAAGCATGTGTATCTTTCTCTGGTCAGTTCCACCAACAGCCAAATCAACACCTAAATGTGCTATATCCAAAGCCTGCATGAGAGGATAGATCATCTGAGAAACCATCGGATCCTCCTTCCTCCTACTAACCTCGTCCATACTCCTTCTCGCTCTGTTTACAGTTGTGATCCTCGCCATCTTTAACACATCCAAGACGTAATCCCTCTCAAGCTGATATTCACTACCCAAAACGAACTTAGCCTTGCTTTCATCCAAGCCCAAAGCTATGAACGCTTTTTTATTGAAGTCAGCGATTTTTCTAATCTCGTCAAAATCACCTTTCTCGTTGAGATAAGCGTGAACGTCTGCCAAAAGAACTACAATCTCGAAACCAGCCTGCTGTAAGTCTATAAGCTTCTGCACGGTCATCATATGACCGAGGTGAATCTCTCCGCTCGGCTCGTATCCAACGTAAGCCCTCGGTTTCTCCTTAGTTTGTAGAAGCTCCAACAGTTCCTCCTCTGTAACTATCTCGACTGCATTCCTCTTGATCAGCTGAAGTTTGGATTCCAAGTCCATGAGAGCAAAAGGGGGAGTTGGATTTAAAAGACTACGCAAAGAGGTAAAAATAGCTTTAATCTTTCTTCTTTCTGAAGTTAGCTCTCAAGGACGGTCTAATTTTCTCAGCACCCTTACCTTTCCTCCTTAAACCTCTCGCCCTCCTTCCAGCTGAAGTGAGACCTCTGTAAACCCTTCCCCTCTGCTTTGCAATTTGACTCAGCTGAGGATCGCTTAGAATTGCTGGATGGCTTCTGTCAACGAGAATAACTTCGAACCACTTGTACCTACCGTCCTCTCCAACCCAGTATGAGTTCAGCACTTCCATGTTCGGATACTTCCTGTTTGCCCTCTCTTCTGCAATCCACTGCAAGTTCTTCTTGGGCGTTTTCCTGTTTACCATGAGGTTTCCGACCTTTCTTCCCTTGTTAGGCCTTGTAGCCCTCCTTCCTCCCCTCCTAACTCTCACTCTCACGACTATGACTCCCTGCTTAGCTTTGTAACCTAAGGCTCTCGCTCTATCCAACCTTGTAGGTCTTTCAATCCTGACAACAGCTGGTTCTCTCCTCCACTTCTGCAACCTTTCCCACATTAGCTGTCCAACTATGCCTTCCCAAGGTCTCTTCCACATCTCCCTTATGTAAGCGTACATTGACGATGCCATCTTTAGGGCATTCAAAACGGTGTTAATAAATCTTGCCTTCAGACTTCAACTACTCTCCATCTCTCTTCCCAAGCCTCACCTTTAACATAATTTCCAGCGACCCATTTCGCAACGCTCTCCATTACAATCCCATATTCCCTCAGCCTGTGACCGCCGTTTCTTACTTCCAGGAAGTAGGCATCCTTCGCATTCTCATAAAGCCTTTTGCTACTCTCAAACGGAATTACATCATCTTTATCACCGTGAACGAGCAAAATCGGACACCTAACTTTATCAATCCACTTAATAGGTGCGAAATCCTCAACATCTCTTTTGAAGTTCTCGTAGAACTCTTCAAAACTTCCAACACCCTTCAAACTCTTTCTTATGATTGCATGATCGTACGCTTTCTTAATCAAATCTTTTCTCATCACATCAAAGCAACAGGGCGTAGCCAAAAGAGCTAGGCTTTTCACAGCTTTCAACCTCGCAACGTACGTTGCGGGCACACCACCTAAGCTGAAGGCAACGAGATGAACGCTCTTAAACTTTTCAACGATTTCTATTAGATCCTCAACCCAATTTAGAATCTCGAACTTCCCCTTACTCAAACCCGTTCCAGAAAAATCGAATATTATAGAATTCAAACCTTTTTCACCAAAAAATTCTGCCAATTCGTCGTAACCCTTAGCTATAACCGGTAGAGGTTCATAAGGTAAACCGTGACAGATCACAACCACGTTTTCAGCGTAAATTCTAACGAAGTTTCTGCCGATTGTCGTGTCTAAGAACATCAGTATAAGTTTTGATTTAAAATACTAATAAAGTCTTCGACGAAATAACAAAAATTATTTAATCCATCATAATTAACAAAACGACTGATGCGTTATAGATTAAATTGGACTTATCCGAATTTAGGTAGTTATCATGGTTACAAACCTCCTCTAAGAGGCAGTCTAAAGGAAAGACTTAGAGATGCATTAAGTTTAGGTATCATGCGAATTGAAGTGCCATTCGACTTAATTAGAAGAGAAAATAAAGAATTCATAAAGTTAAACAAAAACGTTGGAGATATTCCAACAAAGGATGATTTTTCTATCCTTTACGATGTTTCAGGCTTTGATGGGAATTACATTTTGCATACCGATCCTGAGTTAAAACCGTATCACAAGTTATACTGGAATAAGAGGGAATGGAGGCAAAAATACCTCGGATCAATTATAGATTTTGTAGATTTTGTAGGAACAAATCCATCTGCAATCGAGTTCCATCCAAGCAGTAAAAAAAGAAGTAATGGATTATTACCCTTAATATTGGAATCTTTTGATATATTCGATAGTCACGGCATTTCATCAGTAATTTTGATTGAAAACAGAACAAGAAAGTATATATATCTACGATTTCTGATATGCTTAAATTCTATGAATTGTTAAAAATTAATTTATCTGAAAAAGAATTAAAGCTGTTTGGATTTTGTATTGATGTATCACAACTTTATAAACAAATAAAATCTGATCCAACAGAAGAATTAAAGGAATTTCCCAAAGAACTCATTAAGGCTTGGCATTTACACTTTGAACATAAATGTCCATCCGATCACGACCCTATAAACTGGAGAGAAATTATTCGTTTAATACATCCTGAAGATTTTTGTTTGCCTGAAGTTTTGAGTTCTAAGAGGAATGTAGTAAAGACAATAAAATACTTCGAAAATTTAGTCTCGAAAACGTTTTGAAATGTAGCAATCACAAGGTTTCATGATTGCTGAGGTCTTCATCGAACTAAAAAAAGGAGTCATGGATGCTGAAGGAGAAGCAGTTAAAAAAGCTTTGAGGCTCTTGGGCTTTAAAAAGGTCAAAGGGGTTTCAAGTGTTAAAGTTTACAGGATTGAGATAGACACAAATAGCAAGGAGGAGGCGGAGAGGGAAGTTAGGGAGATGTGTGAAAAACTCTTAGCTAATCCCGTAATTCAAAACTATAGAATAGTTCTTAAGGAGTGATAGGCATGTATAGGGAGATATACCCTCAGGTTTACGAGATCAACGTTATTAATGCAGGTGACGAAGATTTGATGAAGATAAGCGATGAGTTGGGCTTAGCACTGAATCTGAATGAAATGCGTAAGATTAAGGATTACTTTACCAAAAAGGGCAGAAATCCTACCGATATAGAACTTCAGTCCATAGCCCAAGCTTGGAGTGAGCACTGTTGCTACAAAAGCTCGAAGTGCTATCTGAGGGAGTACCTCTTCGGTATTGAGAAGGATTACGTAATCTCAGCCATAAAAGAGGATGCTGGAGTCGTGGAATTCGATAATGAATACGCTTACGTTGTAGCTTTGGAATCACACAATCACCCCTCAGCCATTGAGCCTTACGGTGGTGCTTCAACGGGTATAGGGGGAATTTTGAGAGATGTTCTTTGCATGGGTGCTCAGCCAATCGCTTTAGTCGATCCCCTCTTTTTCGGAAATTTGGACATTAAAGATTTGCCTAAGGGTGTTAAGCATCCTCTCTACCTGCTCTTCGGAGTCGTTGCTGGAATAAGGGATTATGGAAATAGAGTTGGAATTCCAACCGTTGGAGGAATGGTATTCTTCGATGAGAGCTACGTAACGAACTGTTTGGTTAACGTGGGTTGTGTCGGGATAGTTAGAAAGGATAGAATCGTCCATTCGAGAGTTGGAAACGTAGGAGATTTGTTTGTGCTTGTGGGTGGAGCAACTGGGAGAGACGGAATTCACGGTGTTACGTTTGCATCGAAGGAGTTGAGTGAAAAAAGTGAGGAGGAAAGAGGAGCTGTTCAGCTTGGTAATCCTATAATGAAGGAGCCTCTAATTCACGCTTGCTTGGAAGTTGTTGAGAAGGGTCTCGTAACGGGAATGAAGGATTTGGGAGGAGGAGGCTTGAGTTGTGTTATTAGTGAAATGTCCTACGCTGCAAATTGCGGTGCTGAGGTTTACTTAGACAAGGTTCATCTAAAAGAGGAGGGAATGGCTCCTTGGGAAATATACATATCAGAAAGTCAGGAGAGGATGATGCTGACGGTCAATCCGAAGCATGTGGATGAAGTCTTGGATGTCTTCAAGAAATGGGATGTTCCGGCTGTTGTTGTGGGAAAGGCTATTCCGGATAAGGTTGTTAGGGTATATTGGAAAGGCTACAAGATTTACGAACTCGATCTAGATTTCTTACTTGGAGCTGTAGAATACTGCAGACCGTATGTGGTCAAGAGGATTGAGAGAATTGATGAGACTTCCAAGCCGAGCGATCTCAAAGGGGTTTTGCTCAAGATGCTGGAACATCCGAATGTTGCTTGTAGAGAGTGGGTTATAAGGCAATACGATCACGAAGTTAGAGCTTGCACGGTTTTAAAGCCTCTGCAGGGTAGAATCAACAGGGAAACGCACGGAGATTGTGCTGTGATAAAGCCGACAGATTCTTGGAGGGGTTTGGCATTAACGACGGATGTAAATCCTTGGATGACTAAAATGGATCCTTTCTGGGGAACAGCAAGTAGCTTTGACGAGATGGTAAGAAATTTGGTAGCCGTTAATTCAATCCCGCATAGCTTTGCTGACTGCTTAAACTTCGGAAATCCAGAAAAGCCTGAGAGGATGGGTGAATTCGTTCAGAGTGTCAGAGCTCTGGGATGGATGGCTAGGGGTTTTGGTTTGCCTTGCGTTAGCGGAAACGTGAGCTTCTACAACGAAACTCCGTACAGTGCTGTAGCTCCAACACCGACACTCATGGGAATTGGTATAGTTGAAGACATTCGCAAAGTCGTGAGCTCGAACTTCAAGGGGAAGGGAGAAATCGTATTGGTGGGAGAAACATTGAAGGAATTCGGTGGAAGCTTGTACTGTGCCGTAACAGGACAGAGAAGCACAGTAGTGCCGAAAACTTCTCCGAAGAGACTTAAGAGATACGTAAATGCCATGCTCCAAGCTTTTAAGGAGTTCAAGGTCTATGCTTGTCACGATCTTGCTGAAGGAGGATTGGCAGTAGCTTTGGCTGAGATGTGCATAGGCGGATTCGGTTGCAAGGTAGATTTGAGCGAATTGAGGGGAGAGGACTACGTGAAGCTGTTTTCGGAATCCAATACAAGATGGCTTGTTGAAGTTGACAATGCCGAGGATTTTGTTAAATTCATGAAGTCTAAGGGATTGAGTGTCTACGCAATAGGAGTTGTTGAGGGTGATGAAATTGTCGTAAAGAACTGCTTCAGAGTGAGTGTTGAAGAGGTTGAGAAAGTTTGGAGAAACGGCCTCGTTAGGTTTACTGGGTGGTGAACCTCAGGAACGGGTGGAGTCATCACAGGTCAGTTCGCCCTCGTTTCCTCATCGGTAAAGTGAGTTTGCCTGATAGCTTATAAACTTTCAATCTTCAAAGCGTAAAGCTCCTCGAAGAAGAGGTACCTCTTGGCTACGATCTTCCATCTGAATCCCCTCTTTTCAATCTTTTCGAAGACGTGCGGAACATTGAATGACGAAACTATTAGTATTATTCTACCCCTTTCATCCAAAACATCTCTCACCAAATCCAAAAATCTGCAAATAACTTCAATGCCCCCTTTACCACCATCTATAGCTTTCTCAAGCCAGTCACCCTTCCTTTCAATCTCATCGAGCTCCAAGTATGGCGGGTTAAAAAGAATGAGTGTAAACTTCTTCCTAATCCCCTTAACGAGATCAGTCCTAACGACATCGATCCCCTTTTCCCTAGCCATTTTGCATGCAAATGGGTTTATATCTGTCGCAAGCAAAAACTGACATTTCTCCTTAATTTTTTCTGCGACAAAACCGCTCCCGACACCTACCTCCAAAACCTCATCATCTTCTCTAACTTCTCTCAAAGCTACTTCAAGCAAGAGTTCCGAATCTTCTGCCGGCGGATATACGGTATCTAACGTAAAATCCATCCTCTCTCTCTTCATATCCCTCAATCTCCGCATCCAAATCGGAAAGCCAAATCAAGTCTTCGAAGTAGTCGTAAAGTCCACACGAGTAATAAAGAATTCTACCGCTGAATTTCACAATGAAGTAATTTTCTCCCTTCTCAACTAACTCAGCCCTAACTTCAGGCTCATGAATTCTGTTAAATTTCTTGACAGCTTCCTCGATCATGCTACCTCATCCGCAATCTTTGCATAGACCTTAGCTGGAATTTCTTCAGGTCTTTTGTCTCTATATTCCTCAGGAACTTCTGCCTTATAACCCCTCTCCTTACACCACTCCTCAACTATCTTTCCAAACTTCTTCCTTCTCCTCGAAAATGCAAATCTAACCAAATCCTCAAAAATCTCTTTATTTTCAACAACTACTTCAGGCTCTGGAAATATTCGAACAATGGCAGATTCGACTTTTGGTCTGGGTCTGAAAGCTTTTGGAGGAATGATGTCTAGGATTTCTGCTCTGCAGTAGGCTTTAGCTACAACGCTCAGTCTTCCATACTTCTTGCTACCTTCCCTTGCAACCAATCTTTCCGCAAATTCTTTCTGATACGTAACCACCGCCAACTTGAAGTCATGCTTGAGCAGTTTAAAAGTGAGAGGTGAGGAAATTTGATAAGGTATGTTCGCCACAAACTTGTCAAACTTGGGAAAATCAACCTTCAAAGCATCCCCCTCAATCAGTACAAACCTTCCACTTTCTATCTCATCAGCAAATTTCTCTCTAAGTATCTTACAGAATCTCGAATCGATCTCAATTCCGTAAACTTTCTTCACACTCCTTAGAAGAAGTCTTGTCAAATTACCTAGGCCACATCCAACCTCTAAGACTACATCGTTGTAGCTCAAATCTGCATAGCGAACTATCTTGTAAAGGTACTTTTTGTCTACGAGTATGTGCTGCCCTTTGGATTTTAGGAGTTTCATGCTATCGACCTAGGTACTGCTTCGATGTTAAACTTTTTTAAGGCTATTTCAAGTGCCAAACTGTCCAAAATTAGTTTCTTGCTATACATGATCTTTCCTCGTAACCTTAATTTTAGTTGAATTAACGTAACTTCATGTCAATTTACGCCTTTGCAGAGATGGAGGAGGGAAGAGCTAAGAGAATTTATGCAAGTACGAGGTATCCTTCAAAGCAAATCGGCAATATATTTGCGGATTGCGATGACGAAATCAATTTGAAATACGCTGACGAGTTACCGCTCAGAATTCAGGGTTGCTATGCTCTAGTAGCTTTTCGCCCATCTCACATTCTGCTTTCGAGAGATGTTCTAGCTGGAAAACCCCTTTACTTTGATAACACAACTTTGAC
The DNA here is from genome assembly GCF_000025285.1 of Archaeoglobus profundus DSM 5631. Classification (GTDB taxonomy): domain Archaea; phylum Halobacteriota; class Archaeoglobi; order Archaeoglobales; family Archaeoglobaceae; genus Archaeoglobus_B; species Archaeoglobus_B profundus. Next base: position 61,944 of record NC_013741.1, read on the forward strand.
GTTCTCCTCATTCAAGCACTACTTCGAAGAGGAGCCTTTAGAGGTTCTAGGTGGAGAAGTAGTTAAGATAAGTTACGAAGGATACGTTCTGGAGAGAAAGCGTTTCAAGTTTGAAGATGTCTTCAAGCCAGCCGAGATTGAAATTGAAGAAGCTAAAGAGAGAATTTTAAGATTGCTCGAAAGCTATCGGAGTAAGATAAAGAATGGCTGTATAGCGTTTTCTGGCGGAGTAGATTCGTCACTTTTGGCAGGTCTTTACGATCTTCCACTTGTAACTGTTACAGCATCGAAGGAAGAAAAGGAGTGGGTAAAGGAGTGCGCGAGGAAGCTCGGCAGGGAGATAGAGATTTACGAGTTCGATGAAAATGTCGTTAAAGAGGTTCTACCCGATGTTATGAAAGCTATAGAGATGCAGGATAAGTTGCAGTTATCTATAGCTGTTCCGGTTTACCTCTGCATGAGATTTGCAAAGTCCTTGGGATTTAGCGAGATCGTTTTTGGGCAGGGAGCAGATGAGCTTTTCGGGGGATACAAGCGGTATGAGAGTATGGATTACAGAGATCTCGAGTTCGAGTTAAGGAAGGATTTAATGGAGATTGGAGAGAAGAACCTTGTGAGGGACAACAAAATAGCCTACACGAACGAGATAAAATTACATACGCCATATCTCCAATGGGATTTGATAAGGATCGCCATGTCCATTCCAGTCGAGCTTAAGATAAAGAGGAATGGTGAGGTAATTAGAAAGCTCATATTGAGAGAAGTAGCAAAGGAGGTAATTCCAGAGGAGATGGCATACAGAGATAAGAAGGCGATACAGTATTCAACTAAAACTGCAAAGATGCTAAAAAAGGTATTGAGAGATTTGCAGTAAGCAATACTGGGAAGTAGATCTATGGTTGGACGATTAAATCTTTATTGCGCCTGATTTTTAGATGGATAGCCATGATCAAGATTAACTGTACAGTTGGAGGAAAGTTTTGCGGTAAATGCTGTCACGATACGGAGATGCCACTGACTGAAGAAGATATTGAAAGGATAGAGTCCATTGGATATAACAGGAGAGATTTCACCATAAAAATTGACGGCATCTACAGGTTGAGAAATGTGAACGGAAAGTGCTTCTTTCTCGACGAGAACAACAGATGCAAAATATACGAACACCGTCCTTTAGGCTGTAGGATCTATCCGTTAGTTCTTGATTTGGATAGAGGAGTCGTAGTTGTTGACAAGTTATGCCCAAAAGGGGATGAAGTTAGCGAGGAGAACATTAGGAGGGCTGAACCAATTCTCAGAGAGCTTGTAAGAAAGATCTATGGTCTAAAAGTTTAGCCTTAAAGCGTTCGAGCTTTTCCTTACCCCTTAAGAGTTTCTCGTTTGCAAAATCCGCTAAAAGCCTAATGTATTCTTCGCTTACAACAATTCTACCGTCAACAGCCAGAGGAGCTTCAAGCCTTTCGAAGGAAGTTATCTCGACAACAAGTCTGGTGAGCGAAATTAATCCGCACCTCCTAAAGCCAGAATCATTCGCAATCTTCATCAAAGCCTTAGCACACTCCAAGTCTCTACATGCTACATGTATAATCGGTGGATCTGAGATTAGCCAAGCTGTTCTAATCGATCCCTCGAGTGCCTTCACAATCTCTTTCCAATCAATGGGTTGGTGCCACTTATCCAAAAACTTAGCGTTTAATTTATCCCCTATCTTCGGCACGTCTAAGACCACTATCCTACCGGAACAGCTCGACGTAGTTACAAAGCAGTCCAATGAGTTGATCAAATCCAGTAAGGGGATTATGTCTTCATCAACTTCCTTCCTCTCCTTAGCCTTCTCAAGCCTCTCAAGTTTTGATCTCTTGAACTCATTCCAATTCACACAGCGATCTCAATATCCACTTATAAAAATCCTGCCGACGAGACACGAAAAGTTCAAAAGTTGGCGGACTTTCAAAAACTTATGCCCAACGCTCTTGAGAAAGAGTATCTCGACATAACTTTCCTCAAGGAGAACGGCTTTATCAGAAAGAAGTGCCCGAAGTGTGGAAAGTACTTCTGGACTGTCGATGAGAGTAGGGAGATTTGCGGTGATCCGCCCTGTGACAGCTACAAGTTCATTGGAAATCCCATCTTCAAGAAGGAATTTGATTTGAAAGAGATGAGAGAATATTATCTAAGGTTTTTTGAGGAAAGAGGACATACGAGAATAGATCGTTATCCGGTGGTTGCTAGATGGAGGGATGACATCTATCTAACAATTGCATCAATTGCGGACTTTCAACCTTTCGTCACTTCAGGAGTAGCTCCACCTCCAGCAAATCCACTGACAATTTCACAACCCTGTATAAGAATGGATGATTTGGATTCGATAGGAAAAACTGGCAGACATCTCTCCCTCTTCGAAATGATGGCTCATCATGCCTTCAACTACCCCAATCAGCATATATACTGGAAAAATGAGACCGTCCAATACTGCACGGAACTTTTGCAGAGCTTGGGAGTGAAGCTCGAGGATATAGTTTACAAGGAGGAGCCATGGGCTGGCGGTGGAAACGCTGGTCCTTGCCTAGAAGCTATAGTTGGTGGAATTGAGCTTGCTACATTAGTCTTCATGAATTTAGTTGAGGATCCAAACGGGGACATTGTTGTAAAGGGTTCGAGATACAGGAAGATGGAGAATTACATAGTCGATACGGGTTACGGGTTGGAGAGATTTGTTTGGGCAAGTAAGGGGACTCCTACAGTTTACGATGCGGTATTTCCGGAGGTTGTAGAATTCATTCTCAAGAACAGCGATGTTGAAAAGCCAGATGAGAGGATAGTTGCCGAAAGCTCGAAATTGGCTGGAATAATGGGTGAGTTGAGTGGTGAAAAACTTTTGGAGTTTAGAAAGAATTTATCAAATAGGCTTGGCGTGAGTTTGGAGGAGCTTGAGAGAGTTTTGATTCCAATGGAGATGGTTTATGCATTGGCAGATCATACTCGTGCAATTCTCTTCATGCTTGGAGACGGTTTGGTTCCTTCGAACGCCGGTGCTGGTTACTTGGCGAGGTTGATGATAAGGAGAAGTTTGAGGCTTGCTGAAGAGATAGGGTTTAGCTTAAGCATCTTCGATTTGGTCGAGTTGCACAGGAAGATTTTGAAGGAATTTGAATTTGAAGTTCCACTCGAAACTATTCAAGAGATGCTCGAAATTGAAGAGAAGAAGTATAAGCTGACCATACAGAGAGGAATCAGTTTGGTTGAAAGAAAGATTCTGAGAAAGGGTAGAGTAGATAAAGAGGATTTGATAGAGTTCTACGACTCTCACGGAATTCCACCTGAGATTGTTGTAAGAATTGCGAAGGAGAGAGGCGTTGAGGTTGAGATGCCCAAGGACTTCTATGCCGAATTGGCGAGCAGGCACATGAAGGCCGAAAAGAAAGTTGAGGAGAAAAAGCTCAAGGGATCTTATCCGAAAACAGAAAAGCTCTACTATGACAACCCGAAGCTCTTCGAGTTTACGGCTAAAGTTATAGGAGTTGAAGGGGACAAAGTTATACTCGACAGAACCGCCTTCTACCCAGAGTCTGGTGGTCAGGCTAGCGATACGGGTTATTTCGAGGTTGATGGTAAGAGGATTAAGGTTTTGGATGTTCAGGAGGAGGATGGGGTAGTTTATCACGTCGTTGAGGGTGAGCTTAAGGTTGGAGATGTTGTTAGAGGTGTGATTGATGCTGATAGAAGGCTCAGGCATATGAGACACCACTCAGCGACACATCTACTCCTCTATTCTCTCAGAAAACTCTACGGAAACCACGTCTGGCAGGCTGGTGCAAGAAAGGAGAGAGGGAAAGCAAGATTGGATGTAACTCATTACAAGAAGCCAAGTGATGAGGAGATTGCCGAGATAGAGAAACTAGTCAATGCTGAGATTATGGCAAACAAGCCAGTCACTTGGGAATGGATGGACAGGATTGAGGCTGAGAGAAGGTACGGCTTCAGGCTCTATCAGGGTGGAGTTCCTCCGGGGAGAGTTATAAGGGTTGTAAGAGTCGGAGATGATGTTCAGGCTTGTGGTGGAACTCATTGTAATTCGACTGGCGAGATAGGATTCTTCAAGATAGTCAGGGTTGAGTCTATACAGGATGGAGTGATAAGGTTTGAATTTACAGCTGGGGAGAGTGCTTTGGAGTATGTGCAAGAGATTGAAAGGATTCTAAAGGATGCAAGTACGATCCTAAGAGTCGAACCTTCAAAACTTCCGAAGACTGTGGAGAGGTTCTTCGAAGAGTGGAAGGAGAGGGGTAAGAAGATTGAAAGGCTAAAGAGAGAGATCGCTAAGGTTAAAGCGGAAAAACTGCTTGAGAACGCTGAAGAGTTCGATTCCATTAAGGTCGTTTGCGATGTTATGGATGCAAGCATGGATGAAATGGTGAAGATTGCTGAGGAGCTTGTCAAGGCTAAGGCTGTTGGTGTGCTTATGAACACTGAAGGCAAGGTAAAGGTTGTAACCTTCAGCGGAATAGATGTTGACGCGAGAGAACTCATGAAGGAGATTGGTAAGAGGATTAAGGGTGGTGGAGGAGGTAGGAAGGAAATTGCACAGGGTGCTGGGCAGATAGCTCTGAATAAAGATGAGTTAATGACTATTGTATTCGAATTCTTGTCAAGAAATCTTAAAGCTTAATATATCTTAGGATTTTTATAATTTCATTTTAGGCAAGACGATTATACTCTGAACAGACTCGCCCGAAAACGATAAGTCCTATTTAGATAAATAGCACTCATGCCCAAAAGACTTGTAACCGTCGACTTGGAGAAGTGCGTTGGCTGTGGTCTTTGCGTTTTGGCATGCTCAAGAAAGTTTGGCTACGCAGGAAACGATTATTCGGGCATCTTAAGCGTGAGTTTGAGCGGCTTTGAGAGAGGTGCCACAGTGATATTTTGCAGAGGATGTGAAGACCCTCCATGCGTTCAGGTATGTCCAACTGGAGCTTTGAGAAAGAGGAAGGGCGGAGGTGTTATCTACAAGGAAGACCTATGTATAGGTTGCAAAAATTGCGTTCAGGCTTGCACCATAGGAGCGATATTTGAAAGAAGGGATGGAAAAATAGCAGTTTGCGTTCACTGCGGTTACTGTGTTAACTTCTGTCCTCACGGCGTTTTAGCTTTAAAGGAGGTGAAAGCTTGAGGATTTTGAAGATAAACTTGAGTGAATACAGCTACGAGATTGAAGAGAGGGACGATTTTGAAGAATGGATAGGCGGGACAGCTCTAGCCGTTAAGCTTTTGAAAGAGGAAATAGATCCTAAAGCTGATCCTTTAAGCGAAGACAACATAATAGTTTTCGCTATAGGCCCATTTACTCCAGCCTATCCCTTAGCTTCAAAGACTGTTGCCATGTTCAAGAGTCCTCTCACCGGCAATTTAGGAGAGAGTCACGCTGGTGGCAGAACTGCTATGGCAATTGCAAACGCTGGATACAGGGCTATAGTGATAAAAGGAAGGAGTCACAAACCGATCTATGTTGTTGTGGATAATGACAAGGTTTACTTCAGGGATGCGAGGGTAATATGGGGTATAGCCGATTCACTCGTTGTGGGAAGGATAATTGCAGAGAGAGAAAGAGGAAGGGGAATGAGGACTGTGATGAGAATAGGAGGAGCTGGAGTAAAGCTTGTCAGATATGCATGCGTAACAACCGAAACTTACAGACACTTCGGAAGGTTGGGATTGGGAGCAGTTTTCGGTAGCAAGAATCTGAGAGCCTTGGTTGTAATAGGAAGGGGAGCTTTCAAGGTTAAGGACATGAAAATGTACAAGGAGGTTTACAAGGAGATATTCGATTTGGCTTTGAAGTCTGATGCGATGAAGAAGTACCACCTTATAGGAACTCCAGTCAACGTAAAGCCCCTGAACGAAATAAGAGCTTTACCGACGAGAAATCTGACAGCAACAAAGTTTGAAAAGGCTGATGAGATAAGCGGTGAAGCTTTTGCAGAGTACAACTTGGGAAGACGTATAGCATGCGCTCACTGCCCAATTGCATGCGTTCACATAGCAACTTTAAGATTGCCATACGAGAACGAGCCCTACTTCTACCGAACTATAATGATCTCCTACGACTATGAACTAATCTACTCCTTGGGTTCTATGCTGGGAGTGGGGAGTAGAGAGGGAGTGCTTAGGCTAATTCACAAGGTTGAGAGCTTAGGCTTGGATGCTATGAGTACAGGAGTCTGCTTAGCTTGGGCTACAGAAGCTTTGCAGAAAGGATTAATCAGTGAAAATGAAACACTCGTAAAGCTTGAGTTTGGCAACGTTGAGAACTACTTACAGGCTATAGAATACCTCTATCAGCAACCTAATGACTTCTATAGAGTTTTGGCTGAAGGAGTTGAAAGAGCTTCAGATGTTTATGGTGGAAAAGAATTCGCTTTAGCTTTTGGAGGAAACGAGATGCCCGGTTACCATGCAGGTTACGCTACTCACATAGGATATCTGATAGGATTGAGACACTCCCACTTGGACAATGCAGGCTATGCATTAGATCAGAAAAGTCATGAGTATCCATCTCCAGAGGAACTCGTTGATAAACTTGTTATGGAGGAGTGCTGGAGACAGGTTTTGTCGAGCTTGGTCGTATGCTTCTTTGCAAGGGGAGTTTACAAGCCAGAGATAGTCAGCAAGGCTTTCAAGCCTTTAGGTTACGAGATAAGTGAGGACGAGCTTGAAAAGTACGGTGAAGATACTTACAGGGAAAAGCTAAAGATAAAGGTTGAAATGGGATTCAAGAAGCCAAGAATTCCTGAGAGAATATTTGAAACGGAATGTACTCATGGGAAGCTTGAAAGAGATTACATTGAGAAGGCCTTGGATTACTGGTGGAAGAAGTACGTATCTTAAAGATGATCTGCTATGCTCCTCACATTTTCTTGAGTTAACTTTAACCCATACCTCTCAAGGAACCTGAAATACTTCGCACTTAAATCGCAAACGAATTTGTAGCTGTCGAACGATCTGTAAACTATCTTCCAGTCAAATCTTATGAGTTTAGCAATATCCTTGGCAACATCTTCTCCAACTTCGTCTATCGAATCCTTTATGCAATTCTTGAGTTCAACAAGTTCTTTCCTTCTCTCTCTGAAAAACTCGACATTGGAGGCCATCGAACAGCACGGATAATCCCCTACAACATCTTTAAAATGCAAAACCCTCTCAAAATTTTGGAGATAAGGCTCCCAAACAGCTATTGCATCAAACTCGCATGATTTGAAAGAATTTAAGGCAACATCTATCGAATCGAAATATCTGAAGGTTAGGTTGTGTATATCGTAGCCTAGAGTTTCCAAAACCAGCTTTAGATTTGATTCCATGGCTGAAAATTCCGATGTTGCAAAAACCTTGCAATCTCTTAAATCTCCTTTGTAAGCTATACCACTACCGTTCAAAGCTACAACAGCGTGAATTCTCATTGATTTCAGTAGCAATGCGAAAACGGTTTGAGTTATGAAGGGTGAGAATCCAACATCTATTCTACCGCTTGCAATCTCCTTTGTGAGTTCCAAAGCCGAATCAAAGACCTTAATATGGTATCTTACACCTAACTTCTTAAGTCCGAGTATAACGTGAGGATACTCAGAAGCTCTTAAAATACCGACCCTCAAAATCTTGCATGGCTTGGGGGAGCTTTCGAAATACCAAACCCTATACGATTTTCCAGCTACTCTCTCGCGAACTATCAATCCCTCACTTTCGAGCTTTCTCAAAATCTCGCTCACTGTAGATTTGGCCAAACCCAATTCATTTACTATTTCGCTCTGAAGAGCGCTACCTTTCCTCTTCAAAAACTCGAGTATTCTTTTCTCAGCATCCACGGTGTTAATGCAAAATGCTTATATATCAACCTTACCGAACATGTGTTCGATGATGGTTGATATAGCTGTAATAATCTGCATGCTCATACCCTTCGCCTTTCACTCCATCTACGCCTACTTCTACTGGATAGCCCTTACAGGACTTTATCTTGCCTATAAAGCTTGGAGGTGGAAAGTATGATGCTCTTGGCCGTAATTATTTATATGATTATTGGAACACTCATATCCCTCTATGCGAGAAGGGGAATTACAACTCAGGAAGATTATTTCTTGGCAAACAGAAGACTTGGAGGCATTATCTCCGCTTTAACGTATGCATCGACAACTTACTCAGCTTTCATGATGGTTGGACTTGTTGGATTGGCATATGCAACGGGAGTAGGTTCTGCCGGGTTTGAGTTGATGTATCTCGTTGGAACGTTGTTCCTCCTCAGCTACTACTCACCAAAGTTCTGGAAGTTGGGTAGAGAGAAGGGCTACGTCTCACCTTGTGAGGTATTTGAAGATAGGTACGGTAAATCCGTAGCTACGCTTTCAGCAATCTTAGCACTAATAGCTCTGATTCCTTACACTTCAATCCAGATAATTGGTTCAGCCTACCTACTTCAGATAGACTACACAGTCGCAACTTTAATCGTAGCTTTCGTCATAGCCTTCTGGGCCTTTTTGGGTGGAATGAGAAGCGTTGCAATAACAGATGCAATTCAGGGAATCTTTATGATATCCGTGGCAATCATCGCTGTAATCTGGACTGCCAAGAATATTGCTGTAGGAATTCCCGAATCCGCTTCATTTCCAAACGAATTCTGGACTCCTCTTAGGTTTGCAAGTTTAACCGTTCCCTGGTTCTTCTTTGCACTGACAAATCCGCAGGTTTCGCAAAGGATGTTCGTTCCCAAGGATGAGAAAGCTTTGAAGAACATGGTAATTCTTTTCGGAGCATTCGGACTTATATACACCGTTCTCGTTACGATCTTGGGTCTTTTCTTGAGAATGGGAACAGAGATCGGAACTTTTCCATATGTGAGTTACAGAGACAAGGTTACACCGACTCTGCTGACTATGATGCCTGAACCCCTCGCTATAGCTGTTGCTCTGAGCATAATAATGGCATCTGTCACAACTGCCAACTCCATCGTTCTGACACTTTCATCCATGATCCTGAGAGATGTAGTTGGCGAAAGGGAAAAAGTCGCTCTTGGTAGAATGTTTGTTGTAGCCTTAACCCTTGCTTTGATAATCTTTGCGATTCAAAAGCCCGGATACATAGTTGAACTGGCTGTGCTATCTTCAACTATACTTCTCTGCCAGTTACCGCTGATACTCGGTGTTTTCCACTTCAAGATCGGTGGCAAGATGACGGGCTTAGCGACGCTGATAGCTGGATTCACAACAGCTATTGTCCTCTCTCTGATGAAAGTTTCTTGGACGTCCATAGCTGTTTTCGTTGTTTCATTTGCCGTGTTTTTCCTGATAGGAGCGATCGAAAAGGCTAAGTCCTCTTGAAATGATTTCATCTATGCGAAGACTCACACTTGAAGAAGGAACTAAAGCTGTCAAGCTTGCAAGAAAAGCTATTGAAGTTTATCTTTCAGAGGGGAGGGTTATTGAGGATAGACTTTCTGGGGTTTTTGAGGAGAAAAGAGGTGTTTTCACAACTCTGACCAAGCACGGAGAATTAAGAGGATGTATAGGATTTCCCTACCCAGTTAAGAGGCTTGATGAAGCCATAATAGAGTCTGCAATCGCTGCAGCAACCGAAGATCCACGATTTCCGCCTGTAAGCTTGGAGGAAATGGATGAAATAACGGTTGAAGTTACAATCTTGACACCACCCGAAAAGCTAAGAGTTAAACCAACCGAACTTCCAAAGTACATCGAGATAGGTAGACACGGCTTAATGGTCAAATACGGCTTTTATTCGGGATTACTTCTACCACAGGTTGCTGTTGAGTACAACATGGACGCTGAGGAGTTTTTATCGCAAACCTGCTTGAAAGCCGGGTTGCCACCAGACTGCTGGTTCTACGCAGAAGTTTACCGATTTGAAGGGCAGATATTTAAGGAGGCTGTACCTAGAGGTGATGTCGTTGAAGTTAAGCTAGGGGGCGCCAAAAATTGTCACAGGTGACGGCGGGGTTCGACCGATGCAAATGTTGCAATGGCACCCCCTTCAAAAATTTGCCATGATATTACATAAGCATTTCGGTTAGAACTTTATGTCAAGTGGGTAGTGGCAGGCGAATTTGTGTCCGTCTCCTTCGAGTTTTGGCTCCTCTACTCTACACTTCTCCCTAGCAAATGGACACCTAGGATGAAATCTGCATCCCTTGGGGATATCTATGGGATTTGCAACATCGCCGAATATTTCAATCCTCTTTCTCTTAGCAACAAAGCTCGGTACCGAGGAGATTAAAGCAGCCGTGTAAGGGTGCTTTGGACGATATATGACGTCTTTAGTATCACCGATCTCAACTATTTTGCCAAGGTACATTACGGCAATTCTATTGCCAACGATCTTTGCAACCGATAAATCGTGAGTTATGAAAAGCATGCCGAGATCGTACTCTCTTTTGAAAGACATTAAAAGCTCCAGAATCGAGGCTCTCAAGCTGACGTCTATCATCGAAACAGGTTCATCCGCAACGACGAACTCCGGTTTCAGTATCATTGCTCTGGCAATCGCAACTCTCTGCCTCTGTCCTCCAGAGAGCTGATAGGGGAATCTGTCGAAGAACTGATCAGCTGGCAATCCGACCTTATCGAGCATTTTCATGGCGATCTCTTCAGCTTCTTCTCTATCTGCAATACCGTGAATAAGGAGAGGATCAACTAGATGCTCTCCTATCTTCATCCTCGGGTTTAGAGAAGCATAGGGATCTTGAAATATCATCTGAATGTATCTTCTCATTCTTCTAAATTCCTCCTTATTAAGTTGCGTCAGATCCTTACCCTTAAAAATTATCTTACCTTCAGTAGGTTTCTCCAATCCTACGAGGATTCTACCCGTTGTAGTTTTTCCACATCCACTCTCGCCTACAAGCGATAGAACTTCACCTTTCTCAATCTCAAAATCTATGCCATCAACAGCCCTGATGTAATCTATTCTCCTTGAAAGCAGTATCTCTATAGCGGATTTCTGAACTGGAAAGTACTTCTTAAGTCCAACTACCTTCAGCATCTCTCACACCTCGCAATGCCAGCATTTTACAATTCTACCTTCCAAATCAACCACTGGTGGTTCTCTTTTGCACTTTTCATCCGCTAACGGGCACCTTGGTCTGAATCTGCAACCTTCAGGAGGATTTGCCAAATCTGGAGGAAATCCGGGTATGGGTTTAATCTTCTTGTCTATCCAGAGATCTGGTACGGAATCGATTAATGCCTTAGAATATGGATGTAGGGGATCTTCTACAAGATCCCTAGCCCTACCAAACTCTACAAGCCATCCCGCATACATCACAGCTATTTTATCGCTTCTTTCAGAAGCGAGAGCAAAGTCGTGCGTTATAAGGATTATCGCCCTTCCTTCCTTCTTCATCGATTCGAGTATGTCCATTATCTTCTCTTGAACTATTACATCAAGGGCAGTCGTTGGTTCATCGGCAATCAGTAGTTTCGGATTCAAGCTAATAGCCATTGCGATCATTACCCTCTGTCTTTGTCCTCCAGAAAGCTGATGAGGATAGTAGTTTATCCTGTTGGCGGGTAGACCTACCTTTTCGAGCATTCTTCCAGCAATTTCGAGTGCCTCCTTTTTGGATACTTTCGTATGCTCCATTATAGTCTCTGCCATCTGATCTCCTATCTTCTCAAGTGGATCTAAACTGGTCATTGGATCCTGAAAAACCATTCCTATTTCCTTCCCCCTGATTTTCCTCATCTCCTTCTCGCTAAATCTTAAGAGATCTCTTCCGTCAAAAATTATCCTTCCTCCAACTATCTTTCCTGGAGGATTTATCAGCTTGATTATGGAATAAGCAAGTGTGGATTTACCACATCCACTTTCACCAACGACCGAAACAAACTCACCTCTATTCACGTTGAAAGATACACCGTCAACTGCCTTTACGACTCCTCTCTTTGATTCAAAGTATGTCTTCAAATTCTCAATTCTCAGTAGCATTATCTCTCCCTCCTTGGTGCATAGATTTCGCTTAAACCTTCACCTATCAAAGCAAATCCAAGCGAGAGTAGCATTACCATTAGTCCTGGAAATGTTATCATCCACCAGTACCCTGCTGGAAGATATGGCCTTCCAGATGCAAGTTCGAATCCCCAGTCCGGTGTTGGAGCGCTTACTATGAACCCCAGAAAGCTCAGACCAGCTTCTGTTAGTATAGCATCAGCTACGCTGAGGGAGAAAACAACTACGAGTGTAGGAATCAAGTTTGGAAGTATGTATTTTCTCATTATCTTGAAATCCGTTGCTCCTATAGCCTTCGCAGCTTCAACAAACAGCTGTGCCTTAATGCTTAGCGTTTGTCCTCTTATCATTCTGAAGTATGTCGGTATGTATACGACAGAAATCGCTACAATGGCGTTAACTACGCTAGGTCCAAGAACAGCTGCAATAGCTATGGCCAGTATCAACCCGGGGAATGCGTACATGCTGTCCATCAACATCGATAGAACTCTGTCGAGCTTTCCTCCAAAGTACCCTGAAATCAACCCGAGCGGTACTCCAACGATCATCGAGGCAAGAGAGGCTGAAAGAACTACAGACAAAACTACCCTCGAGCCGAAGACGATTCTCGAGAATATATCTCTGCCCAAGTTGTCAGTTCCCATTATGTGCTTCAAGCTTGGAGGCTGTAAGATATCACCGCTCGATTTTATCGGATCGTAAGGTGCTATGAACGGTGCAAATACGGCCATTATTACAACCGTTGCTACTATTGCCATACCAGCTAGAACCATGTACCTTCCTTCAGTTTTGGGGATCACACCGAATATCGTAGTTGCAAGGTTCCTTACCTCCATACTGTCACCTCAATACCTTATTCTTGGATCGAGCAGTGCATACACTATATCCACAATGAGGCTGATTAGAGCTACAAACACAGCATAGAAGACTATGGCTCCTTGTACGGATGTGTAGTCTCTGTACTCTATCCTCTCTATCAGGAATGTACCCATACCCGGCCACGAGAAAGTAGTTTCAGTCAGGACTGCTCCAGCCAGAAGTATTGCAAACTGGAGACCCATCAGAGTTACTACGGGTATGAAAGCGTTCTTCATCGCATGCTTTATTACCTTCCACTCGCTCACACCTCTCGCTCTGTATGCAGTTATGAAATCCTGACTCAAGACATCTATCAAATTGTTCCTCAGTATTCTCGTGTAAGCTCCTGAGAGAACTATTCCCAACGTTAGAGATGGCAGTACGAGGTGAGATAGGGCATCAACGAGAGCGTTGAAGTTGAGAGTGAGAATGCTGTCTATGACGTAAAGTCCTGTTATGGTTTCGGGGGCGTTTCCGGGCGTTATCCTTCCACCTATGGGTAAAAGCTTGAGATATACTCCGAAAAACATCTGGAGAAGCATACCAAACCACGGTATGAAGAGTGTGTAAGCAACTATGCTGTATATCCTCATTGAGGCATCTATCTTGCTTCCTCTTTTGAAAGCTGCAATCGCACCCGTTAAAACACCGAGAAGGACGCTTATGATAAAACCGAATATCGTAAGTTCGAGAGTTGCAGGAAAGTGATCCATTATCTCCTCTATAACCGGTCTTTTGCCCCATATCATAGATCTCCCCAAGTCGCCTGTCAGTACGCCCTTGAGGTATTCGATGTACTGGATATAGATTGGTTTATCCAGTCCAGCCTCGTGTTTCAGCTTCTCGAGCACTTCTGGCGGAACCTTTTGCCCAACCATCGCCGTTATGGGATCTCCGGGTATAATACGGAGTATAAAGAAGACTATCGTGAGTAATATTAGCACAGTAGGGATTACGAGTAGAGCTCTCGTGATTATGTAAGCCTTCAGCGAAGCCATTTCCCCGAGTTGAGCGGTGTGAATAAAAGTTTTCTCATTTAAAAAATGAGAGCAAAAATATTAAAAATAAATTAATAAATCATGTCTTGTAGATTGTGTAGTATTTGAGTATCATTGTAGGATCAAGCACTATTCCTTCAACGTTCTTCTTTGTGACTATCGTTAGCTTACCCTGAACAAGCGGTATTATTGGGGCATCTTCTCCAAGTATCTCCTGTACCTTCTTGTACAACTGTTCTCTCTCTTCCTTACTCTGCGTTACCTGTGCCTTCTCAAGCAGTTCGTCAACTTCTGGATTGCTGTACGGGTATCCGAGCCAGTTGTTTGCATCGCTCTTTAGGAATGGCGTTGTGTAGTCGTCAGGATCGATGTAATCTGGATACCAGCCGAAGAGGGACGCCATCATCAGTCCCTTTCTTGCATAGTCTACGTAGGTTGACCACTCCGCACTCTTGAGTTCTACCTCCATCATTCCCGTCTTTTCAAGCTGTTCCTTCAGAACTTGTGCGAGATCCTTTTCGGTATCTCCGTAGTGGGTGGGTGTCCACCAGAGCTCAATCTTCACCTTATTTTCCTCACTGTAACCAGCCTGCTTGAGCAACTCTCTTGCCTTCTCGATATTTCCGTCACCGTACAACTCCTTGAAGATGTCTATGTGACTCCACATCCCGTTGGGTATGAGAGAATACAGTGGCTCCATCGTTCCCATGTACACCCTGTTCACTATATCGTTCCTGTCGATTGCGCAGGCGATAGCCTGTCTTACCAGCTTGTTCTTGGTCGGATAATCCTTTGTTTCGTTCGCATTGAGCACGAGATACCTTATGAATCCACCGGGAGCCTCTATTACCTTAAGATCTGGGTTCTGCTTCAGAGTCTTTATGTCGACTGGAGTGAGAGTTCTCCAAGCAATGTCTATTTCACCTCTTTCAAGTGCGAGTCTAAGTGTCGTAGCATCCTTGTAGAATCTTATAATAACTCTCTTTGTCTTTGGCTTCTCTCCGAAGAAGTACGGATTCTCCTCAAGTATTAGCTCCTGATCTCTGACCCACTTGACTATCTTGTACGGCCCTACACCACCAGCAGTCTGATCTGGGTCTATTTCATCTGGATTGTAGTTTGGATGAACTGGGAAGTACGGTGGTGTTGCTACCAACGCTAAGAAGTATGAAGCGGGCTTCTTCAATGTAAACTTTACAGTATAGTCGTCCAAGGCTTCAACGTCCTTAACAAAGTCGTTTACGAGCCACGATGGATCTCCAGATATCTTCATAACTCTCTTTATACTCCTCACGACGTCGTGTGCCGTGCAAGGTGTTCCGTCGGCAAACTTCAAGTCCTTACGTAGGTGGAAGATGTATACAGTTCCGTTTTCCTTGACCTCATAACTCTCCGCCAGATAAGGTTCGAGTTCCGTTGTTCCTGGCTTGTATCTCATCAGACCTCCCATGATGTTGTACATTACCTCCCATGTGTAGAAGTCATAGGCGTTTGCTGGATCTAGCTCCGTTATCTTGTCAGTCACACCAATTACGAGCTCTTCAGTTTCTGCTGGCTTGGTTTCTGTAGGTTTTGTGGTTGTGGGTGTTACTTCTGGCTTCTGCTGTGCGCATCCAAGTAGTGCTACAGCAACAACAACTATCAAAGCCAGCGCTAGAATGCTTTTAACTCTCATATGAAAATTCGGCACAATCGAATATAAATTTCTTTACAAATCGAACGACAACGTGATAAAACGAGGCAAAGCTTGTCGGTTATGGAAGATGTAATCAAGAGAGCTTTGGAACTCGTAGTACCGAGTAAGGAAGAAATTGAGATAGCCAAGAAAGCTGAAGAAGAGCTAAAAAGAAGGTTGGATGATGCTTTGGAGGACTATCCGATGCTCGAATATCGTTTTTTGGGTAGCTATGCGAGAAACACTTGGCTTAGAGGTAACTTGGAGATAGACGTTTTTATACTCTTTCCGGAAGACACCCCAATGGAGGAGCTTGAAAAAATCGGCTTGGAAATAGGTAAAGCTGTTGTTGACGAATACGAGTTGAGATACGCAGCTCATCCATACGTTCACGGTAAAGTTTTGGGTGTTGAGGTTGACGTCGTTCCCTGTTACAAGCTAAAATCTCCCGATAAGATAAAATCCGCAGTTGATAGAACTCCCTTCCACCACGATTGGCTGAAGGACAGAATCAAAGGGAAGGAGAACGACGTAAGGCTATTGAAGCAATTCCTTAAGGCTAACGGGATATACGGTGCTGAGTACAAGGTTAGAGGTTTTTCGGGTTATCTCTGTGAACTTTTGGTAGTATTTTACGGCTCTTTCTTGGATGTTGTGAAAAATGCGGTTAAGTGGAGAAGGGACACGGTAATAGACGTTCCGAACGGTAAAGTTTATCGAAAGAAGGGTGGTAGCTTCTTTGTAGTCGATCCCGTAGATCCGAAGAGAAACGTTGCAGCAAATCTCAGCTTGGACAACCTTGCCAAGTTCGTTCAGCTTTGTAGGGACTTTCTGAAAAGACCGTCACTGGATTTCTTTCTGTCAAAGGAGTTCGATTTGGATGAAGATGCATTTAGGAGGGAGAATAGGGTTGTGGTTGTTGTTGCATTTGAAAAGCCTAACATAGTTGAGGATAACCTCTATCCACAGCTCGAAAAGGCTTGTAGGGTGGTTGTGAACAACACGAGAGAATTCCAGCCTTTGAGATTTGGTTTCACCGCAGACGATCGATGCTACCTGATATTTGAGTTCGGTATTAGAGAACTTTCAAGGTTCTACAAGCACATGGGGCCGATATTCGAAGATGAAGAGAATGTCGAGAGATTTTTGAAGAGGAATGAGAAGGTCTTCATAGAGAATGGAAGGTTCTGGGCTTTTAAGGAGAGAATGCACGTTAAACCGAATGAAGCGGTAGCAGATGTCATTAAGAAGAATTGGCAAGGCATGGGTAAGGATGTCGGAGAGAAGCTTAGAGAGGGCTTTGAGATTTACGTGGGTGAAGACGTTTTAAAGATAGAAAGCAAGGAATTCAGAAAGAAGTTGGCTGAGGTTCTTTGCATCAAACGTCCAAGTTCTTAACCTCTTTAGCATGGTTCAGTATGAACTCCTTTCTCTCATCAACATTTTCTCCCATCAAGATTCTGAACATCTTTTCTGCTATGAGTGCATCTTCTATCGTAACTTTCACGAGCTTTCTCGTTTTGGGATTCATTGCGGTTTCCCACAACTGCTCTGGATTCATCTCTCCCAAACCTTTGAACCTCTGAACCTCGGCCTTTCCAATCTTCTTGAGAACATCTCGCAGTTCCTTTTCCGAATAAACGTAGTAAACCTTATCGCCTTTCTTAACCCTGTAAAGCGGAGGTAACGCTATGTAAACCATTCCAGCCTCTATAAGTGGTCTCATGTAGCGGTAGAAGAATGTTAAAAGAAGGGTTCTTATATGTGCACCGTCCACATCCGCATCGGTCATTATTATAATTTTTCCGTACCTAACCTTTGAGAGATCGAAATCCTTACCTATTCCTCCCCCTATGGCTGAGGCTATAGCCTTTATCTCCTCGTTTTTTAAAGCTCTCAGCATTCCAGCCTTCTCTACGTTAATGATCTTACCTCTTATCGGTAAAACCGCTTGAAACCTCCTATCTCTTGCCTGCTTTGCAGAACCTCCGGCACTTTCACCCTCAACTATGAACAGTTCCCTCTCCTCCACATTCTTTGACGAACAATCCGCAAGCTTACCCGGTAGAGTTAGAGATATCTCTGCCTTTCTTTTGACTAGTTCTCTTGCCCTTCTTGCCATTTCCCTCGCTTTCATTGCCAGCAGGCACTTCTCTATTATCCTCTGAGCCTCGCTTGGATGCTCTTCAAGCCATCTGAGGAAGTTGTTGTAAACTAAAGATTCTACAACTGTCTTAACATCACTGTTCGTAAGCTTTGTCTTCGTTTGCCCCTCGAACTGAGGCTCAGGCACCTTAACACTTAAAACAGCCGTTAAGCCCTCCCTTATATCCGAACCGCTTATCGGTGTGAACTTCTTTACGTGCTTCTTTCCGTACTCGTTTATCGCTCTCGTTAAGCCCGCTCTAAATCCAGAGACGTGAGTACCTCCTTCGATTGTGTGTATGTTGTTCGCAAAAGCTAGTAGGTTTTCGAAATCCTCATTGGTGAATTGGAAAGCTATTTCGACGTTTATACCGTTCTTCTCACCGCTTATGTATACCACATCCGTTATTACGTCCTTACCTTTGTTCAGATATTTGACGAATCCGACTATACCCTCCTCCGAATAAAACTCCTTAACCTTGCCAGTTCTTTCATCTATAAGCTTTATTCTCAAACCCTTATTGAGAAAAGCCAACTCCCTAAGTCTTTCCGCAACGACATCGTAATCGAATTCTTTAACTTCAAAAATCTCAGGATCCGGCTTGAATCTTATTTTAGTTCCAGTTTCCTTCGTTTCTCCAACTACCTTTAAGGGTGTTACGGGTTTTCCCCTCTCGTAACGCTGGTAGTAGATTTTTCCGTTCCTCTTGACCCAAACCTCAAGCCATTCGGAAAGGGCATTCACAACTGACAAACCAACTCCATGCAAACCTCCAGAGACCTTGTAGGCCTTCTTACTGAACTTACCTCCAGCGTGCAACTTCGTCATAACAATTTCTAAAGCTGGCTTTTTGAAAATGGGATGCTCCTCAACTGGAATACCCCTCCCGTTGTCCTCAACACTCGCAGAACCGTCTTTGTGCAGTGTAACGACTATTCGATTGCAGTAACCAGCTAAAGCTTCATCTATGCTGTTATCTACAATCTCCCATAGGAGGTGATGGAATCCCCTACTTCCGGTACTTCCTACGTACATTCCCGGCCTCTTTCTCACGGCTTGAATGTCGTCTAAGACCTCGATAGCCTCAGCCGTGTAGTCGCTCATAGCTAAAAATGTAGATGATATCGGCATAAAATCCTTGTGAAACTGTTAAATATTTGGTAGACATATATAGACATTGGTAGACATGGAACGACTTTATACGATGAGAGAAGCATCGAAGCTACTGGGAGTTACTGTTAGAACTATCCAGAGGTGGGATAAGGAAGGGAAGATAAGGTGTGTCAGAACTGTTGGTGGGAAGAGGAGAGTTCCTGAATCAGAAATAAAAAGAATTTTGGGAATTCACGAAGAAGGGAAAATAATAGGATATGTGAGGATTTCATCTCATACTCAGAAAGACGACTTAGAGAGGCAGATAGAGTTGATAAAGAGCTACGCCAAGGAGAAAGGATGGGAAATAGAAATTCTCAAGGATGTAGGTTCTGGATTGTAAGAGAATAGGAAGAATTTTCAAAAACTGCTAAAAATGGTAGTGAACAGAGATGTTTCAAAAGTCGTTATAGCGTATCCAGACAGGTTAACGAGATTTGGATTCAAGATTTTAGAGGAATTCTTCAAGAGTTACGGAACGGAGATAGTAGTTATAAATAAAGAAGAAAAATCGCCACAAGAAGAGCTAATCGAAGATTTAATCACGATAATTTCTCATTTTGCTGGTAAGTTGTACGGAATGAGGTCACACAAGTATAAGAAGGTGGTGGAAGGTGCAAAGAAACTCATACAGGATTGTTAGCTACAAAGTAAAACATGGTTACGACGTAAGCGAATTTTTAAGTAGCTACAGGTATCTTCTACAAGGAGCGATAGATGTGATTTGGGACAGCATAGAATGGAAAAAGAAGGAAGAAAAATAGGTTAATTCCAATAATTCCGAAATCTAAAGAATTTAAAAGAACTTTAAGAAATCAATTGCTTAAAGATTGGAATTATGCATCACATTATGTAGATTCAGCGATAAAAACTGCTTATTCAATCTTAAACTCGTGGAGAAGAAATTACATCAAGGGGGAGAGAGGAAGAAACAAACCTGTAGTAAAGAGGAGGTTCGTTAGAGTAAAAGAAACGCTTTACAGATTTAGAGATTGGAAAATTGCTATTACGATAAAGCCACGTCAGCTTTATCTCGAATTCGACCTCTCAAAAGCTTGGTTCAGGAAAAGAGTTGAGGGTTGCGATTTGGGAGAATTAATTCTTAAGGAGGGCGAGCTGATTATAACTTTTAGAAAACCTATTAGTTCGACTAATACAAAAAAGAGAATTGCTTGGGACTTGAATTTACTTAGCATGGACGGATTTTGTGATAGGGGATGGATTAGAGTGAACTTAAAACCACTATACACTTTGCACATAACTTACGAGAACTTAAGGAGAAAAATCCAGAGGCTGAGCAAGACCAAGCCGAAAACTGCTAAGAGGCTTATGCAGAAGTATTCTCAAAGATACAGAAACAGGGTTAAAGATTTTCTACACAAGTTAACAACTAAGCTTGCTAATGAGTTCAAAGATTATGAGCATGGATTTGAGAACTTGGAAAAGCAGGGTATGTTCACTAAAAGAAAAACACATAACAGAGTAATCTCTAAGCAAAACTGGAAACAGATAATAGCTCTAATGAGTTATAAAGCTAACATAAGGTTGTTAGACCCTCGTAATTCAACTAAATTAAAGATTAAAGAGGTGTGAAAAATGTATAGGCCGAATCTTAAACCCTCACGTGAATTAGCATATATCTTAGGTGTATTATTAGGAGATGGAACAGTCACTTATAATGGCAAAAATGGATACGTAATTAAGTTAAAAACAAAAGATTATACCTTTGCTAATGAATTTGCACTTATGCTTAGGAAGATTGGATTAAATCCCGTGATTTACACAGAAAAAGTCTCAAGATATAACAAGAACTGGAATGATTGCTATGTAGTTAGAGCATTTTCGAAGATATTTTACAAATGGTACAAGTCTCTAACAATCGATGATGTAATACGAATTGTTAAAGGTTATGAAAAGGACTTTATTAGAGGATTTTATGAATCAGAAGGTTCTATATGGAAACGAAGCGATAACAATCAGTTAAGGATACGTATTGTCAATACAAATCATAAGCTCATGAATGCCATTTGCTCTATGTTAAGAGAATTAGGTCTTAATTGCAAGTTAAGAAGTCACTTAGGGTCAAAAAGACAAGCATACGAGATTACAATAGAGGGCAACAATATTGTATCACATTTTCTCAAAATAATAAATCCAAAGATAAAGAATGTGGTGAAAGGATGATGCACCGAAAGGGGCAGGTTCTGGAATGTAACAAATGTAAACTCGTCATTAATAGACAATTAAACGCTTCCATAAACTTATACCTAAAGATGTGGGGTTTCCCTCCTTCAATGAAGGTTTGGGAGGAAGTAATTCTCCCAATCCTGAGGAGGAGTGGGGTTACCCCGAAAGGGGACGAGACCGATTATTTACTCCCGATGAACCCTGAGGGAGTTGAGGTCGATGTGTCCCAAGGCGGACATATGTCTATAAAAAACTATGTCCGCTGAACCCCTAACCGAATATCTTCTCCAAATCCTCACCTCCGTAAAAGATTTCCTGAATTCCGTCGTAAATATCGTCCATTCCCTGCCCAGTCATGGATGAGACTGGTATCAACGGTCTGAACAGACCAATATCCTTTAGCATCAGAAATAGATCTAAGCTGAGTGCCTTCTCAGACTCTAATGTTAAATCGCTGTAGAGCTCTTCGGGATCGGAACTCCATCTGACGATAGTTTCAACCTCTCTCTCCTCAAGCACATCAGCCTTAGCTAGGACTAGTATCTGAGGTATGTTCAATCTAAAGACTGCTGATGATGCCATGAAAACGAGGGAAATAAATCCCGAGGGAGTTTTCGATACAACAGGATCAAATAAATATACCATCACACCGTTCTCTCTTCCAAAGCATCTGACGATTACTTCACCGCTTCTCCTAAGCGTGAAAAGCTCCATCTGTCCCGGTGTATCTACCAACACTATCTTCGCATCGTAAAGCTCGATATCGTCCTTTAAATCGTCAGCTATCGTCCCCACTAAATCCGCACCGATTATCTGTGCACCGTTCGGCCCAACTTTGTACTTCTCCATTATCGTGTCGAGCGTGAAGTGCTCTCTCACATCAACATCTGGCTCATAGGGCAACTCTTCGGCACCTGGATCTAAATTTACGATTATATGGCTGACCTTCTTAAAGTCTAAGTAATCCGAGAAGGCTTTGGTCAAGTGAGTTTTACCGCTTCCGGCCGTCCCTATGAAGTAAACGAAAATCTGTTCCATGTTAAAGCAATTTCAAATCTGTATTTTGTCTTTTTGCAAATGCATACTGTCGTTAGAGCTACGTAGCATAGGTATGAACTCGAGAGCTTTGAAGCAGTTCAATGGCAATGGCTTAATAAGCCTGAGAATGGCTTTCTCTGGCTGAAATGAACTGCATCTTTAGTTCTATACATTATCAGTTTGCTACATAGATCTATGTAGATTACTTAGACAATACATATATTCTTGTACCTTGATTATGACAGTATGAAACGGAGGTACAGCCTGTTATTGTTGTTAGCTTTGGCTCCCCTGTTCTGCGGATGTGCTCAAAAGCATACAACACCAGAGCAAAATGTGATAACAATATACGGAAGCGGTGCCACATTTCCACAGCCACAAATCGAGAAGTGGATTTCGCTGTACGAGAAAATTAATCCGAATATTAAGATAGAGTATCAGGGCAAGGGAAGCGGTGGGGGTCAAAACGACTTCAAGGAGGGTTTGGTTGACTTTGCCGCAACCGATCCGCCAGTAAAGGAAAACCTTTGGAGAGAACTCGAAAGGAAAGGACAACCCTTGCAATTTCCGATAATAGTCGGTGCCGTGGTTGTTGTGTACAACGTCCCGGGTGTTGATAACTTGAGGCTTGACGGAAAGACGTTAGCGGACATATTCATGGGCAAGATCGAATACTGGGATGATCCAGCAATAAAGGCTCTAAATCCAAACGCAAACCTTCCTCACGAGAAGATAATTATCATACACAGGAGTGACTCGAGTGGAACGACCAAGATATTCACGACATACCTCTGCTTGGTGAGCGAGGAGTTTGAGAAGAAAGTAGGAAGCGGGAAATTGGTTAACTGGCCAGTTGACGAGCTTGGTAGAGGGTTAGGTGGAAAGGGTAATGCTGGAGTTGTTGCAACGCTCAAGCAGACGAGGTATTCCATAGCCTACACTGAATTGGCTTACGCCTTGAAAGAGAACCTCAAGATGGTTGCACTGAAGAACAAGGCTGGAAAATTTGTCATTGCCAACGAGACAACGATCAAATCTGCAGTGGGTGCAGTTAAAGCTTACATACCATCGCCAGAGGAGGGGTACAAGGAGGATATAAGACAGTTCCTAAACGCTGAAGGGGAAAACTCCTATCCAATCGTTGCTTTCAGCCACATACTACTCTGGAAAAGCTATCCAAAGGAGAAGGCTGGGGCAATTAAAGAATTCTTCACATGGGTGCTAACAGAGGGCCAGAAATCTGAAAACGTAGTTGAGGGTTACGTTGGACTGCCAAAGGATGTTGCTGAGATTGGTTTGAAAGCCGTTCAGAGCATCGAAGGTGTATGAAGGCGGATAAGTTTAAATTGGCACTCCTGCCAGTAGCTTCTACCGTCTTTGGAATTTTTGCCCTAATGTTGATCGTGTTTTTCTCCGCATCTATTCCAATTTTCCAAAGGGAGGGTTTGGCTATATATACCACGAATGTCTGGAAAGCCGTTGAGGAGGGGGAAGAGTTCTACGGAGTTCTTTCAGCCATTTATGGTAGTGTATACACCTCCGTGATTGCAATTCTAATTGCTCTACCTCTTTCGATAGGTTTTGCAGTGTTCGTGATAGATTACGCACCTCGAAAACTCAAGGAACCTCTCATAATTGCTACGGACATAATGGCTGGCTTGCCTACCATACTCTACGGGATATGGGGAGCTTTCGTTCTGGTTCCACTACTTAGGGACTACGTGATGAAACCTCTTTACGGTCATCTCTCGTTCATACCCCTCTTCTCCTATCCACCCATAACGGGTTACAGCTACTTCTCAGCTGGGGTTTTGCTGGCCATAATGGTTACACCCTTCGCCAGTGCGATAGTAAGAGAGGCATACAGGATGATTCCGAGGGTTTACAGAGAAGGTGCATATGCCTTAGGTTTGACGAGGTATGAAGCTACTAAGGTTTTATTGGGATACATAAAGCCTGCTATACTGGCTGGGACTCTTCTAGCATTTGGAAGGGCTATCGGTGAGACTGTAGCTGTGAGCTTGGTTGTCGGTAACACGTTCAACATACATCCGAGCCTCTTCGCTCCTGGATACACCATATCATCGCTCATAGCCAACCAGTTCGGCAATGCTTTCATATACGAGTATATGCCTTCGGCACTATTCGCATCTGGACTGGCTCTATTCATAATTGGTCTGACAGTAAACGTCGCCGGATTAATTCTACTGAGGAGGTGGAAGTATGCTTAGAAGGTTGAAGGAAAGAGTTTTCCTATGTTCGGTAGCTGTTGCGACGTTTTTAACGATAGTACCCTTTTTCCACATACTCTTCAGCGTTTTTGCCAACGGATTACCAGTGCTCATAAATGGGGGCATCGAATTTCTCACTGGAACGTTAGCTCCTCCTGATAACGGTTTGGGTGGAATTGGGCCATCCATAGTAGGAACATTCGTCCTGACGTTTTTGGCATCTCTGATGGGGTTACCGATTGCTGTCTTAACTGGTGTTTTTTCTGCTGAATATCCGAACAGCATAATCGGAAAGGCAACGAGGACTTTACTCTTGATAATGATGGAGTTCCCAACGATTCTTGTTGGTCTCTTTGTCATGAACATTCTCGTTCTCCCGATGGGTACGTACTCAGCGATAGCTGGAGCCTTGGCTTTAGCAATAGTTATGATGCCGTACGTTGCAGTTTATACTGAACATGCTTTGAGAGAAATACCCTTCATATACAAGGAAGGTGCTTTTGCATTGGGTTTGAAGAGAGCTACAGTTGTTTTCAAGATCATGATGGGAATGGCAAGGAAAGGAGTTGTAACTGGAATTCTTATAGGGATGGCCAAGGTTGCTGGAGAAACGGCACCACTTCTATTCACAGCTGGTGGGTCATCTCGAATTTACTTCGCTGGAATGGATAGGCCTGTTGGTGCAATACCCCTCCTAATCTACCAGTTGGTTCAACAGCCTTATGAAAATTACCATCAGATAGCGTGGGGGGCCTCTCTCATCTTGATGCTGATATTTCTGGCTATATTCATTCCGATAAGGCTGAGCATCAAGGAGGTGAAGCTATGAACGCAATCGAAACCGTGAATCTTAGAGTTTGGTACGGTAACAACGAGGTAATCAAGGGTGTGGACTTATTGATACCTCAAAACGTCTGCTTTGCGATAATGGGTCCTTCTGGATGTGGAAAATCAACTCTCCTGAGAACCTTCAACAGGTTGCTCGAACTTAACGAAATAGCTAGAGTTGAAGGGGATGTGAAACTCTTTGGGAGAAGCGTATACAAGATGAATGCTGTTGAAGTTAGAAGGAGGGTTGGGATGGTCTTTCAAATTCCGAACCCCTTTCCTCACATGAGCATATACGACAACGTAGCCTTGGGCGTTAAATACAACAAGCTCGTCAAATCGAAAAAGGAGCTTGATGAAGTGGTGGAATGGGCATTAAAAAAAGCTGCACTTTGGGATGAGGTTAAGGATAGGTTGAAGGACAAGGCATCACAGCTGAGCGGTGGACAGATGCAGAGGCTTTGCATTGCAAGGGCTTTAGCTTTAAAGCCTGACGTGTTACTGATGGACGAACCCACAGCAAATCTCGATCCCGTCAGTGCAAGTAAAGTTGAAGAGCTTATTTACGAGCTTAAAAAGGAGTTAACGATAGTAATCGTTACTCACTCACCAGCTCAGGCATCAAGGGTTAGTGATTATGTCGCCTTTCTATACATGGGAAAGCTGATAGAGATTGGTAAAACTGAGGAGGTCTTCGAAAATCCGAAGAACGAGCTGACTGAGAGGTATTTGACCGGTAGAATGGGGTGATAGCTTGATAGCGGAAAGAAGGTTAGAGAAGATACGGGAGGAGGTTTTGAAGCTTCACGATGTGGCTAAAAGGTCGGTTGAGATTTGCCTTGAGGGTTTAAGGGGGAATGATGAGATAAGGAGGAAGCTTGAAGACCTTGAGATGGAAGCTGACATAATACATTCAGACATTGATTACGACTGCGTAACTTTCATAGCTCTATTTCAACCCGTTGCCAGAGATTTGAGATTTGTCGTTGGTATGATGAAAACCTCCTCTGGATACGAGAGAATTACCGACTTGGCCCTTGAGGTGGGATACTACTACTGTTACGATGAGGAGCTTTTGTCGTTATTTGAGGAGATGCGGAAGAATCTGCTCGAAATGTTCAAAGTCTTGGAGGATAGCTACGCTGGAAGCGAAGTTGGCATAGTTCACATGCTGAAAAGGCACGACAATGTGGTAGATGAATGTTACGAGAAAGCTATAGTCTATTTAAAGAATAAGTGTAAGGTTGAACCTGTTCTAGTTGCGAGACATTTAGAAAGGATGGGAGACATACTAGGTAAAATAGGATCGACTGTAGTATTCATTGAAAGTGGCAAAAGAATATGGATAAAGTGACCGCTATGATAGAGAATAGAAAAATCTACCTGAGCGGTGGAAACAGCTACATAATAACGTTACCCAAAAAGTGGGTTGAGAACAACGGATTGAAAGCTGGAGATCACATTAGAATGGAGATATCTGGTGATGTAATTGTTTTGAGAGCTAAGGATTCGGAGAGAGCGAAAAGGGTGGTTACCGTAGACTCAAAGGACTTGTGTCACGACTGCCTGATAAGGAGAATTGTAGCGTACTACCTAGCCGGTTATGACAGCGTGAGAGTTAAGGTTTACAGTGAGGAGCATAGGAGAGCAGTTTCCTTAGCTTCAGACATGCTCATCGGCGCTGAAATAATAGAAGATTTGGGTAAGGAGATAGTTCTCGAGATATTCATAGACCCAAACAGGTTCAGGATTGACTACATCGTAGAGAGAATAGGAAACATGTGCATAACGATGCTGTCAGACTTTAAGCAACTTCTGAAAAGCTTGGACGGATACATTCACAGTTCCATAGTAATGAGGGAAAGCGAGATAGACAGGTTGCATTTCCTCGCTCTCAGACTATTGAAATCTGAAATAAGCGGAAGACCAGAAGATCTGCTCGAATATAGAACTATAATCAGAGCTTTGGAGAGAATTTCGGATCACTGTGTAAAGATGTCCGAGAGTCTTATGAGGGTTAAAGTTCCATTGCCCAAACTGGTAGAGTTGGTCGAGATATGTGAAAAAATATTGAAGATAACCATGAAATCATATTACAAGAAGAGTTCCGACTTGGCTGATGAGGTTATAAACGAGGTTGAGAACTTTTACAGTATAGAGGAGAAATACTCCAACATACTTTTCGAACTGCTCGAAGACTTCTGGAGAAAGAAAGAGAGCATAGAGAAGTCGGCAAACCTCAGAATGATTCTCGACAGCCTTAGTAGGATAGCTGGTTACTGTTCGGACATAGCTGAAGCTGTGATAAACATGTGCATTTAACTTAATATACAGCGTCTTCAAGCGGTAGTCATGTTTCAGCTTTTCAAGAGAGATGTGCTGAAATGCTTAAAGAGAATATGTGAAGACGAAAGGTTCGTCAAAGAGAGCGATCATGCGGATTTAGCTTGTACAATAGCTTTCAAGCTTGCGAAGGAGCAGAAGAGAAATCCGATCGAAGTGGCGAACGAGATTGCTGAGAATCTTGAACCAATTGGTTACATTGGGAAAATTGAGGTTGTTAACGGTTATATAAACTTCTTTGCGAGTGAGGAGTTTCTGGAGGATACTATTAATACGATACTCGACACAGATGAAAACTACGGCTCGCTCAACATGAGAGGAAAGGTTTTAATTGAGCATACCTCAGCAAACCCCGATGGACCAATTCACATAGGACATATGAGGAATTCAATAATAGGGGATTCTCTCGCAAGAATTTTTAGAAAGGCTGGATTTGATGTAACAACACACTACTACGTGAACGATATGGGGAGACAGATTGCGATAGCCGTTTTGGGTTACAGACTATTTGGCTTAGATGAAAGTAAGAAGCCGGATCATGCCGTTGTTGAAGCTTACGTCAAAGCCAATCAGGAGATTGAGAAGAATCCCGAGCTCGAAAAAGAAGTTGAAATGCTGATGATTAAATACGAGAACTTCAGCGACGATGTCGTTGGAGATTTTAGGTACATAGTCTCGAAAGCTTTGGAAGGTATCAGACAAACTTTGAGAGAGTTGAACATACATCACGACGACTACGTCTGGGAGTCGGAGTTTCTGAAAAACGGCTATGTCGATAGAATCTTGAGTATGCTCGACGAGAGAAATTTGATCAAGAAGGAAGGAGCTTGGTTTGTCGAGCTTGATGAGAAACCCGTTATTTTGAGGAGAGAAAACGGAACGACTTTGTATATAACGAGAGATTTGGCATATCATCTCTGGAAGAACGAGAACTTCGAAAGGTTTGTAAACGTGCTTGGGGCTGATCACAAGCTCTACGGGAGGCAGTTGTGCAAACTCCTAGAGCTGATCAATCTTAAGCCTCCTGAAATCGTTTTCTTTGAATTCGTTTCACTTCCAGAGGGTTCCATGAGCACTAGAAAGGGCAAGTTTATCTCAGCTGATGAGTTAATTGCGAAAGTCTACGACGAAGCTAGGAAGATCGTTGAGAAGAGAGATCTTAGCAGAGAAGAAAAGGAGAGAATTGCCAAGGCTGTGGCAATGGGGGCTATAAGGTTTGATTTCGTTAAGATCGCACCGGAGAAACCGATGGTTTTTGACTGGGAGAAGGCTTTGGATTTTGAGAGACAAACTGCAAGTTACGTCCAATACGCTCATGCAAGGTGCTGTTCCATTTTGAGAAAAGCTGTCGAAAGTGGTATGCCAGATTTGGAGTTCAGGCCAGAAATATGCACAAAGGTTGAAAGGGACTTGGTTATGATACTCTCGAAGTTTCCCTACGTGATAGAGAAAGTTATCAAGGATTTGAAACCAAACTACGTTGCAGAATACCTCCTAAGCGTTGCAAATACGTTTAACGATTTTTACAGGGAGCACAGAGTTTTAGATGAAGTGGCGGAGATTAGAATGCATAGATTGGCTATAGTCGATGCCGTGAGAATAGTTTTAAGGAACGGACTCGAGCTTTTGGGAATCGAGGCTTTGGAGAGGATGTAAAACTAAGTCTTCTTGAAGATTACACCTTTTTTATCGTCCATTTCAACCGTTATCAGCTTTCTCTGGTAGAGACTTGAGAGATGACCGCTTACGACAGGCTTAAGAATGTTGAAAACGGCTTTGACGTTTTCCGCACCGTATACTCTTATAACTTCAGCCAAAATTTCGCATTCCGTATTTTCATCGACAATAGATAGAATCGTTTTATCAACTTCCATAATCCTTCGGATGTTTTCTCTTGCCAGCTTAACACCTTCATCTCGGCACAGAACTTCTCCGTGTCCTGGAATTAGATAGTCCCAGTCCAACTCTACGATTCTGTTTAGGCTCTCTATAAGTGCATCTGGGTCTGTGTAGTAGAGTACGCCAAATCTCTCCCAATAATCGATTGGATAGATACAGTCTCCAGCAATCAGCACATTCTCGATCAAATATCCAGTATGGGCATAGGTATGACCGGGAAGGGGAATTGAGAAGGGATAGTTTTCGGCAAAATCGTCAACTTTGACACCTTTACCTATGAAATAAGGAGTAACAAGTTCTTTAGGCAGTAGAGCCCAGTTGAAATGTCCCCTCCAGTTTATATCGGGTTTTTCGATCATGTTAGCTTCAAGCTTTGGAGCGACAACTTTGGCATCGATAAGATGCGCATCGCTAAAGTGATCCGCGTGTCCGTGGGTTATGAAAACAGTCTTTACGTTGTGATAGACGTTCGATCCAACGCTAGGATCGAAGGCATAATCCTTCCAAATCACCGTGTTTACCATAAATCTACCAGAGTAAACGACAACATTTTCGAGTTTGATCATGCTTGAAAGATTCCAGACAAAGATAAAACTGTTACTTCGGCAATCGTAGAAGACTACAAAAAATGAAAATTAATGTTCAGTCTTGTCAGTTACTAGGGCAATCCAGCAGAGGATGTAGAGGAACAGGGCAAATCCGAACACACCATCTACCATGCAAACACTTCCGAATCCAAATATAAATCGTTTTCCATCGATAACTTTATTTCAGATTGACAGAATTCTATCCCATGAGCAGATACTTGGAATACGCTAATTATGACTCGAAAACAGTTCTGATCACAAGACCTTCCGTTTTAGGATTTATGAGGCGATATCTGCTCTGTTTAACACCATTCATTGTACTTGTCATCTACAAGTTCGTAAATACCTACATCGACAGTCTTCTCACCCCACTCAAAGCCTTGGGGTTGGATTTTCTATTGACAACTTTCAATCTAACGATCTTTCTGCTGATACTCCTCGCACTTGCTTGGGTTCTCAGATCGACCGAAGTTGAAGGATCTGTAGGACTGTCGCTCTTAATCTCCTTGATATTCGTTTTGGCTAAGGTTAGGTTTGGCAACTTCAAAGCCTTAACCGATGCTTTCAACGTGTACTTGGAGAGTATTCCGACCGCTATACCTATCGCAGTTACGATAATGCTGATAAGAACAGAAATTTACAGAAAAACGATAAACTACAAGCTGACGGATTTAGGTGTAGAGATCTCAGGAGGTATATGGAGAAGACAGGAGCAGTCGATACCTTACAATCAGATAGGGAGAGTTGTTCTTGAGCAGAGCCTCTTTGGTAGGCTCTTGAACTACGGAACGATTGTACTCGTTAGCTCTGCTGAATGGGGTTCCGAATATTACACGAGAGCGGTTGGTGCGGGAGGGAGTGGTAAAATTACCGCTGGAGTTGGTTATGCGAGAACTCTCAAGGAGGTTTCGAGAGACCCCTTGAAATGTCTGTACGGTGTGAAAAATCCTAAGAAGATCAAAGAGATTATTGAGAGAATGATGACTGCACAGTTTAGAGCCGAAATTGATCAGGTGGAATACCTTAAAAGAATATACGAGGAGATTAGTCGTAAATGACGTCTGCGATAGACATTATCCTTGCCCTAACGGCTTCGCTGAGATCAATGCATTCGAACACTATTACATCGCAATCCTTGCATCTCCTTAGAACGTCCATGAGGTCTTTTACCTCCTTGATTATGCACACCCTACCTTCAAATCTGCTCGCAACTTCCTCCACATCTCCTTTAAAAACGGCAACGACCTTTGCTTTGGGCTTGTAAGCTCTGTAGTCCAATACTTCAACCTCTCCAACAACCTTCTCTATCTCATTCAAGGGGAGTGCCCCAACCCTCAAGACTCTCGGAGGTTCTGTTGTAGTGTCTATAACAGTTGATTCAATCTTTAAGGGTGTCTCACCCGCATCTAATATCGCATCTATCTTTCCCATAAAATCCACCATAATGTGCTCAGGCTTTGTAGGGGATGGCTTTCCCGAAACGTTTGCCGAAGTTGATGTTACAGGAACACCGCTAAATTCTGCCAATTTTAGAGGAATCTTGTAGTCTGGCAATCTTATTCCTATCTTGTCCGTTCCAGCTGTAACTATTGGAGGTATTACCTTCTTTTTCTTTACAATGATAGTAATCGGACCGGGAAAGAACTTTTCCATTAGCTTTAAGGCAGTTTCGTTAGGTTCCGCAATTCTTTCAACGTGATCCAAATCCGAAACTACAACGGAGACAGGCTTCTTCGGTCGACCTTTAACTTCAAAAAGACGTTTTACAGCGTTCTCATCTAGCGCATTTGTTCCCAATCCGTAAACAGTCTCTGTAGGATATGCTACTAGCTTGCCCTCTTTTATCATATGCGCAACCTCTCTCAAAACAGATTCATCGGGATTTCTCGGATCGACCTTGTATATTTTTGTCATTAGCTTATTTAGATTCCTTCAGACCTTATACCTTTTCATAAATTCCTCCAGCACCCTCTTCTTGACCTTATACAGAATCTTCATGGGCTTGGGAATGAAAATGCCCTTGTATATTAGAATTGCCCTCTCCCTTGCAAGCGTTATGAAGGCAATTGGTCTATCAACACTTGAATGAATTTTGTACTTCACCAAACTTTCATTGTTTGCAATTCTCATCAAGTTCTTTGCAGTGTATCTCGCCTGCATCTCCGCTTCAAATGCGGTTTTCGTAGCAATTTTACCGTTAACCTTAACCAAGGCGCAGTCTCCTATTGCAAAAACGTTTTCCCTAGCTCTCAGATATTCATCAACAACTATACCTCCCTTCTCACGTCTTAAACCTTCGATAGTGTTCGGTATCACACCGGCACACGATATAGCGACATCACAATCCAAATCCCCTTTGTTCGTCTTGACAACCTCATTAACTCCGATAACCTTGCAAGACGTGGCTACCTTAACACCCTCCTTCTCAAGAAGTTTCTTCACATAGGATGAGACTCTTGGATTGAAAGTCGGTAGGACTCTGTCCAAGTACTCAACGAGTGTAACATTAAGCCCCATTTCTCTCAGCTCAAAAGCACATTCAACTCCTGTAGCTCCTGAACCTATGACTACAACGCTCTCAGCATCTTCAACGGCCTTCTTGCACATCTTTGCATCTTCCAAGTTTCCTAAGCTGCACGTATTCTCAAATACAAAGGGCTTTGCTCCAATGGAAATCACCAAACAATCAAATTCGATTTCATCCCTTTCAGTGATTACCCTATTGCCTTCGACCTTTAAAACTGCATCTCTCACCCAATTAACACCGTGCCTATCGCAAAACTCGGGGATACTTATGCTGACTTCGTCATCTCCGACCTTGCCGACGATGTACTCTGGCAAGAGAGCTTGACAGACCATACGCTCTCTTGGCTCTACGAGTGTGACATCTAAGCCCCTCAGATTATTTATCAGTTCAAGTCCACCTATACCTCCACCGGCTACGACGACCTTCATATTCGACCCTATTATTTATTTGATGTATGTTATTTTCAATGACTTATTTGATGTGTTTTCGGCTCAAAGCAATCAGTTTAAATGTTTTACTTTTGAGTCAAAAACTTTTAACTTAAGGATTATTGAAGTTTGTGAGAATACAGATAATGGGTGCTGGGGCACTGGGATGTCTTTACGGCTACCTCCTCCAAAGAAAGTTTGAGGTTGTATTCGTTGCTAGGGGAAAGCAGTTCGAAGCTTTAAAGAGAGGTTTGAAGGTTACAGGATTGGTAGAGGATTTTGTAAGAGTTAATGCTGTTGATAGACCTTGTGATGCAGATATAACATTTGTAACTGTAAAATCTTACGATACGGAGGAAGTAGCAAAGTCTTTAAGGAATGTTGACTGCGGAATAGTCGTTTCGCTTCAAAACGGAATAGGAAATGAAGAGATACTTTCAACGTATCTTGGAAGAGTTCTCGGCGGTGTAACTACGTACGCATCGAACTTGATCGATTACGGTTGGATAGAGTTTGCCGGTGTGGGTGAGACATTTATAGGTAGTATGGATGGTAAAATTTGCGAGGATGTTCTGGTGGTTGTGGAGGTTTTGAGGGAGTGTGGAATTAACGCTGAAGCTGTGAGCGATATAGTGAGAAGAAAGTGGATAAAGACCGTAATAAACTCCGTAATAAACCCTATAACTGCTATTTTAAGGGTTAGGAACGGTGCAATTGTAGAGATAGAAGAGTTATGGAAATTGGCTTCGGCAGTTTTGAGGGAGGGAGAGGAAGTTTTGAAGGCTATGGGCTTCGATGTCGAGCTTGAAGAAGTTTTGAAGGATGTAGTTACCAAAACTGCCAGAAACAGATCTTCGATGCTTCAGGATATAGAGAGAGGTAAAAGAACTGAGATAGACTTCATAAACGGTGCAATAGTCAGAAAAGCTGAGGAGCTTGGCATAGATACGCCATACAACAGAGCGCTGTTACTCTTGGTGAAGAGCTTGGAAAAATTTTTAACCAAGTGTCGATCCTGAGGTTGTGGACTGGCTGGAGGTTTTAATAGTTTCAGCTTTGCCAATTTCCGAGCTTAGAGGTGGAATTCCTCTAGCTTTATACTTGGGTTTTGATCCGCTGAAAGCTTACATCTTTTCAATTCTTGGAAACCTACTCCCAGTTCCATTCTTGCTGATATTTCTGAACCTTATTGAGAGGATTGCCTTAAGAACGCCGTTGTCGAGGTTTTATACGAGAATAGTGGAGAGAACAAGGAGAAAAAAGGATTTGATAGAAAAATACGGTTATTTAGGGCTGTCAATTTTTGTTGCGATTCCTCTGCCAGTAACTGGTGCTTGGACAGGTTGTCTCTTGGCCTTCCTTTTGGGACTCAACAGAATGAAATCGTTCTTTTATATAGCTCTAGGAGTTGCAATCGCTGGAATAATCGTTCTGGCATCGAGTTTGGGTGTGTTTAAAGTTATGGGAAAAGCTTAGTTCTAAACGACAACCTTTAGTATGCATCCTGCAAGAGCTTGGAGGAGGGTTGGTAATAAAGTTGTTTGTCAACTTTGCTACCACTTTTGCAGGCTAAAGGAAGGTGATTTTGGCAAATGTAATGCGAGGTTCGTAAAAGATGGGAAGCCTTACACCCTTACATACGGGAACATAAGTGCTATGGAGAGCAGACCTATGGAGATCAAACCATTCTTTCATTTTCTACCCGGTAAAACTGCCATAACGTTCTCAACTTATTCATGCAATCTCGACTGTCCGTGGTGTCAGAACTGGCACATATCCAAAAGAAATCCTCCGATGAGCTACAGCGTCGTTAAGCCTGAAGAGGTAGTTGAAAAGGCCTTAATCTTTGGAGATGTTGCCACATGCGCAAGCTTTAACGAGCCTACGTTGCTCTACGAATACTTGCTTGATCTCTTTCCTTTAGCTAGGAGTAGGGGGCTGTTCAACACAATCGTTTCTAACGGTTACATGACACCTCTAGCCTTGAGAGAACTGGTTAGTGCCGGGTTGGATGCTATGAATGTCGATCTGAAGGGAGATGATAGGGTTTACGAGCTTTGCGGCGGTAAGGCTAAGAACGTTTTGAAAACCATAGAAACTGCCAAAAAGCTGGGAGTTCACTTAGAAGTGGTTTGCCTTCTGATAACTGATCTCAACGATGATGAGGATAGCGTTAGGTGGGTTGTTGAAAATCATTTAAGATACGCTGGAGCCGAAATTCCTTTGCACTTTACACGCTATTTCCCTGCGTATCTCTTCGAAAGACCTCCGACGCCTATTGAGAGAATTGAAAGGGCGATAGAGATTGCTAAAAGGGAAGGAGTAGAGTTCGTTTACATTGGAAACGTTCCTGGTCACATCTACGAGAACACGTACTGTCCAAACTGCGGTGAGCTTTTGATAAAGAGATATTCATTCAGAGTTTTGGATGTCAGACTTAAAGATGGTAGATGTTGGAGATGCGGGAAGGAAATTTACGGCTTATTCATCGAGGAGTGAATGCTCTACATTCAAATGCTCTCATAGTTTCCTTTCACTGGAAGTGATTGTTTGAAAGTTTCGAAGCCTTTGATTCATCAGAAAGGTTAAGCGGGCCGGGGGGATTCGAACCCCCGACCGCGGGATTAAGAGGCTTTACAATCGATTACAAAGAGATTAGAGCTGATTTCATCGATTGGATTTATTCCCGGGTTGATAGAGCAACCGCAGACAAATACGTAAAACTCCTTGACAGGTTCTTGACCGAACCCATTACATCACCGTCAGACGTGAGCAACATCATTAAAAGCATAGATAAGAGAGGAGTTAGAAGATGGTTCATCAACGCTTTCCGCAACCTCCTGAAGTTCCTTGAATACGAAAGAGAATGGGATGAAGCACTAATCAACAAATATCGGAAAGTTGCAAAGACTGAGAGATCAGGAGTCCGTGAAGTATTCATAACGACTGAAGAACTGCTTGAAGCTTATGAGAACATTCTACCGAAATATCGCATCCTCTTCAAACTCATAGTCTATTCGGGCATGAGACTTGATCAAGCTTGTGATATGCTTGCAGGTTATGAACCCGAAAACTTGGTTATCAAAGAAGATCTTGAATTAGCTCGATACCCTATGGCATCGATTGGTAAGGGTTTCAAAAGAGCTTATTGGGCGTATATGCCTATAAGATTCGTTTCAGAGCTTGAAAGAACGTTTATCAAATACGGAACTGCAAAGAAGGCAATCTACTATAAGAGGGTGTCGGCTTTGAGCATTAGAAAATGGCATCTTAACTTCATGATCGAAAACGGTGTTCCTGAGAGTGTTGCGGACTTCATTCAGGGAAGAGCATCCGTGACGGTTGGATCGACTCATTATCTCAACAAAACAAAACAAGCAGATCAGTTCTATTCAAAGCTTGTTGACAAATTCCCTCTCTAATTTCATAAACGTCGAAGAATCTTTCGAGCTTCAAGGGTCATAATATGACAACTTCCAAGGGGATATGATTCAACTATGGGTTGAGTAAAAAGTTTGGGTGAAAATATTTAGGAGATTAAAGCTTCAGCCAATCTCTTAGATATTTCGGATTTAGCGGGTAATAGGATTTCAATGCCTAAAACTTCATCATTTTCATCCAAATCGATTATGATATTGTCAGCTAAGGGTTCTGACGTTTTGACTTTTCCATCTTTCAGGCGGATGTATAGGGCATTAACTTCCGGGTCAAACTCGACTGAAACCATATCTCCTCAACCTCTCCTCATCAACTCTCAATACCGTAACAACTACAATTTCGTCATCCTGTTCTTCGAATATTACAACTATAAACTTATCGTCACATCGTTTATAGGATGCTTTCCTACCAAATTTAACATCGATAGTCTCTGTTGGATTCCTCAAAACTTCTTCTATTTGTTTAAGATCAATTGAACGCTCTTTTGCCCTGTTTAATGCATGCTTTGATAATCTTATTTTCATAGCACACCCTCAATCTATATTCAAATTCTAAAAATTTGTCTTTTCCTATTCTCGAGACTTAGTAAGATACCAACTTTTGATCCAGATGGATGTTCACATGGTCAGTATTACTATTCTTCGCTCTTATATTTCCTCTAAGAGGCAGTTACACAAGAAGAGTTGAGAAATCTTTTCCAGCTGAAATAACCGTTCTGATACCTTCTTATTTATCTCCTCTCAAGCGGTGTTACTGAAGGTCAATTCAATTACTCATCCAACTTCAGAATTTCAGCTGAGAGGAATTCTACATAAAGGATGAATAAAAATGATTTCGAAAGGCTTAAAGAAATTCTTTTCATATAACGGAACGATGGTTGAAGGAGTAAGATTGTTTTTGTCGGCTGACACACGAAAAATTTTTACACCTCACACGGCGGATAGATAGTCCGCCATGTATTCCTCAATCTCCCCTCTAATCCCTTCATTCAGCAAAATCTCCCCCATGAGCGGTCTTCTCTAACTTTGTGAGAGTTTGTTTTTATAGGAAAATATGTTATAAAAATTTAGTTTAGTTCATATATATACTATGTGAAGAAAACAAGTTAGAAATTAAACAAATCAAACATTCAAAGGACATCGAGCACAGTCATGCTATACGATTTTTCAACTAACTCGTTCAGTCTTCTTTCAATTTCAGCATTTACCTTTTCATTCTCCTTTCGCATGGCAAACCAAACGAGGTCTTTCAGGCTAATCTCCTTGATTTTCCCTTCTTCAACCAATGTTTCAATTTCTACAATTCTTTTCGCTTCTTTCTCCTTCTCCTCGATAATTTGGTCAATACTCTCCTTGAAAACTTGGCGAACAGTCATCCCTGAAATATAAATTCCAAATTTTTTATAGATTTCCTTACTAATTTTTTGGTAACCGTAACCCTTCTCCTCTCTCAACCGCTTGATCTCCTTTAAAACATCTAAAGAGAGATTGTCCACCTTCCATCTCCTTCTCCTCCCGTTAGACTCGAAGAGTAGTTTCAGCCTGTCCAATCTTATAGGGCATCTTTCAAACCTTTCAATGACAAACTCGATCTCCTCTGCTGTTAAACCCTTGTCCGCTAAAAGGAACGGCAGAACCATTGTAACGTGATAACGAGTCTTTACGGTCTTGAAACGACCGTCAAACGGTGCGTCCATCTCTCCATCACCCTCCTCCACAATTTAGGTTTTTCCAACTCACAATTCTCAACAACCTTATCTATCAAAGCTGAATCGATTAGCATAGGGTAGTAACTCGCTACATTGACGTAAAAGAAGAGGAGCTGAAGATTTACCCTTTCGAACTTCTCGGAGAACTCCTCATAAACCGAAACTGAATTCCTGTAATTCTCCTCAACTGCAAGGATAAAATCTTGCTCGAGATGCCCTACTTCCCTCAAAGCCTTCACCTGAAGTTCATCGTGAGCTTCCTTCACTCTAATAGTTTCTTCTACGTTGAAGCGGTTTAAGAAAAGGTAAATAACACCCGGTTCAACCCAAACTCCCTTCTTCTTGTATAGCTCATGCGCAACCTTTCGTCCGCTTAAGTTACTGAGTTCACCGCTTATTCTGACAACTTCTTTAAGAATCCACGTTGGTAGTCTGAGTATTCTAACGCGTTTCCAATAGTTTCCCGCTTTGAATAGTGAAACGCCAAAATAGTAGTATATCAAACCATTAACCTCATGTTCAAACAAACCGGACTCCAAACCCATCTCGTAGAACCTTTTTAATATCTTGCGTTTGTTAACCGAATCCAACTTGCCAAACCACTCGTTTAGAGCGCCTTTAAAATATCTCCTCTCCATCCTCCAAAATTTTGAGAAATAGCAACGATTCATCCCTTTCATTCAACACACCTCCCGCTCTCCCAATTTTACATTTATAGATTCGTTCACGATTTTGAAATCCTTCAGAAAACGACTTTCAGTCTTCTCGATAACACCTTCTCGTTCCAAGAATTCAAGAATGGGTTTAACATCTTCAAACTTGATCGGTTTGATCAGCTTAATCGCTTGACTGAGGGGACAAGATGTGAACGTGTGAATGAGATAACTCAACAAACCCTTAAAAACATAGGTTTTATTATTGCGGAGGTAGTATATAAGTAATGCATCCTCCGCACTGAAGAAATGAAGCTCGTTGCTTTTAGGTTTAAATTGGTAGATCACATCCTTTTCATAGATAGGTTCGAAATCTGGAAACTCAACAAATTCTTTCCCCTTATACTGTCTGATCAGTTGTGGACCATACCTATAGGCAAATTGAATAATTTCCGCTAACCTGTGCTTACGCCACGAGCCTACCCGAGCGAAGTGCATATCACTGTAAACGTATCCATCAGGTTCAATCTCCCAGCAATAAAGCGCTGGAGTATGTGCAATGTTAGCATCGAAAGTTAAGGGAAGTTCCGAATATGTTTCCTTAAGCTCTTTGCAGAGTTCTGCGAACTTGGTTAGATCGAGAATGCTTGATTTGTGTTTCTTCATATTCCCAACAAGTGTAGGTCTGAAAACATCAATCCTTGTTAGATAACCGTATTCATCTTGAAGCGTTGCCAACCTATCGATGAGTAGTGGAATTTCATCCACGTTCTCCTTCAGAACAGCCACGTTGACAACAAAATCGTAGCTGAGATGATTAGTTTTCCGCTCCAAAGACTCTTCCAAGCGATTAAGAGTATCAAACATTTTTTCGAGGAATTGCAACCCTTTTTGCGCCCTACTTCTTGTTACTTCAACCGCTCCCCTCCCGACACCGTGAATCGATACTTTATAGCTTTTAACACTCGTGAGAAGAAGATGCGCATCGTCGTCCGATTTCAACCGAATTCCTGAAGCGTTCGTTATTATGTTCAAGCGCGGATACCCTGTGAACAACCTTAAAATGTTCCTCCAATATCTGTAAATTGTCGGCTCTCCACCCGTCAGTCCGAAGAACATTTTTTCCTTTTCTAATGCCCGAAGTATCATGAAGAGCTCATCAGGATCGAATTCTAACGGTTTTGGGCAACACTTATAGCAGAAGATGCATCTCCAATTGCACTTTTGTGTGAGGGATAAGTTAACTACCCTTGCGGTTTTAATTTGCTCGTTCTCAACCGTGTTTAGCCAATTGGTGTTATTGTTATTATACTCCCTAAAAAGCTCGGAAAACATCCCCTTCATACGACATCAATCCCCTTCTCCCTCTGTCCGTTAATTAAACCCGATACTCTCTCAAAAACTCTCATAAAAACTTTCTCAACCTTCTTCAGGTCATCATCCGCCTTTACCGTGAGTTCGAATCCCATTCCATTGTCATCGCCCTTAATCACTAAGCGGATGAATGAGCCACTAAGTGCTTCCTCCCCTTCGATAATCTCCTCCCTTTCTTCCTCAACCACGATCTCACCTGATTAATCGTTTCTCTTTCTTCACAGCCTTTCGGATGCAAACGGGAATTCCGTAAATCCACCTGAAATACTTGCATTTGCCAAATTCTCCTTTCTTACAAACAAATTCGCAAAAGTATTGATCGACAACCTCACCGATTCCTGATTCTTCGATCATTTTGATAGGATCAAACTTCTTTGCCTTCATCCTCTCACCTCAAACAGTATGCTTAAGCAACTCCTTAGCGCTCTCAAAACCGCATAATGGATCAGTCTTGAGTTTTTCAGTCAGTTTGAGGAGAACAATGTATTTCGGCAACCTTCCCATGTTCAACTCCCTTGCCTTCTCCTCCCATGCTTCTAAGCTTTCAAACCCTGAATACTTCCATAAGAGCTTTCTGAACACTTTCAAGTTTTCAAAAACTGCAATAACTCTTGCTTTTGCGAAAACAATGTTTCTGCTATCTCTAATCACGATTTCCCTTCCAATCAAATCGTGATACTTCCCGTTTCTCATTGTTGCAACAACTCCCTTCCTCATCAGCTGGGAAACAGCTCTCAGACTTCTAAACCGCATCATACCACCTCCCAAAACTCCTTTTCATGGAAGGAGCATGATAAACAAAATTCTTCAATAGGAAACGTCTCAGCTCTCGATAATCGCCAACGAAAACGGGTTCTTCCCGTTCAAAGTTGTAGAAATGCCGTCTTGGGAATTTTATGTTGACCGGCACATCGTAAACTGTTACCTCATTCTCGACATCATCAACGAATAAGAGCAAGAGAGGAACTCTCAAGGCTTTGGCAACCTTCTTAAGCGTGATTAATTGGTAAATGTTTGCAAAATGCCTTTGAGTGTGCTTTTCTTCGGCAACAAGTCTTATCGTGTTTCCAACTTCAAGGACATAATCGATGTTCGTGAGAACTATTCCCTCTTCACTCTGGATACCGTTCAACGCTTTGGTAAGAGAATTTTCAAGGAAATTGCCACAGAATGGGCACTTCATCTCCTAACACCTCTCGAGACTTCTATCTCCTTTCTCCTGAACCAATCGATGAAATACTGCGTTTTCTTGTGATCGTAATTCTCAGAATGGCGGAAGACTTCGTGAATCTCCTCATCCGTGAAGCCTTCCTTTATCATTAAAATGATTAGGTGCGCTCTTGCGTTCCATTCGTTTCCATGCCTCTCCTTGAGTTTTGGATCATTCACGAGCTTCCCATACTTCCTCAAAATCTGAGCATACTTCTTTATCCTTTCAAGCCTCCATCTCGAACCAATAGTCCTTTCCTTTCTTGGTTTGCTTCTCCAAAATCTCTCAAAGGATTTCTCTTGGAGCTTTCTTTGAGCAATTATTCTCTCAACCTCTTCAAGTATTTCCATTACTTGGCTTTCAGTTGGTTTCCAAAGCTCGTATCCCTCCCAATCTTCAAGCCATCCGGGATATACGCCAAGCTTAACTTTCCTGATTTCTACCTCATCAAGGGGAACCTTGAAACAACGTGTCTTTTCGTGGATGCTGAAGAATTCTCTAATGGCATGTCTCTTCGCCTTGAATCCTGCCGTGTCAATGTCCAATCCGTCAAAACCTGCACAATACCCAATGATGTTGAACAACGCTTCCTTGAACAATCGTAGATTAAAACCCTCTGGAAGTTCTTCAGGAAGTTTGGTATCAGGATCGGCTATAATGTGGAAGTGGAATGATCTGTTTCCCGTGTAACCCATTGTATATTCGATTTCAAGAGCTTCAAGGGATGCTTGAATCCATCTACCCTTTTTGACAAGTTCTTTCTCATTTTCGATATCAGGATCGAGAACAAGTTCCCAAGGCAGAATTTCTCTCCTTAATACAGGTGCAAACAGTATCACGTCGTGAAGCTCTTCAGCTTCTTTCCAAGGCGTATTGAGCTCATTCTTGAATCCTGCGCCATTGAACACGAAAGGAATTTCGTAAGGGAATCCTCTAACGAGCTTGAAGTAAATGTGCTTCTCCCTCAAAGGATGAACCCACGTCTTGAGATATTCCTCTTTCATCCTCCACCAACTTGCGATATAATTTCCCCACTCACCATCAAGCGCTTTGGCAAATGGGTGCATAAGCAATCACCTCCTCCAAAAATGACTTGTATTCAACGAGTGGAGCAACGAACAAGGCTTTTCGTGCTCTTGTTGATCCAACGTAAAAGACTCTCAACTCATCATCTCGATGTCCGTTGTTTATTGCTGAAACAATTGGAGAAGTTATGGCATCTGCCAAGAACACGATATCAGCTTCCGCTCCCTTTGAAGCGTGAATCGTGTCGATGTAGAGGTTGATCTTCTCGAAATCAATTGGTTTCCAAGCTTTCTCAAGGAGTTTCTTTGCTCTCTTCCTTCTAAGAGCTATCAGGTCGAGGATGGGTAATTTATGGAGAGCTTCAAACAGGGTTATCGGGATGTTACCGCTTTGAATCAGATTGGTAAGTATTTCCTTTTGCTCTTCAGAGATAATGTCAGGATTCGCATTTTCAACAAGGAACTTTAGCTCATCAAGGTTGAGCTTCTCCTTTCTTCTCAATTTGGCAACGATGTTCCATGCTGTCACGAATTCCTTATCCCAAAACGTGAAACCCTTCAAACGCTTGAAGGGGATTGCATTCTCAAGCAAAATTGACTCAGCTTGATAAACCATCCTGTTGGTCCTAAATAAGACAAAAACCTTGAGGTTGGGATGCCTTCTTGCCGTTCCTACCGCGCAACTCAGGAACTCCCTTATATCCATCTTTGGAAGTATTCTTACAACTCCCGCATCCTCACGCGGTTCGATCTCTTTTTCCTTTCTTCTTTCAACCTGTGTGATGATCTGCTTGGCAAAATTCCAAACCCTCGAGGGTAACCTGTGAGTTTTCGAGAGGATGACTTCCTCACCTTTCAAGTCGAGGTAGAAATCAGGTTTTGCTCCCTTCCATCCGTAAATGGCTTGATCATCATCCCCCGCCAAGTAAACCCTCTCAAGTTGTTCAATTGTAGTTTCGACAATTTCAAACTCCAAGCGGTTGAAATCTTGAGCTTCATCAATGAATCCGATCTTTGCTTCAATCTCAATTCCTTCCTCAAATGATTCTATAAGGAGATCGACGTAATCAAAGAATCCCGCATTCTCCTTGAAGTTCAACCAACGCTCTATAATTGATCCATAATTGTAATTTATATTATATAACATCTCGAGACACTTTCCAATATCACGGCTTTCAGGGTAGAACTCGCCAATGACAGCATTCCAAGCGGTGAAAACTCTGTTTCCTAACGCATCTGAAGCACCAAAACCGTCATCCCTTTCAAATGGAATCCCTTCCTCACGACAGAAGCGTTCCTGCAGTCCTTCAACAAAGCCTTTCGATTGCATTCTCCTTATCAAATCGGGTGAAATCTTCCCTGTCTTGATAAGGTTCTTCAAGCATAAACCGTGAAGTGTTCTGAAGTAAGGTGCAACTCTGCTTCCTCTTAATATTCCTACACGTTCACAAACCTCGTTTATTGCAGAATTAGAAAATGAAATGAAAACGACATCCTTCAAGGAAAGGTCATCGTTCTGGATTTCTTCCCTCAGCTTTGAGATGAGTGTTGAGGTCTTACCTGTTCCTGGTGGTCCGTAAATTTTGATAACTTCACTCAATAAAATCACCTCCAATCTCCTCAATAGCTTTTGAGAAGTCATCTTCTTTCTTGACTTCAGGAGTCCAATCTTCGCCTTCTCTTTTCAGAATCGCCTTAATAGCTTCGAGATTAAATGCCCAAAAGTATCTTCTTTGCTCCTTGATACGAAGACGTATAGATGCCCTGTTTGGATTTGCAAGAAGTCTTCTCACCGACTTTGCAACTTTCCTCATGCTCTCGTAAACACCTACCTCCTCAAGAAGCTCCTTAAGGAGCTCAGAATCAACAAGAATGATGTCTCCTTCAACGAAAAAGCCACGTTTCGGTGGCACTTTACCTTCCTTCAATAGCTTGACATCGTAAAATTCCCTCTTTGTGGTTAAAACCTCGATAACGGCTTCCTCGATCGATGACTCTACATCAAAGGGTTCTCTAACAATCACGGCGTTATCGACCCAACTTTGATAAACCTTTAATGCGCTTTCTTCATCGAATGGAGG
The DNA here is from genome assembly GCF_000025285.1 of Archaeoglobus profundus DSM 5631. Classification (GTDB taxonomy): domain Archaea; phylum Halobacteriota; class Archaeoglobi; order Archaeoglobales; family Archaeoglobaceae; genus Archaeoglobus_B; species Archaeoglobus_B profundus. The sequence continues at coordinate 106,333 of NC_013741.1, forward strand.
ATTTGGCGGAATGTAATAACACTTTAAGAAAAGCTCGTTGAAGAGGGCTACATTAACTTTCATTCCGTCCTTACCTTGCTTTGCGATCTTTTTGATCGGAATTATTTCACGACGACCTGCTATTTTGATGTCCAACTCTGACGTTGAATGGAACAGTAGAACAGATTCGGTGTCTATAATCAAACGATCAGCTGGGTGTAAACTCTCAGCGCATTCTTCCTCCTTGCAGAAACCGAGATTTCTCACATAATCACATGAGAACTGCGGAACATCGAGGAGCTCGAGTAATTTATCAGGTGACAGATCGAGATTGTGAACTTTCAGGAAGGTTTTTGCAATTGACAGGCGCTGTGACTCTGTCAATCCTCTTCTCTTTGCCCATGAGAGTATTACTTTCAAGGCCTCAGGAGAGGAGCACTCTCTTGCTTTCTTGACACAGATGGGTTCAAATCTTGAATTCAAGCCGATGTCCTGTGTGTCCCCACTTGTCCCGTTTGTCCTATTTGTCCCACTTGTCCCGCAATTTTGAGCGTTGAAATTATTGTCCATATTATGGGACATATGGGACAAACGCATCACCTCCTCCTATGAGTTTGCAAACCTCCTGTTTACAGTCGGTCGGAAAATCTTCATTAAAGATACAATTTTTTATGTTTCTTTGATCTCTTATCATAAATGGACATTTTTCGGAAAAGCTTTTAAAGTCAATGACGGATTTCTTTTTAAGATTCCCGCCCTTCGCTGTTGGAGTTGACATTTTTAACCACCTCTCTCAAAACCGCTCTTCCATTGAGATGGAATCTCCACACCCTCACGCTCAGCTTTTTCAAGGATCGCAATTCTCACAACTGCTGATTCTGATGTTTGAAGTTTTTCAGCGAGTTTTTGGATTACATAGGCGATTTCGAGAGGCATTGAGACTGTTTTTGTGACAACAATCCTCCCCACTTCTACCACCCCCTTCATTTGTTTGTTTGTTTAACAAACAATTCTCTTAAAGATTAAAAAAGTTTCGTTCGTTATCTTAACAAACGTTAGGTTTTTATGTGTTAGTTACCTAACAAACAAACATGGTTAGTAAAAGAGAGCTCGAGATTCTGGGATTCATAATTGGAGGAAAAAAGTATTTTCACGCAATCCAAGAAGCTTTAGGGCTTAAGAAACCGATTGTGAGCGAATACCTATCTAATTTGAAAAACAAGGGTTTAATTATAGAAAGACAAGATCCAAATGATAGGAGGAGGAAACTTTACGAAATCAATCCTGAAGAGTTTGTTTTCACAACTGTGAATGAAATTATATCCTTTATTGAAAAATACATTGAGCTAACTGAGGAGGAGAAGAAAGAACTCGAAAAGGTGTTAAGGCATCCCTCTGCTCATGAATATTTCAAAAAAAGGCTTGAATTGATCATAAGTTCGGGTGAAAAGCTCAGCGTTGAAGATGAGATATCCGCTTTCGTTGATGGTATTGTTGCAGTTAAGCTGTTTGAGGAAGCTTTCAAGGATATATATAGGAAGTTTGCCAAAGACTTCGCAAGGGAGTTGGTTAAAGGAACATCTGTAGCTTCAACATCTCATCTTCTCGAGATTGCCGAAAACCTCCCAATGTGGTTTGTTGAGAGATGGTCGAGTCTTGAGCGTTTCAGGAAATCTGCAATCGGTCAAGCTCTTATTAGTATACTTGTAGCTACACGAGATTTATTACAGAAGAAAGATATAATTAAGAAGAAGTTCTTGAAAGGGTAGTAGTGTAAGCAGCAACGCTTATTTTATTCTTGTAAAAATTATTAAACCTACTGCCAACTACCTTTAGCAAACCTTATTTTATTCTTGATCAAGAATCATTATGCCAAGACGTAAGGGAGACAAGACATTTTTGCACCTCTACGTAGATAAAAATATTCTTGAGAGAGCTAAGCAGATAATCCCTAATCTGTCGGCTTTCGTTGAAGCGGAACTTGCAAAGGCTGTTATCTTGGCTGAAAGAGGAATACTACCCAACTTTGGAGCGGGCCGGGGGGGATTCGAACCCCCGACCGCGGGATTAAGAGTCCCGCGCTCTAACCTGGCTAAGCTACCGGCCCCCAGTAAGGGTGCACGATCGGATTTAAAAAGCTTATCCTCTGTATCTAAGGCAGTAAACGAAGAGAACTCTCACCCTTCCCTTTCTCAATCCTGCGAATTTCGTGCTGAATTTAACTTCAAAATTCAGCAACTTCTTCAGAATTGAGATGAACTTTCTTGCATCGTTCACATCCTCGAAATAAACATCCACTCCTCCTTTTACCTTCTCAACATTGACGTTGAACTTGTAAGCCTTTGAAATAAGGTTTTCAAGCCTCTCCTCTTCGACATCCCTTATTTGAACTATGCACGGATGTTTCATCAAAGGATTTATATCTGGAGTAATATAAGGGATTGGGATGGATGAGTTGCTGATAAAGGAGTTCGACATCAGGTACATAAATGCGGTGTCGAGGAAGGATTTGAAGGAACATGCTATGATCAGACTTATTATATCCTCTCTTGCCACTCATGAGGAAGTTTACAACCTCACGAAGAACGACATCCGCTCATTTAACGGAATAAAGACTGTCAAACTCAACAACGGAAGAAAGACAAGGATAGCCCCAATCGATTCGAGAACGTTCGAAGTACTTATGGAAGTTTCAAAGGGTATGAGTAGAAGACAGAGGATTTTCGACTACTCCAAGGCTGAGATGGATGAGATCGTGAAGAAGTACTCTCCTGCAAAGAGGACATACAACGTTGAGAAGCTGAGGAGTGCAGTCATTGATATTCTTAGGGATTGCCAATTCTTCGAGCACGATTATGTGAGCGATATGATAAACGGAACGAACTTTGAAGGTGTAGTGGACTTCGTAAACGATATGCATCCGATGTTTTCGGGCGTTTGGGACTTGGATGACGATGAGGTTGCTGAAGACTTTATAGAGAACTACATTCTCCTAATTGGAGAGAGAAACGCTGAGAAGATAGCTGAAGACATCTGTGAGAGCGTTGAAAGGGTTGAAAATCTCATGAGAAGTATAACATCGAGAAATTTAATGTTCAGAATTTAATAAAAAATTAAAACAGATCGTATCTTTCAAGCCAGACGAAGCTCTCCCTTCTTCTCCTGACAGTTATTGGAATTACTCCTCTCTCGAATTCCTCTCTTGCAATTTCTAAGGGATCGGTTTTGTCAGTTTCTATTAACACTGGTGCGCCCAAAGCTATCTGCAGAGCCCTTGCACCGATGATACGGACTTTTTCAAATCGAGTATATTTAAAGGGGAAGGTGCGTTTAATAGGGCATCACCCCTTTGATGGGGCCGCCGAGATTTGAACTCGGGTCACCGGCTCCCGAAGCCGGGAGGATAACCAGGCTACCCCACGGCCCCATGGAACTTCGCAATCTCCTCAAGCACGGACTTGTAAGTCAGGAACATTCTCCTGCAACAATACCTCTCAATTCCCATTTCATCCAAAGCCTCTTTCGGACTTTTACCTTCTTCAAGTTTCTTCTTGTATTCCGCGTAGAGGTGTCCTATTACGGCTCCACAGCTGAAGCATCTGATGGGGAAGTCTACCCCTTCCATCCTTTTCACCGTGATAAAAACTGTATAAAAGTTTTTACCTGTAAGAAGTCTGCCTCCTCTTCCTTGCTCCCCTTCCTCCCTGTTTCTTGGGCTCTTTCCTCCTCACGTCGTTGACGAGCAGATACCTGTCGTATTCTAAGTAAGCTCTTTTAAGCTCTTCATCTCCGCTCCACTCAACCAGCCCCCTTGCTATTGCTGTTCTCGCAGCTTCAGCCTGACCCATGACACCTCCACCGTTCACGGTAACATCGATGTCAACCTTCTTTGCCAAGTCCTTTGCTATAATCAGTGGCTCCATTATGGTTAGTCTGGCAAGTTCAGGTTGGAAAATTTCGAGAGGAATCTTATTTATTCTGACCCTACCAACTCCGTCCCTTACAACGGCTTTGGCAACAGCTGTTTTCCTCTTACCACTTGTTATCACGACCTTCATAATCATGCACCCCTAAACTTGTAACCCAAATACTCACAAATCTCTGCTACCGTTACAAACTTGTCAGTCTTACAAACCTTCTCATACAACGCCTGTTCAACAATCTCAAACTCCTTGTCCTTCAATTCTTCGGGAACTCCCATGAAAACCCTAAGCCTTCTGTATGCTTCTCTACCCCTTCTGCTCTTCCAAGGAAGCATACCTCTGACAGTTCTTTTGAAGAGTTTTTCAGGATGTCTTGGGAAGTAGGGGCCCTTTTCCTTACTACCCCTGTCGTACTTCTCCTTGTATCTCTGAAAGACCATTTCTCTATCTCCAGTAACTATAGCCTTTTCAGCATTGACAACTACTATCTTTTCTCCGTTCAGCAACCTCTTTGCGATAATGCTGCTCAATCTGCCTAAAATATGTCCTTCCGCATTTATCACAACGAAGTCGTCGCCAAGGGTCTTCAAGGCCCTCTTAACGCTCACAGCCATAATTCATCACCCCATAATCCTGACTCCGCTACCTCCCGGATTTATCTCGATCAGCTGAGAAATCGTAAGACACTTACCTCCCGCAGACTCAATCTTTCTCCTAGCTGAATCTGAGAAGCTTAAGGCTGCAACTGTAACGGCTTTTGTTATCCTACCTCCTCCTAAAACCTTCCCTGGAACTAAGATCGTTTCTCCCTCTTTGGCGTACCTTTCTATCTTCGAGACATTTACTTCTGCGTAAAGTCTCTTTGGTCTAGCCAATCTCTCTGCGATGTCCTTCCATATCTTTGCCTTGTTCTCAGCTGATGCTTTGAACAGTGATTCGATTAGCTTCACCAAGTTTGGATCGGTCTTTCTCTTAGTCAGTCTCTCGACTTTACTCATAGCACAACATCGAGAGGAGATCGGTATTTAAATGTTCTCCAAGAGTTCTTTAAGTTCGACAATTGGGATTAGATTTGGAATGAGCTCTCTGGCCCCTTCATTCCTATCGACGACAGTCAGCACAGCTACTACCTTACCACCCCTCTCTTCAACCCTCCTAACCACTGAATAAGCAGACTTTCCCGTTGTAGTCACATCTTCAACAACTACAATCCTCTCGCCTTCCTCAATAGTCCCTATCAGATCACCGCCAACTCCGTAGGACTTCTTCTCCTTTCTGAATATGACGTAGGGCTTGTTAGTTTCGAGGGAAAGAGCTACAGCCAGTGGAACGCCTCCTAGCTCTATGCAGGCTATCTTGTCGAAGTCAATACCTTTAACCTTTTCAGCCATCAGCTTTGCGACAGTCCTTAGTATTTCGGGGTATGTGCATGCTATTTTTATGTCAACATAGACGTTGCTCTTCTTCCCAGATGAAAGAATGAATTCTCCAAATTTCAAAGCTCCGATTTCTTTTAGCATGTCTATAAGCTTCTCCTTCATTCTAGCACCTCAGTATGTCCAACGCAAGTATCTTGTTGTCTAACAACTCTAAACTGTAGTTGTCCCAGAACACACAGGTGCCCAATACAATTATCTCTCCCTTGTCCTTGTACATCGCGCCGACTACTGGGCTCCTGTAACCATTTGGATGAGTTAACCCAGTTTCAGATATTATTAAGGCGTTGTTGTTCGTTGTGAGAGACGATGCACACGGCATAACAACCTTGTAAGTCTTGTACTTACATATTGGGAACATCATGTCTCCAGCGTTGTTCTCCAGATCTACCACAACATCGCCGTTTATTCTTATAGGTATTTCGAGTTTAGTCAGAACTTTGTTTATGTTCTCTGCAGTGGAGTCCATGTTTCCGTAGTATGTAGCAAAGACTATTCTTTTCCCTTTCTTTAGCCAGTTGCTTATTTTTCTAATCTCCCAGCTTCGGAACTTTTCCTCTGGGTAATTAAAAACGATTACATCGTGCTCGCCCAGCTTCTTGAAATCGTCCTCCTGATATATCTCTATACCCTCATTTTTTGCCATTCTTTTCAGCTTTGAGAAGTAGTAATAATCCTCAATTAAGAATTCTCCATGTGAAGCATCCCATCCTACGCTCATGCATAAAAAAGATCAGTTCGAAAAATAAAATTTTCCTGCGAAACGTTTAAATGTATATGGCTTTAATAATCGGTAGGCGCGGGTAGTCTAGCCTGGTAGGACAACGCCCTTCCGAGGCGTTAGCCCGGGTTCAAATCCCGGCCCGCGCACTTCTAACCTTTGTTCTGAAGATTTGAAAATTGCGTAAAAAATTGAAATATTGAAATCTCGAAGATATACTACAATGACATAGAAAAATGAAAAATTGTAAATAACAATCAAAGTGGCCTATTCGCTACCACCTAACTTCAGAAATTTTGGCACGTTCTCCTCGTACGGCGGATATATGACACCTTTTTCGGTTATCAAGGCGGTAACATACTTGAGTGGGGTTACATCAAAGGCCGGATTGAAGACTTTAACGTCTTTCGGTGCAATCAACGTCTTTCTACACTTTATATGGCAATAGATTAGTTCATCTTTGCTCCTCTCCTCAATAATTACCTCATCCATAGTCTTTTCCCAGTCAAACGTTGTAATCGGTGCAGCGACGTAAAATGGAACGTTATGCTCTTTGGCAACTATTGCTACTGTGTACGTTCCAATTTTGTTGAAAACAGCGTCTCTCACAATCCTGTCAGCCCCAACTATCACCTTATCGACCATTCCCCTCTGCATTACGATTCCAACCATATTGTCCGTGATGAGCGTCACATCTATACCGTCCTGCATCAACTCCCAGCACGTAAGCCTAGAGCCTTGATTTAGAGGACGAGTTTCGCATGCAATTACTTTGATTTTCTTACCCTGCTCAACCGCACTTCTTATCACACCCAAAGCTGTTCCGTAATCAACGGTTGCAAGCCTTCCAGTGTTGCAGTAAGTTAAAACAGTATCTCCGTCCTCCAAAAGCTCAGCTCCATATTTACCCATGAGTTTGTTCCTTCTAACGTCTTCCTCAGCTATCCTTTCAGCCTCTTCTAAAGCTTTCTTTCTTATTTCCTCAACATCGCTACCGCTCAAGACGACTTCCAAAACTCTATCAATTCCGTAGAATAAGTTTACAGCTGTTGGCCTTGTCGAAGCTAGAAGCTCGGCCCTCTTCTTGACATGCTCCTTTAGCTCATCTACATCTTTGAAATCCCTCTCGTAACAAGCTAAAGCGACACCGTAAGCACCGCTCGCCTCCAAAGCTGGTGCTCCTCTCACAGCCAACCTCTTTATAGCATCTGCAAGCTCATCAACAGTTCTGCACGTTATAATTTTGAATTCGTCCGGCAAAAGCGTTTGATCAATCAGTTTTACGGCATTGTCCTCCCAATAGATCGTTCTCATGGCTTTGGGTTGTTGGTATAGTTATTAAGAATTTTCTTGACGTAATGCATCTTTTTCATCAAACAAAAGCTGCGAGACTATTGGTTAAGCGAGACGTTCATCTTAAATATCCTCAAGTCTATTCTACGAGTCCATGCTAGTTGAGGCTTTAAGGGAAATAGGGATAAAAAGGCTGAACGACCTTCAGAAGGTTGCTATTCCGAGAGTAGCTAAGGGTTTAAATGTCCTCATTACAGCTCCGACTGGAAGCGGTAAAACTGAGTGTGCCACAATCCCGATACTCAACAAGATGCTCAAAATGGATTGTAAGGGTATAACTTTTCTCTACATCACTCCTTTAAGAGCTTTGAATAGAGACATGATCAGGAGACTAAAGATTTTGGCAGATAAGCTCGGCTTTACAATAGCTGTCAGACACAGTGATACGTCAAATGCTGAGAGGAGATTACAATCCTTGAAACCTCCACAAATACTAATCACAACACCAGAAACATTCCAAATACTGTTCTTAGGTAGAAGACTTAGAGAGTCTTTAAGAAACGTTCAATTTGTTGTGATTGATGAAATCCACGAGCTTGCGGATTCTAAAAGAGGTGTTCAGCTTGCAATAGCTTTGGAAAGGCTTAGAGAGCTTGCTAACTTCCAAGTGATCGGTTTATCCGCAACCTTAAGTAACGCCAAGGAGATCGCGGAGTTCTTTGGAATGGAGGATGTTGTTGAGTGGAATGGTAAAAAGGTCTACGAATTCAGAGTTGTTAAGGGAGATGAGGAAGAGATAGCGAGGATCGTGAAAAACCATAGATCTTCGTTGATATTTACAAATACTAGGCAAACGGCCGAAACATTGGGATTGAAGCTTAAGAAGATGCTCAAGATCGAGGTGCACCATAGCTCGCTGTCGAGAGATGTTAGAATAGAAGCTGAAAAGATGTTTGCCGAAGGGAAGCTGGATGCATTGGTTTGCACATCTTCTATGGAATTGGGAATAGATATCGGACATGTGGATGCGGTGGTTCAGTACAACAGTCCAAGAGAAGTGAAGAGGTTAATTCAGAGAGTTGGAAGAAGTGGGCATAGGCTTGAGGAAGTTTCAAAAGGGTATATTGTTGCAAACGAATTTGACGAAATTCTTGAGTCTTGGGCAATCGTTAAAAGAGCCAAGAAAGGTTTGATTGAAAGAATCGAACCTTTCAGTAAGCCCTTGGATGTTTTGGCAAATCAGATTGTAGCGATGCTTATGGAGGGTTACGATCTTGGTGCAATTTACGAGATAGTTAAAAGAGTAAAATTTTACGATGATTTGAGTGAAGAAGAATTTAACGAAATCTGTGCGTTTTTGGAGAAAAATGGCCTGATAAGGAATGGAAAGGTTACGAGGAGTGGTAGGAGATATTTTTACTCGAACATTTCAATGATTCCAGATGAGAAAAAAGTCAAGGTTGTAGATACAGCTACGCATAAGGTTATTGGATATTTGGATGAGAGCTTCGTATCTCTCTTGGATCACAATGTATTCGCTATGAAAGGGGAGCTTTGGAGAATAGTAGCGATAGACGACGTTGTAAGAGTTGAGAGAGTTGAGTCTGAGGGTGTCGTTCCTTCTTGGCTTGGTGAAGAAATTCCTGTCCCCTTTGAAGTTGCTCAGGATGTTGGCAAGATTAGAAGGTGGATATGCAATCTTCTCAGGAGCTTTAGCAAGGAAGAAGTTGTAGATATTCTTATGCAAGAGTTTAATACGGACGAAGGTTCTTGCAAAGTAGTTTTGGATGTAATTGAAAGGTGTTTGAAAGAGGGATACAGGATCGCAACGGACGATGTTGTAACTATTGAGGGTAAAGGAAATGTCGTAATAAACGCCTGTTTTGGTCATAAGGTGAATGAAACCATTGCAAAGCTAATATCTCTCTTCCTACCCAAACCTTTCGAGATTTCTGTAGAACCTTACAGGATAAGGATAAAGGGTAACGTCGACGCAGATTACGTTAAAGACGTTCTGATGAAAATAGATGTTGATAAGATTGCGGAGCTGATAGAAATCGCTCTCATCGATTCAAAGGTCATGCAGTACAAGTTCGTCGAAGTTGCAAAGCGATTTGGATGTTTGGATGATGTAGGCAGAATTAACATTAGAAGACTCATCGAAAAGATGAGAGGAAAACCCGTTTATATAGAGGCTTTAAAAGAGGTAATACACGATAGGTTGGACTTGGATAGAACTGCTTTTGTATTGAAAAAAATTCAGAGCGGAGAGATAGAAATTTTGGTTTACGAAGAATGCAGTCCCCTATCAAAACTCAGCGAGCTAAGGATTGGTGATATTGTAGGGGATAGGGAGAAAGCCATTTTGAAAGCCTTCAAGGAGAGGATTGAGAACGAATATTGCTACTTAATTTGCTTAAACTGCGGTTGCAGGGTAAAGATGAAGGTTAAGCAGATAGAGAGTTTGATGTGCATAAAGTGCGGTTCAGCTCTTTTAGCTTGTGTGAATGCGAGAAGAGATTTAAATGAGATAGATAAAGTTGAGCTCTATAAAAATGCAAATCTCGTCATGAACTACGGAAAGAGGGCGATATATGCCCTAAACACGTTTGGAGTTGGAGTCAACACGGCTGTAAAAATACTTTCAAAGTTTTTCAAGAATGAGGAAGATTTTTTGAAGGAGCTTATCGAGGCTGAGAAGAGGTTTGTGAGGACTAGAGTTTTCTGGAGTTGAACTTCTTACCAAGCTCAACAACATCACCTATGACTATCAACGCTACACCCTTGACGTTTTTCTCTACAATATCGCCAATTGTCTCAAGGTTTCCATAGTAAACTCTCTGATTGTCAAGTGTTCCGTTTTCTATTACGGCTACTGGCGTTTTAGGATCTTTTCCAAGCTCTATCAATCTCCTACAGATTTCTTTAATCTTCTCCTTTCCCATCAGTACGACTATTGTCCCGTTGAGAGCTGATTTCCCAATATCTTCTAAGTTTCTGCCCGTAATGACGAATATCGTTGAAGAGAGTCCTTTGTGCGTTAAAGGAATTTTTGCAGAGGTTGGGACGGCTATAACCGAGCTGAGTCCGGGTATTACTTCGAAAGGTATGTTGTTCCTTATTAGGTATTCTACCTCCTCTCCACCCCTTCCAAAAACGAATGGATCTCCACCCTTTAGTCTTACAACGATCTTTCCTTCCCTTGCAAGCTTAACCATAAGCTCATTTATGTTTCTTTGTCTCTCAGCACCGTTCTCATAAGAGTTTTTTCCTACGTAGATTATCTCCTTTCCCATCCTTTTCAGCATATCTTCTATACTTTTTCCGACGAGCCTATCGTACAGTATGACGTCCGCCATCTCTATTACCTTCAAAGCTTTGACCGTTAGCAGTTCAGGATCTCCTGGACCGGCTCCAACAATGTAAACTTTCCCAGTCACCAGCCCCTTTAACGTTAAACATTCTAAAAGATTTACGAAATGAATTCTCAAAATTAAAACTCAGTTTTATGAAATTTAATTTCGAAAATCTTATATATGGTTAATGGAGAGATAAATACGAACCGTTTGGGAGGTGGTTAAATGCCAGTAGTTGATGGTGTAGAATTGCCAGAGACTCCATTACTTGATGAACTTGAAAAAGGTCCATGGCCTTCCTTTGTAAAAGAGATCAAGAGAGCTGCAATCGAGCAGGAGAAGGCGATGAAAGCTGGTAAAAAGATAAAGTTGCCAGGTGCCGCTAAGGGTCTACTTAAGGTTCTCGAATTGTCTTACAAAGAAAAGAGAACGCACTGGAAGCACGGAGGTATCGTAGCTGTCTACGGTTACGGTGGAGGAGTTATTGGTAGATACTGTGACTTGGAAGATAAAGTTCCAGAGGTTTGGCACTTCCACACGATGAGAATTAACATGCCAGCTGGCTGGTTCTATTCAACGAAAGCCTTGAGAGCTATCTGCGATGCTTGGGAGAAGTGGGGTTCTGGATTGACGAACTTCCACGGTTCAACTGGAGACATAATCTTGCTTGGAACGAGAACTGAGCACTTACAGCCGATGGCAAACGCCCTAGCTTACCTTGAAAAATACGGCTCCCCTGCTCCATTCGACATCGGTGGTAGTGGTTCTGACTTGAGAACTCCTTCAGCCTGCATGGGTCCAGCTTTGTGTGAATTCGCATGCTACGACACCCTTGAGGCTTGCTATCAGTTCACGATGAGATATCAGGATGAGTTGCACAGGCCAATGTGGCCATACAAGTTCAAGATAAAGTGTGCTGGATGTCCCAACGACTGTGTCGCTGCAAAGGCAAGATCGGACTTCGCTATAATCGGAACTTGGAAGGATGAAATCCAGATTGATCAGGAAGCAGTAAGGGAATACGCCAAGGCTGGTGTGGACATTGAGAAGCAAGTTGTTAAGAAGTGTCCAACTGGTGCGATAAGCTGGGACGGTAACGAGCTAAAGATCGACAACAAGAACTGTATCAGATGTATGCACTGTATAAACGTCCTACCGAAGGCTCTAAAGCCGGGTAAGGAGAGAGGAGCAACGATCCTCATCGGTGGTAAGGCTCCGTTCCTCGATGGAGCTATAATCGGATGGGTTGCAGTGCCGTTCATTCCGGCAGACGAACTTATAGACAAGTGCTGCGAATTGCTTGAAGCAATTTGGGACTGGTGGGACGAGAACGGTAAGTTCAGAGAGAGAGTCGGAGAACTCATCTGGAGAGTTGGAATGCAGGAATTCTTGAAAGTGATCGGTCAGAAAGCTGACGTTAGGATGGTGTACGCTCCAAGAAACAACCCGTTCATATTCTGGAGAGAATTGCAGGAGTGAGGTGGTTTGTTATGGCTGAGGAGAAGGAATGGGAAGAGACTGTGGAGCCAAAAACTGATTTTGGCCCACCGCACTACTCGATAATGTTGCACCCCGTGATTAAAAACAACTATGGAAAGTGGAAGTACCACGAAGTGGTTAGGCCTGGTGTAATTAAGAGGGTTGCAGAAAGTGGAGACGTAATATACGTCGTTAGATTCGGATCACCGAGACTGTTGAGCATCTACACGGTTAGAGATCTATGTGACATTGCCGACAAGTACTCTGATGGTTATCTAAGATTCACAAGCAGGCACAACGTAGAATTCTTCTTAACCGATCCAGACAAAATTGAAGACTTGATAAAAGAAGTTCAGGAGAAAGTAGGATTCCCGTGCGGTGGAACTTGGGATGCCACAAAGGGTGAATACGGTCTTACAAACATCGTCCACACTCAGGGCTGGGTACACTGCCACACACCAGCTACTGATGCATCTGGTATCGTGAAAGCTGTGATGGATGAACTCTACGAATACTTCACCGACCACAAGCTCCCAGCTCTGTGTAGAATTTCCCTTGCTTGCTGTGCTAACATGTGTGGAGCAGTCCACGCTTCAGACATTTCGATGGTTGGAGTCCACAGAAAAGTTCCTAAGATAGATGACGATGCTGTAAGAAGGACTTGTGAGATTCCGTCAACTGTCGCAGCTTGTCCAACTGGTGCTCTGAAGCCAGACATGAAGAGGAAGACAGTAATACTCGACAAGGACAAGTGCATGTACTGTGGAAACTGTTACACAATGTGTCCGGGTATGCCAATCTTCGACCCAGAGAATGACGGTGTAGCAATACTCGTGGGAGGTAAGCTATCAGATGCTAGATACCCGCCACAGCTTTCGAAGGTTGTAGTGCCATGGCTACCAAACAACCCACCAAGATGGCCAGAAGTCGTTCAGACAGTTAAGAAGATACTTGAGACTTGGGCAGCCCACGCAGAGAAGTACGAGAGAGTTGCTGAGTGGATACACAGAATCGGCTGGGAGAGATTCTTCGAGTTGACAGGCTTGGAGTTCACTGAGAAGCTGATCGAAGACTACCACAGAACACCGTACCTCTACACGACATTCAGAACATCCGCAGCTTTCAGATGGTAAAGTGTATATACTACTTTAACCTAATTTTTTTGGTGACCTAAAATGGCCGAGGAAATAAATAAGGAGGAGCTAAAGCAGAAAGTTATAGAATACTTGCAGAAGAAGCCTTGGCAAGTTAGAGATTTGGCGAAAATACTAAGAGTCAAGAAGAAAGAACTTGATAAGATAGTGCAGGAGCTTATAAATGAAGGAAAAGCAGCATATTGGTCGTCTGGTTCCACAACATATATAACTACTCCAGAGAAGCTCAAGGAGATGGAAGAAAAGAGATCAGGAATTTGATTTTTACTTCATTTTTAACCTATTTTGTTTTATTCGGTCATACCTTACTGAGAGACTCGCGAGTGATTTAAAAAACGTTAAATACTCCTAAAATCATCCAGCTGGGAGGTGGTAGGGTATGGTAGAGATTAAAGTAGACCCAGAAAAGTGTGATGGATGTGGAGAGTGTATAGGTGTCTGCCCTGGAGAGGTATACGAGATTGGGGAGGATGGAAAATCCCATCCTGTGAGACCTGAAGACTGCCAGGAGTGCTGTTCGTGTGTTGAAGCTTGTCCAAACGGAGCCATTTGGATTGACATCTGTGAGTAAGCCCTCAAAATTTTTTATTTTCTTTAACAAGTTCTACAACGTCAATAAACGTATTCGATTTCGTTAAATTTATAAGTTTTCGAGCAACTTCGTTTTATGGATCACATAATTGACGTTCTAAAGGATAAGATTTCAGGTGAAATCGTCTTTTCCGATAATCCTGGCAAAGCTCTGAGAAAGTGGAGGCGAATATTTGAAGTTTCTCAGAAGGAGCTTGCCGATAAATTGGGAATTTCTCCATCAGTTATAAGTGATTACGAAAGCGACAGAAGAAAATCACCCGGTATAAGCTTTGTTAGGAAAGTCATAACGGCACTATTCGAGATAGACAAAGATAAGGGCTACAAGACAATTTCGAAGTACAGGGACCTCATAAGTGGCATTAACTTGGATGCAATCATAGATATGAAAGAGTTCACGAAATCTCTGAAGTTTAAGGAGCTTGTGGAAATGCTTGAGGGTGATGTGATAGTAGAGACTGATAAGGTCGTTAACGGATATACAATAGTCGACAGCATAAAGGCGATTCTAACGTTAAATGCGTACGACTTCTACAAGCTTTACGGCTACACGAGCGAAAGATCTCTTATCTTTACGAAAGTCTCAACTGGAAGATCTCCAATGGTCGCTGTTAGAGTTGCGAATCTAAAGCCGAGCGTAGTCGTTTTGCATGGGTTGAAAAGGGTGGATGAGATTGCTGTTAAGTTGGCGGAAGCTGACAAAGTTGGATTGATCGTTACTAACCTGCCCGTTGAAGATATGGTAGATAGGTTGAGGGGTGTTGAGTGATGGTGGGAATAGTCTCTTACGGAACGTACATTCCAAGATACAGAATCAAGGTTGATGAAATAGCGAGAATCTGGGGCGAGAACGCAGAGGTTATAAAAAACGGTTTGGGCGTTGAACAAAAATCGGTTCCTGGATCGGATGAAGATACCGCTACGATTGCAGTAGAAGCTGGAAGAGAAGCTCTAAAGAGGGCCAAGATAGACCCGAAGAAGATCGGTGCAGTTTTTGTGGGTAGCGAGTCTCATCCATACGCAGTGAAACCAACTGGGACGATAGTTGCTGAAGCTCTGGGTGTAGGCAACGACTACTTCTGCGCAGATCTGGAGTTTGCATGTAAAGCTGGAACCACTGCCATGCAGATCTGCTACGCAATGGTTAGGGCTGGAATTATAGAGTATGGGATTGCAATAGGAGCCGATACAAGTCAAAGCAGACCCGGTGACCCGTTGGAATATACGGCTGGAGCTGGGGGAGCATGTTTCATAATAGGGAGGGATTGCATAGCGGAGATTGAAGGAACGTACTCCTTTGCGAGCGACACACCCGACTTCTGGAGGAGGGAAGGGCAGCCCTACCCATCCCATGGCGGAAGATTTACAGGGCAACCGGCTTACTTTAGACATATTGTTGGTGCAACGCAGGGATTGCTTGAGAAGTTAGGATTGAAACCTTCAGATTTCACATACGCTGTATTCCATCAGCCCAACGGTAAGTTCCCTATGAGAGTCGCAAAGATGCTTGGATTTACGAAGGAGCAGGTTAAACAAGGTCTTGTTGTTCCTTACATAGGTAACACTTACTCGGGTTCATCCATGATAGGGTTAGCATCCGTCTTGGATGTTGCAAAACCCGGAGATAGAATTCTGCTCACATCGTTTGGCAGTGGTGCTGGTAGTGATGCCTTTTCATTCGTAGTGACTGACAAAATAGAGGATTTTGAGAGAAACCCGACAGTCTTTGAAAAGATAAAGAGTTGTGAGTACGTTGATTACGGTATGTACGTCAAATTGAGGAGGAAGATAAGGTTCGGGTGATGTTATGAGGGGGGTTGCCGTAATAGGAGTTGGATGCTCAAAATTCGGTGAACTTTGGGAGATGGGATTCAGGGACATTGTAATTTCTGCAGGTGTTGAAGCTTTGGAGGATGCTGGTTTGGAAGGGAGAGAGATAGAAGCTGTTTACGCTGGAAACATGAGTGCTGGTAGGTACATAGGTCAGGAGCACATAGCTTCACTCATAGCAGATTATTCAGGCTTGGCTGATTTGCACGTTCCATGTACCAGAGTTGAGGCTGGAGATGCGAGTGGTGGAGTAGCACTCAGACAGGCATACATGGCTGTTGCATCGGGGATGCACGACATTGTTATAGCTGCGGGTGCTGAGAAAGTTACAGATGTTCCAAATGCAATGGAAATCTTATCGAGTTCTGCCGATGTCGAATGGGAGGTCTTCAACGGTGCAAATTTGCCCGCACTATATGCAATAATTGCAAGGGCTCACATGAAGAAATACGGAACTAAAGAAGAAGATTTGGCAATGGTGAGCGTTAAGAATCACAAGAACGCAACACTGAATCCAAAGGCTATGTTTAAGAGGGAGATAAGTTTAGAAGTTGCTCTTAACTCTCCTTACGTTGCAGAGCCCTTGAAACTCTTTGACTGTGCACCGATATGCGACGGAGCTTCTGTCGTAATCTTGGCGAGCGAGGATGTTGCCAAGGAGTATACAGATACACCAGTTTACATCAAAGCTTGTACTCAAGCTAGCGATTACATAGCTCTGCACAGCAGGAGAGATATAACAACGATGGATGCAGTTGTTCACGCTTCAAGGCAAGCTTACAAGATTGCAAAAATAGATCCAAAGGACGTTGATGTTGCAGAGGTTCACGACTCTTTCACGATAGCTGAGATAATGGCTTATGAGGATTTGGGATTTGTGGAGAAGGGAAGGGGAGCCGAGCTTATTAGAGAGGGAGTTACCGCTTTGGATGGAGATTTGCCAGTGAACCCTTCGGGGGGTCTGAAAGCTTTTGGACACGCAGTAGGTGCAACTGGAGTTAGACAGGCAGTTGAGATCGTTCTACAGCTAAGAGGAGATGCAGGAAAGAGGCAAGTTGATGCTGAAGTTGGTTTAAGCTTGAATATAGGAGGGACGGGTGGAACTGCGGTTGTTACAATCTTCTCGAGGTGATGTCTATGTTGCCCAAGTTTTGGAGGAAGATAAAGTACAGGTACAACCTAATTGGTAGCTACTGCGAGAACTGTGGAGGCTATTTCTATCCGCCAAGAAACCTCTGTCCAAAGTGCAGGAGGAAGGGAAAGGTTAAGGAGGTTCAGTTCAGCGGTTACGGGAAGGTTTTAAGCTGGAGTGTAGTTCACGATGCAGTAGAGAACTTTTGGATGTCAAAACCGTACGTTGTCGCTTTGATAGAGCTGGATGAGGGTGCGAGGCTGACTGCTCCACTCGATTGCAAGCCTGATGAGGTATACGAGGGGATGAGAGTCAAAGCGGTTTTCAGGAAGTTCGGAGAGGATGGAGAGGAAGGAATAATATACTACGGAACGAAGTTCGTTCCAGTCTAGCTTTCTTCAAATTTCTCCTTTAAACTCTCAACTTTGTCCATAATCTTGTCTTCATCAAGCGTTAGGACTATGCCATCCTCAACCAACAACTCTCCATCAACTATCACATGAGTTACTTCACAGCCGTAGCTTGCATACACGAGGCTGTGAAGAGGATCATACATCGGGCAGTAGTTATGTCTCCTTCTGTCTATTAAGACGATGTCTGCAAGGTACCCCCTCTCAAGCTTTCCTCCCTTAATTCCGTAAGCTCTATATCCGTTTTCGGTAGCCATCTTTAAAACTTCCTTAGCTTTCAGAGCATCGGCTCTACCGGTTATTACCTTTTGAAGTAGTGAAGTCATCTTTATCTCTTCAAAGAGGTTGTAGGTGTTGTTCGAAGATGCTCCGTCAGTTCCCAAGCAAACGTTTATTCCTAGATCGTGCAAGTCCTTAACTCTGGCAATTCCAGAGGCCAATTTGAGGTTACTTATGGGGCAGTGAACCACGCTTACATTTCTTTCTTTCAAAATCCTCATCTCATTATCGTCAAGCCAGATTGCATGAGCTATAACAGTTCTTTCATCTAAGAAACCTATTTCATCAAGCAACCTCACGGGAGTCTTTCCATAAACGGATTTCACGTGCTCAACTTCCCACTTCGTTTCAGCTACGTGAATGTGAACGTATGTGTTCAACTCTATTGCAGCATCCTTTACCCTCTTGAGAAACTCAGGAGTGCATGTGTATGGTGCATGCGGCCCAAATATAGCCCTAATTCTACCGTTGAATGCATTGTCCCAATTTTTGATGAACTCTGTTCCAATCTTTAACTCGAGATCAGCCTTTTCTTTACTACCTCTGTCAGCCATTCCATAGCTTAGAACTGCCCTAATCCCCGACTCCCCAACAGCTTTGGCGACTTCGTCCATGTGTATGTAGAGATCGCTGAAAGCAGTAGTTCCAGTTTTAAGCATTTCTAAGATTCCTAAGAGCGATCCCCAGTACACATCTTCTGGCTCAAGGAGTTTCTCTACTCTCCAAATTTTCTTCTCAAGCCAGTCTTTCAAAGGTAAATCTTCCGCATAACCTCTGAAGATTGTCATTGCTAGGTGAGTGTGAGCGTTGAAAAGACCCGGAATGACGATCTTTTCCCTAGCATCGATTTCGAGGTCTCCACAAATGTCGTCCCTTCCAACGTATGCTATCAAGTTTCCTTCTATACCTATGTTAGCCTGAACGAATTCACCATTTACAAAGCACAGACCGTTCTTTATCGCCACATCAAACATACCAGTTGACAGTGCAATCGCCTTTAATACGTTTTTTATTCGAATATGTCCTCTAATTCCTCTATACAATCCCAAGTTGCGAAAACGAGTATTCTATCTCCCCTTTTGATTACGGTGTCTCCTCGAGGTATCAAGAAGTCCTCTCCTCTAATCACACCTCCTATTATCGCGCAGTCAGGTAACTTTAGATCCATTATCTTAACATCATCGACATTCTTGGCTATAAACTCCAGAACGGCAATCTTCTGTTTAATTTCTGCAATACTCCTTATATCCACAAGCCTGAGATATTTCATTACTTCGAGAAAGGTTACCCTTCTAGGAGATATTGCATGATCTACTCCAACCATTTCGAATATCTTTATGTAATCACCCTTCTCGACCTTCGCAATAGCTTTCCTCGCACCCATGCTTTTGCAAAGGAGAGAAATCATCAAGTTTCTCTCGTCGCTCTCGGTTGTTGCGATCACTACATCGCTCTTACCAACCTCAACTTCCTCAAGAAATTCGACATCCGTTGCATCTCCGCATACAACCTTTGTCTTCCTTAAACTCTCGCTCAAAATTTCGCATCTATCAATGTTCGAATCCACTAAGGTTATCTTAAACTTCCCCGTTTCGAGAGTTCTTGCTATGTATTCTCCTATGGTTCCCCCTCCGAATATCGTAACATTCTTTACAAGAGTCTGCCCAAATGCTTGAACCTTTGCAATTTCATCCACTCTTCCCAAAACGACTAGAACATCTCCCTCCTCTACTACGGTTTCTCCTCTGGGTATAACAACTTCTCCATTTCTGAGTATAGCTACGATTAGCACGTTTTTCGGTAAATTTAAATCGGAAATTTTCTTTCCAACGATGCCCGCTCCAGCCTTGATTTCTACGACGTTAGCTTCCCCCCCACTCAACGTTACAAAGTCAACAGCTCCAGGAATCATGAGCAGATTTGCAATCTCGTTTGCCAAAGCGAGCTGTGGACAAACTACGAGATCGAATCCGAGTATGTGATCTCTAACGATAGGTCTGTCAACGTAATCTGGATTGCTCACTCTAACAACGACTTTTTTCGCACCAAACTTCTTAGCCAAAAGACCAGAAAGCATGTTTACCTCGTCATCACCTGTTACAGCCAAGAATACATCAGCCTTCTCTATTTCGACAGATTTCAGAACGTCTATGCTTGCGGAGTTACCTCTTACTGCAGAAACATTAAGATTTTTCATATTTTCTACCTTATCTTCATCTATATCTATGACGTAAACATCGTGATTATCGCACAAAACCTTCGCCAAGTTGTATCCTACCTCTCCTGCTCCAGCTATGACTATGCGCATTGAACTGCCTTATCCCGTACTCTTTATATTTTTCTCCATGATCCTTGCAAGCACTATGCTGAACTCGTACATGATTACAACGAGGGTCAGAACGATTATTTGACTGATTCCCGATATATCGAGAGTTAAATTCGTTGCCAGAATGAAAACAGCTAGATATACTATCCACCTTTTGCTCTTCAACCACTTGGAATCTATCAAACCGATTCTAACCGCTATCACAGCTAAAACTGGAATCTGAAACGACAGTCCGAAGGCTAATATTATCTTCAAGGCTGAGTACAGCGTTTTTTTGGCTGTTAAGAAAGGATCAGCTCCCATATTGAAAAGCATGGATATGCTGAAAACCCTAGGAACAACGATGAAGAAGCCTAAAGAGACACCGACTAAAAATAGTATATAGGAAAAGGGTAGAAAGATTTTTACAAATCTCCTCTCATGCTCGTAAAGTCCGGGCCTAGCAAATTGATAGAGTTCGTAGACCAAATAAGGATAAACGACGATGAGCACAACCGAGAACGAAAATGTAAGTTGAACCATGAACCATTCAGTTGGAGTCACAACGTTGATTTGAGTATCGGGTAGCACATAGCTCCAAAAATCCTTTATCATCTGTCCAGAAAATCTAAAAACTATCGCAATTCCTATGACAAAAACAACGAAAACTCTCAAGAGTCTTTTTCTAAGCTCTGCCAGGTGTTCCTGTAGAGGCATTTCCCTGTCTTCTGGTGGTTCCACGCTTTGACTTTCGGCTTAGAATATATCTCTTTTATGCAGACAACCTCCTTTTCATCATGAGCAGATAAGGAAGTGTGGAAATTCCAACAATCCCATAACTAAAATTGGCATCTTCTCCACCTAAAAAGGTGTCAGCGTAGGATGCCATAGCAGATAGGATCATTAAAACACCGAAAGCCAATCCAAGTATAGATCCAGCCAAGCAGTACCCATCCTTTTTTGTAACTACTCCCTTGAGGAAGACTGCAGATATTGTAAACAGTACAAAAGAGTTTGCATAGCTGTTCTTCAATTCGAAAATTGCTGATACAAAAAATATCATAAAGTAAATCAGGCCAACCAAGTTCCCACCTCCGTTATCAGTAATGCGAATATGTAGGCGACGATAAAGCTATAAAGAATTGAAAATATCGCCCACTTAAATCCGGCTTCACTTCTTATTGCGGCAATCGTTGCAAAGCAGGGTACGTAAAGTAGTGTGAAAACCATGAAAGCTAAGGCCTGATATGTACTTAAAAGGCTTACATCGACATTCATTAATCCTATCGTCTCGACAACTACCTCCTTAGCAACAAAACCCATTATGAGGGCAAGAACCAGTTTGTAATCCCAACCCATCGGTGCGAAGAGGGGATGAATAGCCTTACCGATTATTCCGGCAAAACTCTCTTCAATATTCTCACTTGGATAGCTCGTTATGAACCATATGAATACTGCCATAACGACTATGACTGTTCCAGCTTTTTCAAGGAAGTGCTTGACCCTATTCCAAGTTAGGAGTACTATATCCCTAACGTTCGGTAAGATGTAAGGAGGTAATTCGAGTATGTACTCTGCCTCTCCCTTAAATATAGTCTTTCTGAAAAGAAATGCCGATATTAGGGCTACAGCCAATCCGAACAAGTATAGGCTCATTATGACAGCACTACCATTCCTAAAGAGTGCGCTAACAAAAAGGACGTATATAGGCAATCTAGCACTGCACGACATGAACGGACTTACCAATACGGTGGTTAGCCTAATTCTATCATCCTCTATGCTTCTCGTAGCCATTACAGCGGGGACATTGCAACCGAACCCCATTATAAGCGGGATTATAGACCTACCATTCAATCCAAATTTTGACATGATTGAATCCACTAAATAAACTGCGCGGGGCATATAACCGCTTAGCTCAAGGATCGACAGCGAGATAAAGAGAAACGCGATGTTTGGCAGGAAAACTAAAACGCTACCAACACCGCTAATGACACCGTTACCAAGCAAATCGAAGAGTATTCCATCATAACTTGATATGAGATCTGCAAGCGCAGAAAAAAAGGCATCTAACAAATCAACGATTGGCTGCGCGACATTGTAAGTGAAAACAAAAACCATCCACATGAGGGATAGAAAAATGGGAATTCCCAAATGCTTGTCCATAAAAGCTTCATCAAGCAGCTCGCTTATGATAACCTTGCTTTCGAACCTCTCGATCACTTTATTTGCAATTTCTTCGGCAATCTTAACTTTCTCTTCAAAAGTTCTACCCAATCTTTTCGGAACTTTCCCTCCTTTAATGATCTCCTCTTTTAGTCTGTCTATTCCTATTCCTTTACTTGCAACAGTTTCAACTACTGGAACACCCAAAATCTCGCTGAGCTTGTCGCTCCTTATTCTTATTCCCCTATTCTTCGCAATATCGACCATGTTGAGTACAACTATCATTGGAATTCCGAAATCTGTCAGTTCTAATGTGAGGTATAGATTTCTTTCAAGGTTCGATGCGTTTACGACGTTTAAAATTAAATCTGGCCTTTCCTTAACTAAAAAATCTCTCGCAACCTTTTCATCTATTGATCTGGGTTGAAGGCTGTAGATGCCGGGCAGATCTATGAAAATTACCTCCTTACCGTCTATCCTCGCCTTCCCCTCTTTCTTTTCAACTGTCACACCGGGAAAGTTACCTACTGTGAAGTTTCCACCAGTTAAAGCATTTATAAGGGCTGTCTTCCCAACGTTTGGATTTCCAACGAGAGCAACTTTCACGGATTTGGTTGGCCAGTGACACTAAATAAAAATTGCTGGTTGTAGTTGAGTTGATCGCAGTTTTTCAGATCGTTTCACATCTAAACATTGGTAAAAATTTAAATGAATTTTGAAATATACGTAGCGACTTTTGCCCCTATAAGAACGAATAGAGCGATGACTAGAGTTTCAATCCCCGCTTTTGGACTGATTTCTTTCATCGCAAGAGCCGATAAAAAGTCTGTTAAGACTGCGAAAGCTAGAGCCGCAATCAGACCGTACCTGCTAAATATTAGAACCATTGCAACAACTAGGGGTATAGCCACTAGAGTGCCGATAACTGTAACCTTTATCAGATCCAATCCCGTCGACTTGGCTATTAAGCTCGTAATTCCTGCCATTCTTGGGCATACTACGAAAAATGCGAAGGATAAAGCTGCAATTAATATTCTTACATCACCCCCCATGCATAATATTGAAATGGGCAATATATAAAGCTAAGGTGGCAAAGTCTTCCTAGCTCTATTGAGAGCTGTCAATCCCGGTATTGCAAGTGGAAGTAGCAGAATTTCTACCCTTAGATCGTTTAAGGGATTCCACTCATCTCCCACGATCCATGCATCCAATCCGTTCGTGAGCAAGACCAGTGTGTAGAGTACACCAAATACGGCAAGCATCAATGAGCCAAAACCAAAGAAAGCATCATGTTCATCGTGCGTTAGTCCTCTCAGAAATATCGCTGAAACCACAATCAGAACTAAGCCCCCAAATACATCGCTTGGAAATAGTTGTAATATCATTTCTCCCTTCAATCCTCCTACGATCTCGAGTAATCCAGCTGCAAGCGTCATTATGAATAAGATTGCCGAATACCACCTCATTCAAGCCACCCCCAAGCTTACAGCAATTCCGTAAACGATCAAAGCTACAACATAGGCCAAGATAAGTTCATAAGCAACAACAAATGTTGTCCACTTCCAACTACCAAGTTCCTGCTTCAGAATTCCAAGTGTTGCTAAACAAGGTAGGTATATCAGCGTTATTACCATTAGAGCCAGTGCGGAAGCTGGTGTGAAGTGTTGTGATATAACATCAGCAACATCCTCTTCACCAACGCCGTATATTACTCCCAAAGTCCCAACAACGATCTCTTTAGCCAAGAATCCTCCGACCAAAGCTACTCCGGCAGTCCAGTCCAAACCCAAAGGTTTGATTATTGGTTCAACAGCATGGCCTATTGCAGATGCGTAGGAATTCTCGATTAGTTCGCCACCGTTAGTTGCATCCCAAGGATGTGTTGTTAGGAACCACATCACGAGTGCTCCAATGAAGAGTATTGTTGCAGCTTTTTTCAGGAAGATTAAAGTCCTATTCCAAGCACTTATCAAAATACTTCTTACAGTTGGAGTTTCGTAAGGAGGCAGTTCCATGAGCAGAGGTGAAGGTTTTCCACCGAATATGAGCTTTCTGAAGAGTGTGGCCATTATTGCAGCGAGCAATATCCCGAGTATATACATCAATGTTATCACTGCACCGGCAAATTTCTCGAAGAACACTCCGGCAAATAGCATGTAGACGGGTAACCTTGCAGAGCAAGACATCAGAGGATTTACCATTATAGTGATCTTTCTGTCGATGTCGTCCTCTATCGTTCTTGTAGCCATTATGGCTGGAACGTTGCAACCAAAACCGAGAAGCATCGGAATGAAAGATTTACCCTGCAATCCTACCTTAGTCATAGCTCTATCCATTACAAAAGCGGCTCTTGGTAGGTAGCCACTATCTTCGAGTACTGCCAAAGCTATGAACACAAATGCTATAGGTGGTAGGAAAACCAAGACGAATCCCCATCCACCGAATATTCCGTCTCCAATTAATGATGCCAGTTGCGGATTAGCTATGTTGCTCTTGGCCCAGTCCGAGCAGAATGAAAAGAACACATCTATTGCATCGCTGAATGGAGCAGAGACTGAATATGCAAATTGGAATACTGCCCACATTAGGGCCAAGAATATCGGTATTCCGACGTACTTGTCAGTCACAACAGTATCTATTAAGTCTGAGAACGTCCTTGGCTTCTCAACTTTTTCAACGCATTTACCAACTATTTCTTCAATTTTTTCATACCTTGCCAAAGCTAGCTCACTGGCGAAATCCATTCTTTTACCACCTCTTTGCTTATTCTAGCTTTGCTCATAATCTCATCGTCAAGCTCGAGCAACTTTATGGCAACAAACCTTGATGGATACTCTGAAAGAATTGAATTTTCAACGATTTTAGACTCCAAAAGCTTGATATACCTCTCGATCCTGTCGTTGTACTTTATAACAGGTTTTCTTGGCATACGTGAGGCCTGAATTATCGTGTTCTTAAGCTCCTCAATCCCCTCACCCCTTATTGCAACCATCGGAACTACTGGAACCCCTAAATCGGCAGAAAGCCTTCTTACATCTATCTTGTAACCCTTCGATTCAGCTAAATCCATCTTGTTCAAAGCAACTACGACGTTTGCTCTCATTTCGATCAGCTGGAGTGTTAGATAGAGATTTCTCTCGATGTTCGATGCATCAACTATATCAACGACAACATCAGGCCTTTCGTTCAGTATGAAGTCCATTGCAATTCTTTCATCTAGAGATGTTGCTGAAAGGGAATAAATACCGGGAAGATCGACTATTACCATTTTGACTCCTTTATGCTCGCAAATTCCTTCCTTCTTCTCAACCGTAACACCGGGCCAGTTTCCAACCTTCTGCCTTGCACCAGTTAAAGAGTTAAAAATCACGGACTTCCCTACATTCGGATTCCCGGCTAATGCAACCTTTATAGTCTCTTTCATTCTCTCACCTCAACGATAACCTTCTCAGCCTCAGCTTTACGAAGAGTAAGACGATATCTCCTAACTTCTATCTCCATTGGGTCTTTCAATGGAGCATTTCTGACAATCCTAACTTCCGCTCCTCTTGTCAGCCCCATTCCCAAGAGTTTCCGTTTCAAGGTCGTATTTCCTTCTACATCCAAAACGATGGCTTTCGTTCCCGGCTTTAGTTCGTGCAACCTTCTCATTGTCAGAAATTTAATTTAGCTGAATAAATACTTAATCCTAATAAATTTAGATTGTCATTTGACTTACCTAAGAAATTTAGATTCTTCGATAAATCTCCTAAAAGCCTAAGCATATCAAATTATTAGAGAAATCACGCTAAATCGCTAGGTTTCTTAAGCTTTATTTTCGTAAAAGAATCTATACTTGAAATCCTAGCGGAAGTTGTTAAACGTTTAACGCCTTACGCTTAACCCTTTCGCTCTTTGCTCTATCGCAAGGGTGAATACCCGTTCTACAAAACTCCCTAAAGTGTTCAAGCCACTTCGGGCTTATAGCGGGACATTCTTCTATGAATTTTACAAAATTCTTAAGCTGCTTAACCGTTTCAGAATGTAAGACATGCTCTATCGTGCATGCATCTTTTTCAGCAATATCCTTAGGAATTCCCAAGGCTGTAAGAAACTTTACAAGTATCTCCCTTCTCTCTCTCACATCTCTCGCTACCTTTCTTCCCTTTTCAGTCAAGGCCACGAAAAGTCTCTTTCTATATATTATATAGCCCCCTTTTGAGAGTTTTTCGAGCATTTCTGAGACGGTGGCAGGCTTGACGTTCAATCTCTCAGCTATGTCTTTCACCCTCGTAAAACCTTTCTCTCTGCAAAGCTCATAAATTGCCTCCAAGTAGTCTTCAGCCCTCTTTCCCAACATCGACCATCACCTTCATTGCTAAACCTCTCCCTATCACGAACTTCGTACCGTTTATCGAAATTAGCATGGCCCCACCCCTCCTCCCCAGAACTCGGATTTCTTTGCCCGGTACTATTCCCATAGCCATGAGCTTCCTCAGAGCGCCTATACCTCCGACAATGTTAACAACTTTGCCTTTTGCACCCTCTGGTAACATTGCTAGTGGAATTAGGCTCATCGAAATTAGGGTATCCTAAAAATATATAATCCTTTTGGTTTGCCTAAATCAAACGAGCAGAATTTATATAACTTCAACCGACTCGAAACCATGTTTGAACTACTCAAAAAGTTGTGCGACGCACACGGAATAAGTGGTTACGAAGATGAGGTCAGAGAGATAGTCAAAGCAGAGCTTGAGGGCTACGTCGATGAGATAAAGGTCGACAAGCTCGGGAACCTTATTTGCATCAAGAACGGTAGCGAATTCAAGGAGATGGTTTGTGCGCACATGGATGAGATCGGTTTTATGGTGAAATACATAGACGAGAAGGGTTTCATAAGGTTTACACCGATAGGTGGGTGGTTCAGTCAAATAGCTTTGGGACAGAGGGTAGTTCTGCACGGAAGCAAGGGGAAGGTCTACGGAGTTATAGGATGCAAACCTCCTCACGTTATGAAAGATGAGGAAAGAAAGAAGGCGATAGAGTTTAAGGATATGTTCATTGACGTAGGAGCGGAGAGCAAGGATGATGTAAAAGAGATGGGCATTGAGATTGGAACTCCGATAACCATTGATAGAGAACTTGTAAAGATGGGTAACAGGATAACTGGAAAGGCTTTGGATGACAGAGCAGGTTTGGCTGTAATGATAGAGGCTTTAAAGAGGACTAAGAGCGATGCAACAATTTATGCCGTAGCTACAGTTCAGGAGGAGGTCGGTTTGAAGGGTGCGAGAGTTTCAGCATTTGCGATTGAGCCAAATGTAGCTTTAGCATTGGATGTATGCGTTGCCACAGATTTTCCCGGTGCGGAGTCAACTTACATGGATATAAAGCTTGGAAAGGGGCCAGCTATAACAATAGTTGATGCAAGTGGTAGGGGTCTGATTGCAACAAAGAATGTCGTAAAGTGGTTGAAGGAAACTGCTGAGAAGAACGAGATACCCTATCAGCTTGAAGTTGCTGAAGGTGGAACAACGGATGCAACGGCAATTCAGCTCACGAAAGCTGGAATTCCATCTGGTGTGGTTAGTATACCTGCGAGGTACATCCACAGCCCAGTTGAAGTTGTTGATATGAGAGATATGGAGAATTCAGCCAATTTAGTTGCAAGAGCCCTTGAAAGAGCTGAGAAATACTTCAAGTAGTAATTTTTAAATTTTATCTTGTTAAAGGTCGTACGTGGCAAAGGGCAAGACTTACCAATTCTTTACGAAAGCATACTACGCACTCATGTTCATGATGGCTTTCGTAGTTCTGATTCTGCTAATTTTAAATGTGTACATTATTGTGAAGTCTATTCCCAATGTGGTAATAGTTGAAAGCAGAAGAGTTCTAGACGAACTTATCGCCGAAATACTCACGTTCTTTGTCCTGATAGAACTCACAAGGGCTTTTACAGAATACTTTGCATACCATCGTGTCAGACTTAGCTTGATGGCTGAGATTGCGTCAATATTTATCTTGAGAGAAATTCTGATAAAGCTCTACGTTGGAGAGTATGATTGGCTTACGCTAATAGCTTTTTCAGTCCTTCTAATCTCTGTAGTCATCGTGAGGGTTATGTGTTTGAAGTACTCACCAAAAGAATGATTAAGTTCTGAGCTAAGTGGTGGTATGGTTGAAGTAGAGGATACGTACTGTGAGGCTTTTAGCGGCATATACACTCGCTTAATTGTAACTGCCAAGTACAAGTATCTGCTTGAAAAAGCCGTTTATTCCGCAACGGCACTGCCATCTACAGTCTTTGGAGAATCTGAGGCTGGAGTAGAAAGGTGGTTGAGTCCTGAGGAAACACCAGATGGAAGAGTTGGAGCGGTAATCCAAATCTGGGTTCCGAAGACTAAAAAATTCATGGATGTTCTGCTTAGAGAAATGGGTAAGAGAATAAGACAGGGGATTTTAGTTGTCCCAACTACAAGAGTTTTCAACGCTTGTGAAGGTGAGAAAATTGATGTAGAGATAAACGTTGGAAGGTGTGGTGACGGATACGAGTGGTTTGAGGAGAGGTGGGGTAGGGAAGTTATAGTCGTTCCGATAATGTTCGGAGAGTTTGTCATCGAGCGTTACATAGGCTACGCCGAAGGTGTAGCTGGAGGTAACATCTGGTACTTCTGCGAGAGCGAAGAATCAGCATTGGAAGTTGGTGAAAGGGCTGTTGAGGCTTTAAAGGATGTGGATGGAGTGATAACACCTTTCGATGTATGTTCAGCGGGTTCCAAGCCCGAAACGAAGTTCCCAGAGATAGGTCCAACGACAAACCACCCTTACTGCCCATCGTTGAAGGGCAAGATACCCGATTCTAAAGTTCCAGAAGGTGTTAAAGCCATTCCCGAGATAGTAATCAACGGTGTGAGCTTAGAAGCCGTTAAGGAGGCTATGAAGGTGTGTATAGAGGTCGGAATGAATGTGGATGGAGTTGTGAAGATTTCAGCCGGGAACTACGGAGGTAAGTTAGGAAAGTACAAGATTTATTTGAGGGAGTTGATTTAAACTGGTTCAGCAATCACCATCTTCAATTCTTTTTCGTCCAAAACTCGGGGGCATTATTACCAACTTCCTATCATTCAACAATCTCCTCAAGCTCATCTGGAGCTTGAGCGAACAGCCTTAAACAATCGAACTCCATAAAGTGTAGCTTAGCCAACACGACCATGACATGCAAAGGCTCTCCAAAATCGTAATCTTTCAAATTTTTCATTCTATCGCACTTCACAACTGGATTTTCGCTCCCAGCCCTCGCAATTCCCACCGCAAACAAATCTCCAACACCACTCTCAACATCCATTAGAATCTCTACTGCATCCTTTATGGTCATAGGCTTGGGATGCAAATCTAAGAAGAGAAGTGTATGGGCGTTTATGCTTAGATTCTGATTTATAACGTCTATTGGCGTTTTTGATTTAATCCAGCTGACAGTGGCAGATTTACCGAACTTGTAGTTGTGCAAACCCGTTAAACCACAAACCGCGTTGATTATGCTACCAGCGTTTACTACTCTCGTCTTAACCCCTCTTCTTTCAGCCTCATATTTAAGAGCGGAGTGAGTTGTAGCGATCATCGGATCACCGGGGATTAGAATAACGACATCCCTCTCCTTAGCTCTCTCGATTATCCAAACACAGTTTTCTTCAAGATCGCTCCTACTCAACTCGACGATTTTTCTTCCGACGAACTCCTCTATTCTTTCGAGGTTCGTTCCCATGAGCTTTGAAGTGTAAAACTCGACGTAAACTTCGTCAGCTTTCCTTGCGATCTCCAAGCCTTTACAGCTTATGTCCCTCTCATCCCAGAGACCCATCCCAACAAATATCAACATCGCTCCAGCACCTCATCCTTAACCCTTCCACTCTCTGCTTTCCAAATGGATTAGACTTCCTGTTACCAAGCCTCAGCTATTAACGTTTTGTTGCAAACGTATTGGCATAAACGATTTAACCCCATTCAGGTTTTAAATTCGCGATGGATATAATCCAAGAGATCAAGAGACTTGAGGAGGAGATCAAGAAAACACCCTACAACAAGGCTACTGAACACCACATAGGTAGGCTTAAAGCTAAGCTCGCAAGGCTTAAAGAGGAGCTTGAGAAGCAGAGGCAGAAGAAGTCTAAGGCTCCAGCTTTCTCTCTCAGAAAGGAGGGCGATGCAAGCGTATTCTTGGTAGGATTTCCTTCGGTTGGGAAATCAACTCTCCTAAATGCCTTAACGAATGCGAAGAGCGAGGTTGGCGATTACGACTTCACAACTCTAAAGCCGGTTCCGGGTATGTTGGAATATAAAGGTGCGAAGATTCAGATAGTGGACGTTCCGGGATTGATAGAAGGAGCATCTAAGGGTAAGGGGAGGGGAAGGGAGGTTTTGAGCTTCATAAGGAACGCGGATTTGATAGTTATCGTGGTTGACGTTTTTACACTTCACAACATCGACATCATAAAGAGGGAACTTTACGAGGCTGGAATCAGGTTAAATCAAAAGCCACCGGAGGTTGTTATAAAGAAGAGGGAGAGGGGAGGAATTAAGATAACTTCAACCGTTCCCCTTTCCTTAGATGAGAGCACGATTGTTGAAGTTTTGAAGGAAAACAGGATACACAACGCTGAAGTCATAATAAGGGAGGATTTAACGCTCGACAGGTTGATAGATGCCATAATGGGTAACAGAGTGTACATTCCATCGATAACTGTTGTGAACAAGATCGATCTCTATCAGCCTGAACTACCCGAAGACGTAATTCCCATTTCCGCAGAGAGAGGAATAAACTTGGACAGGTTGAAGGAGGAGATTTACAGGAAGCTCGATTTCATAAGAATATACCTCAAACCTCCGGGTGGAAAGCCCGATTTTGACGAGCCTCTGATAATGAGAAGGGGTTGCACCGTCGCGGATGTCTGCAAAAAACTTCACAGGGGTATGCTTGAGAGCTTTAGATATGCTAAGGTCTGGGGTAAATCTGTAAAGTATCAGGGACAGAGAGTTGGTTTAGATCACGTGCTTGAAGATGAAGACATTTTGACAATCTACGCTTAATTACCATTTCTCCCAGTGCGTTAGATATTCTATTGGATACCTCTCCCTTCTTTTAGGTTTCTCAGCTGGGTAGCCTATAGGTACTATAGCCATAGGTCTTGCGTAGTCTGGGATTCCAAGTATTTCCATTACCTCAACTTCATCAAAAGCTCCGACCCAAACCGCTCCCAATCCAAGCATGTGCGCAGCCAAGAGTATGTTCTCGATTGCAGCGGTGGCATCTTGCTCCGCGTAGAGCCTTCCTCTCTCTCCGTAAACTCTCATCGATCGGGGATAGTTTGCACACACAACGATAACTACCGGAGCTTCAGCTATGAACATCTGTTTTAATGCTGCCTTTGCCAACTTCAATTTGGTATTCTCATCTCTAACAACAATAAAATCTCTTGCCTGTAAATTCCCGGCTGAAGGTGCAGCGTTCCCCGCTTCTAAAATGACTTTAATCACATCCTCTGGAACGGGATCGGGTTTAAATCTTCGAATTGAGACTCTCGTAAATATAGCTTCGAGACGGTGTTCGTAAGGCATGACTTAAGTAATCTAACACCGATAAATTGTTTTCCATTAAAATTTTAAGCAGTCGAACTTCCTTGCATCCATGAGACTTCTGCTCATCCATGCGGATTATATCGAATACGAGCCTAAAGAGAAAACGAAGTTTGCTGAGGATTGGGAGCCTAAGAAGGAAAGAATTGAGGAGTGCCTTGTCGTCTTTACGTCCGTTGAAAAGGGTGATGAAAATGTTGTAGATAGGGCTGTTGAAGAGATTAGGGAGGTTGCCAAGAAGCTCAACGTAGATAAGATAGTTGTTTACCCTTACGCTCATCTCTCCTCAAACTTAGCCGATCCAGATACAGCAGTTGCCGTTTTAAAGGAGATTGAAAGCAAGCTTAGTCAGGATTTTAATGTTCACAGAGCTCCTTTCGGCTGGTATAAAGCTTTCAAGCTCTCCTGTAAAGGACACCCTCTCAGCGAGCTTTCCCGTTCAATAGTAGTTGAGGAGGAGAAAGAAGTTACTCAGGCTTTAAAGGCTGAGGAGAAAGTTAAGAGCTACTGGTTTATCCTTACTCCGGATAAGGAGCTTGTTGAGGTTGAAAAATTCGACTTCACTGGTTACGAAAACTTGAGGAAGTTTGCAAGGTATGAGATGGAGAAGAGGAGGGCTGTTGACAAGATACCACCGCACGTCGAGCTAATGAAAAGACTTGAAATTGCCGATTACGAACCGGCATCAGATTCTGGTCATTTGAGGTATTATCCCAAGGGTAGGCTAATCAAAAGCCTCCTTGAAGAGTTTGTAACGCTAAAGTGCATAGAATACGGGGCTATGGAAGTCGAAACACCGATAATGTACGACAGAAGTCATCCAACACTGAGGAGGTATTTGGAGAGATTTCCAGCGAGGCAATACATAATTAAAGGCGACAAAAGGGAGTTCTTCCTTCGATTTGCGGCTTGCTTTGGTCAGTTTCTAATAGCTCACGATTCCGTCATAACATACAAAAATCTGCCCATGAAGCTCTACGAACTGACAAGATACTCCTTCAGAAAGGAGCAGAGGGGAGAGTTGGTAGGTTTGAGGAGGCTTAGAGCCTTCACAATGCCGGACATGCACACCTTCGTAAGGGACATGGAACAAGCTAAGCAAGAGTTCTTCAACCAATACAAGCTTTCCGTAGAAGTCTTAAAGGGAATTGGAATAGATCCTGAAGATTACGAAGTTGCGGTAAGAGTAACTAAAGATTTCTACGAACAGAACAAGGAGTTCATTCATTCTCTTGTCGATATTCTTAGAAAACCCATTCTGGTGGAGATGTGGGATCAAAGATTCTTCTATTTCGTTCTCAAATTTGAATTTAACTTCGTAGATGCCTTGGAGAAAGCATCGGCCCTGTCGACTGTTCAGATAGATGTTGAAAATGCTGAAAGATATGACATAAGCTATGTGGATGAGAACGGTGAGAAGAAGAGACCTCTGATTTTACACTGCTCTCTAAGCGGTGCTATAGAGAGATGCATGTATGCACTGCTTGAGAAAGCCCACATGAATATGGAAAGGGGTAAGTTGCCAATGCTTCCCGTCTGGCTCTCTCCAACACAGGTTAGAGTCATTCCCGTTTCGGAGAGGTACTTAGATAGAGCAATTGAGGTTGCAAATGAGTTGAGTAGGCGTGGGATAAGAGCAGATGTTGATGACAGGGATGAGACATTAGGCAAGAAGATAAGGGATGCCGGGAGGGAATGGATACCTTATGTTGCTGTGATTGGTGAGGATGAAGTTAAGGGAGGATTCTTGACTGTAACAATTAGAGCAGAATCAACCTTGAAGGAGCAGAAGAGGGTCAAGATGAGTATCGATGAACTTGCGGAAAGAGTTAAAAAGGAGTGTGAGGGTAAACCGTTCAAGCCTTTGCCTTTACCGATGTTGCTGTCTAAGAGACCGAACTTCAGGTGATGAAGATGAACAGAGAAGGTTTAATCAAGACGGGCATTCCCCTTATTTTGGGAGCGATAGCGGGCATTCTGTCCTTCCTTATAACAGACGGTATCAGGTCGAGGGATCCGCTTGGAATAATTGTCCTCGTTTTTCTAATCTACGTGAACAAGTTCCTTCTTCCAAAGCTTGGTGTGAATCTTGAGGGGAAGGACTGGGTTGCCATAAGCTTCATGTGCTTTGCTGGCTGGTATATAACTTGGACGTTCTTGTTAAACGTATGATCTTTGCTAGCAGAAAGCCTATTATCAAACCCCACTTTTTGCCTCCTTCATAAAGATCACTCGAAACACAAGCTTAAGTTTATATTGCGAGGTTCTCACGGTTGGAAAATGACGAAGAAGATCAGAATTGCAGTGGTAGATAAGGACAGATGTCAGCCGAAGAAGTGCTCACAGGAGTGTGTTAAATACTGCCCGAAGGTCAGGACTGGTGCAGAGGATACGATCGTAATAAAGGATAAGGCAGAAATTTCAGAGGAGCTTTGCGTTGGATGCGGTATCTGTGTCAAGAAGTGTCCATTTAAGGCTATTACGATCGTAGGCTTACCTCACGAGCTTGAGGGGAAGGAGGTTCACAGATACGGCAAAAATGGATTTGTTCTATACGGGCTGCCCATTCCGAGAAAGGGTTACGTTGTAGGATTGCTAGGTCCAAATGGAACTGGTAAGACCACTGCAGTAAAGATACTGACAGGTCAGCTAAAACCGAATTTGGGAAAGGAAGAGGCCACATGGGAAGAAATCTTCGAGCGATTTGCTGGTACAGAGCTTTTGAATTACTTTAAGGACTTGGCTGAAGGCAAGATAAGGGTTAGCGTAAAACCGCAGTATATCGAGGCCATTCCGAGGGTTTACAAGGGTAAGGTGATAGATCTACTTAAGAGGGCTGATGAGCTTGGAATTTTGGACGAGATGGTTGAGAAGCTTGAACTGAAGAACTGTTTGCACAGAGATGTGAAGGATTTGAGTGGTGGAGAGTTGCAGAGGATCGCGATAGCTGGATGTCTGATGAAGGATGCCGATTTCTACTTCCTCGATGAAATAACCTCTTATCTCGATATCTATCAGAGAATGAACTGTGCTAAAGTTATAAGGGAAAGAGCTGAAAACAAATCGGTTCTTATAGTAGAGCACGATTTGGCTATTCTCGACATGCTCGCAGATTTTGTCCACATAAGCTACGGTGAACCGGGAGTTTACGGTATCATAACAAACGCTAAAGGTGTCAGGGTTGGTATAAATCAGTATCTGAGAGGTTACTTAGCTGAGGAGAACGTGAGGATAAGAGAGAAGCCTATAGAGTTCGACATATTCCAGCCAAGACAGGATGTTAGTGAAAAAATCCTTGTTGAGTATCCCAGCTTCACAAAAACCCTAAACGGTTTTAGACTTGAGGCTGAGGCGGGAGACATTAGATGTGAAGAAGTCTTAGGCGTTGTAGGTAAGAATGCAACCGGTAAATCGACTTTTGTGAAGATACTCGCTGGTGTTTTGAAAGATGACGAGGAGAAGGTAAAGCTGAATGTCAGAGTTTCATACAAGCCTCAATACGTTAAAGCTGATGTCAGCATGGAAGTCGGAGCTTTTTTGAGGAAGATAAATCCAATGATCGACTCCTCTTACTACAAAACAGAGTTCATAAAGCCCTTAGGCTTGGATAAACTCATGGACAGGAATCTGGATGAATTAAGCGGTGGAGAGTTGCAGAGAGTTGCAATAGTTGCATGCCTGCTTAGAGAGGCCGATTTGTATCTACTCGATGAACCTTCAGCCCATTTGGATGTTGAACAGAGGATAGAGGTTGCTAGAATAATAAGGAGATTTGCCTTAAACTTCTCGAAGAGCGTACTCGTTGTAGATCACGACATCTACTTGATAGATATGGTAAGTGACAGACTTATGGTGTTTCAGGGAGAGCCGGGGAAGAGAGGAATTGCAAGAAAGCCTATGGGTATGAGGGAAGGTATGAACACATTCCTAGCAGATTTGGGTATCACGTTCAGAAGGGATGAGGAAACTAAGAGACCTCGTGTCAATAAGATAGGTTCGAGATTAGATAGAGAGCAGAAGGCAAAGGGTGAGTATTATTATTACTTCTAAACCCTACAACCATTTTCTAACAACATTTAAAACGTTCAAGTCTAAGTGATCTATGCGAAAAACGTTACTGGTAATTCTCATTTTCATCTTCGCAATCCCCCAAGCCAAAGCTCTAATAGTTGAGATAGACATCAAAGGCGAGATCAATCAAGGGACTGTGGAGTTAGTCAGGCAGGGATTCGATTTGGCTATGAGGGAGAATGCTCAAGCCGTTTTGATAGTCTTAGATACGCCCGGAGGACTTCTCTCTTCAACAAAGGAGATCGTATCGACGATAATGAATAGCGGAATCCCCGTAATAACCTATGTACCCAAAGGGGCATTTTCGGCCTCAGCTGGCACGATAATCCTACTGTCTGGGCACATCTCCGCAATGGCAAACGGCACATCTTTAGGTTCTGCAACACCAGTCGGTTTGAGTGAGGAGGAGAAAAACAAGACGATAAATTACGTGGCTAGTTATTTGGAGAGTATTGCTGAAGCAAGAGGAAGGCCGAAAGAGATTGTAAAAAAGTTTGTTACTGAAGGAATAAGTTTGACTGCGAGAGAGGCTTACGAGAAGGGTGTTATAGATATCTTGGCTGATAGCAGAGAAGAGCTTTTTGAGAAGGCTGATGGCTGGAAGGTGGATTTAAATGGTAAAAACGTCATGTTGCACCTTAGAGGAGAAAGGGTTGTTAAGGTGAGTAAATCTCTTAAGTCTGAAATCGTAGGATTTTTGAGCAATCCAATAGTGGCATCTCTACTTCTCTTAATCGGAGTATACGCATTAATAATTGGATTTTCAACTCCCGGAATAGGATTGGAGATTGTCGGAATCGTTTGCTTAATCCTCGCCCTATTTGGACTTCAGGTCATAAACTTCGATTACTTGGGACTTGTTCTGATAATAATTGGTGCAATTCTGCTGATTCTCGAATTATTCGTACCAGCTCATGGAATCTTGGCAATCGCATCGATAGTTGTTATCGTTTTAGGATCGGTAATGCTGGTAAAAGAGCCTTTGATGCCCGAAGAGTTTTACAGAAGTTTTCTCTACCTCATTGCTGGTATGAGCATAGGCTTAGCATCTTTCATGAGTTATGCGGTGATAAGGATATTCCAGACGAGGGAGATAAGGGCGAGGGTTGGGGAAGTTGTTGGAGAGATTGGAGAAATAGTCGAATTCTCTGACGGTAAGGGGTTTGTCAAAGTTAGGGGAGAGATATGGCGTTGTAAGAGCGATGAGGAGCTTAAGAAGGGAGATGAAGTAGTTGTAGTTAGGAGGGAGGGGTTGACGCTATGGGTGAAAAGGAAGAGCTGATTTCTGAAACTAAAAAGTGGCTTGAGCAGATAAAGGAGAGGATTAAGAAAGTTTCCGCTTGCAACGAGAAAGGAGAGGAGTTTCTGAGAAACATAAAGGCATACATAAGTGACACGGAATACTTTTTCGAAAAGGGAGATCTCGTTAGAGCTTTTGAATGTGTAGTCTGGGCTTGGGCTTGGCTTGAGATAGGATTGAATTTGGGTCTTCTGATTGAATCAGCAGATTGAAACGAACTTACCTTCCCTTTTGATAAATTCGATTAATCTTCGATAGGTCTCGTGAGTTGAGAGCGTCTTTGAGTCCCCGACCATTATCAGCTTTCTCTTAGCCCTCGTTAATGCAACGTTTAACCTCCTCAAATCCTCTAAAAAGCCAATCTCTCCTCTTCTGTTACTTCTTACAAACGAAATGATTATTACCTCCTTTTCTCTCCCCTGATAGCCATCGACTGTGTTTACTTCAACATCTATCATCCTTCTGAGAAGATCAACTTGATCCTCGTAAGGTGTAATTACTCCTATCCACTCCCTTTTAACTCCCGCTCTGACAAGCTTTTTGACTATTTTGGTAACGATCTTAGCTTCGAGTGGATTTTCTCTCGAAGTCGATCCTTTTCTCTGCCTTTCAAATCTATCTGGGCATTTTGACGTATCTAGGAAGATCAAAACGTTCCTTGGATTCACTATCTCATCTTCCGATTCAACTCTCAAGTCTGCAAGGGTTATGTTCCTAACACTCTCATCAGCTTTCAACTTACCTCCGTAGAACTCTTTATTTGGAAACTCCATCAGCTTCTCGTTCATACGGTATTGAATTTCAAGCATTTTCGAATGCTCGGGATACTTCTCTATTAGCATCTCGAAGAGCGTTTTACTGAGTTCCTCAGCTTTTAAGACTGTAGGAGGGAGCTGTTTATGATCTCCAGCTAAAACAAACTTTTCAGCCTTGTTTATGGGAATTAAAACGCTTGGAATCGTTGATTGCGTTGCCTCATCTATAACTGCGACATCGAAATTGATATCGATTGTGAACGCGGTAGAATTCGTTGCCAAAACAACTTCAGCCTCTTCAATCACTTCTCTCGCTATTTCCTCCTCTAAAGCTCTCGCTTTATTCAAAAGTTCTTCTATCAACTTGTTAAGCTTTATCCACTCGGCCATAGACCTTATGACCTTCCAAGAGACTCCTCTAGCTCCTCTCTTCTTTTCGGCAAGCTCCAAAATCTCTTCATCGCTCAAACCCCTCCTCAAAGCTGGAGTTGGCTTTCTAAACTTGGCTCTTGCTTTGATCAGCCTTTCAGCCCTACTTCTAAGCTCTTCAACATCTTTATACCTCTCATGGCCAACAACTTTGGCTGAGAGGGTTGTAGATTTAAGCTGAGTTCTTGAAGGATGTCCCAACCTGACAATGTTCAAATCCCTGAGTTGTTCGACGAGGTTGTCAACGGCTATGTTGCTCTCAGCTGTAGCTAATACTTTCCTTCCCCTTTTGACCTCCTGCCTAACAATTTCGGCAAGAGTCCTCGTCTTTCCAGTTCCAAAAGGTCCGTGAATTAGGAAGAAGTCGTTTGAACCCAAAGCCAGAGCTACCGCCTCTCTCTGACTTTCGTTTAAACGCTCGTCAACTGGCTCAAAGTAAGCCTTTTCAGGTTCATCCGGCTTTTCAAGTCCTAAAGCAAATTTCAGAGCTTTTAAAGCAACGTTACCCAAATTCTCTAGATTTTCTATCCATCTTCTGAATGTGACATCATTCGCATAAAGATCGATCCTCACATCCTTTAAAGCCCAACTTGGAACGTTTTCCAAAGCTACAACAATGTATCTGTTCCCCTTCTCTGCCACAACACCTACAAGATCACTTTTCAAAGGGTTTCCTCTACTTATCAGAACCAAATCACCGACGTTGATGTTTGTCTCAATTTTCCTTCTTCTTCCATACTTTACAAGCTTATAACCAAACTCCTCTCCAACAACCTTCCCATTGAGATTTAAAATTGCTCTACCCCTTAGCTCCCTTTCCTCTCCACTCAGAAATCTTATCTCGTTTAGCATTGCCTCTATCTGCGCCCTTCTTTCTATTTCCACGAGTTCCTTCAGTTTATCAATAAAATCATTCAGCATAGTCATTTAAGGGCAAATTCAACAGCGTAGACTGCATGAATCTTTGTTGAGTCAAAAATCGGAATTTCTGCATGTTTAACAAGGAGTGGTAGTTCTGTACAGCCTAAAATAACTCCCTCGGCACCCTTCATTTTAAGTCTCTCGATAATCTCAATCAGTTTTCTCTTCGAAGAGTCTTTGAAAATTCCCCTACAAAGCTCCTCGAAAATTATGCGGTGCACTTCGTTTCTGTCCTCCTCATCCGGAATAACTACTTCTAAGCCGTATTTTCTCAAACCATCTTCGTAAAATCCGTCTTCCATTGTGAACTTTGTCCCTAAGAGTCCAACCCTTTTAATTCCCCTTTTCACGACTTCTCTAGCTACGCAGTCTATTATGCTTAGGAGAGGAACGTTTATCCTGCTCTGAACATAATCAGCTACCTTGTGCATGGTGTTTGTGCATATGAGAATGAAGTCTGCACCAGCATTTTCAAGAATCTTAGCCTTTTCTGCAAGAATCTCGCCGAGCTCGTTCCACCTATTCTGACTCTGAAGCTCAGCTATTTCACTGAAATCGAAGGAGTAGAGAATTATCTTGGCTGAGTGAAGACCATTCAGTCTTTTGGCAACTTCCTCGTTTATTATCTTGTAGTATTCAAGCGTTGATTCCCAACTCATTCCTCCCAACAGCCCGATTGTCTTCACGAAGTTAAAAGCTCAGTAAAGTATAAATATTGTAACGTTCTCCCTTTGCTCAATGCATACACATTACGTAAACTCTATTATTATTTCTGTAAGCTTGGTAGTTTTGTTGGTAGAGTAAATTCTCAGTTTTGTTCGGGTGGTTTTCCATGAGGGTTGCTGATGCGATCGTCAAAGCCTTGGAGAAGGAGGGTGTCGAAGTAGCTTTTGGCATACCCGGTGGAGCGATAATGGAAGTCTACGATGCTCTATACGATTCGAACATAACCCACATACTCGCAAGGCACGAGCAAGGAGCAGTTCATATGGCTGATGGATACGCAAGAGCTAGCGGCAGGGTCGGAGTCGCATTTGCAACATCTGGCCCCGGTGCCACGAACACGGTTACAGGAATTGCGACAGCCTACATGGATTCCTCCCCTCTCATAGTCTTCACGGGACAAGTTCCAAGAGCGATGATCGGTAATGATGCGTTTCAGGAAGCGGATATAACGGGCATAACCATGCCAATAACAAAACACAACTACCTCGTTACGGATGAGAAGGAGGTTTTGAAGATTGTTAAGGAGGCTTTCTATATAGCCTCAACAGGAAGGCCGGGTCCAGTCCTAATTGATCTGCCGAAGGACGTTACTCAGGCTGACATAGACTTCGATTACCCTGAGAAGATCGAGATAAGGGGATACAAACCCAAAATACATGGACATCCCAACCAGATTAAAAGAGCTGTAGAGCTTATAATGAAGTCTGAGAGACCGATAATATTAGCGGGAGGCGGAGTTAGAATATCAAACGCTCATCCTGAAGTCCTAGAGCTGGCTGAGAAGATCCCTGCATTTGTTGTAACTACCTTAATGGGTAAAGGTGCTATTCCGGAGGAACATCCACTTAGCTTGGGATTCATAGGAATGCACGGGACAAAGTATGGAAACTTGGCTGTAATGGATGCCGACTTGATAATAGCTGTCGGATGCAGGTTCAGTGATAGAACGGTTGGAAAGTTTGATGAATTTGCTCCAAATGCAAAAATAATCCACATAGATATAGATCCTGCGGAAATAGGTAAGAACGTAAGAGTAGATGTACCAATAGTGGGAGATGCTAAGCATGTTTTGAGAGAGATTATCAAGTTCATCGAGTTTAAGGCGAGGAAGGAGTGGTTCGATTACGTTAACGAGCTAAGGAGGAAGTATCCATTGAAATATGAGTATCGAGAGGACGTGATAAAACCACAATTTGTGATAGAGAAAGTATACGAGCTTTTCCCAGACGCAATAGTGACTACTGAAGTCGGACAGAACCAGATGTGGGCTGCACAGTACTTCAAAGTTAAGTATCCTAGACAGTTCATAACTTCCGGTGGACTGGGAACGATGGGATTCGGATTCCCGGCTGCAATAGGTGCAAAGGTTGCGTTTCCAGATAAAGTCGTGATAGACATAGCTGGAGACGGTAGTTTCCTGATGAACATTCAAGAGCTTGCTACAGCCGTCGATTACGGTATCAACGTCATAGTTTGCGTTTTGAACAATGCGTACCTTGGAATGGTCAGACAGTGGCAAGAACTATTCTACAATAAACGCTATTCTGCCACAAGGCTCAGATATCCTGAACTCAGCTTTGAGAAGATTGCCAAAGGGTTTGGGGCTCACGGAATAACCGTTGAGAAACCGAGTGAGGTTGAGGATGCACTTAAAGAAGCAAGGGATGTTGATAAGCCCGTTGTGATTGACTTCCACGTTGAAGTGGAAGAGAACGTCTTCCCGTTCGTTCCACCGGGCAAATCGCTTAGGGAGGTGTTGGGATGAAGAAATACATAGCTGTTTTGGTTGAGAACAGGCCCGGTGTCCTCGCAAGAGTTGCATCGCTCTTCAGGAGGAGGGGATTCAATATAGATAGCCTATCCGTTGGGACAACAGAGAGAGATGATATCTCTCGAATGACTATCGTTGTCAACGAGGATGAGAAGACTGTTGAGCAGGTAACGAAACAGTTGAATAAGCTGATTGAAGTAATAAAGGTCAGTGATGTCACGGAAAACAGTGTTCATAGAGAGCTAGCTTTGGTGAAGGTAAGCGCGCCTCCAGACAGGAGAGGTGAAATAATCGAGATTGCCAACATCTTTAGGGCGAGAATCGTTGATGTGGCGAGGGACAGCTTCATAGTTGAGATTACTGGTGATGAGGAAAAGATCAACGCATTCATCGATTTAATGAGGCAGTATGGCATAAAGGAGGTTGCGAGAACGGGGGTTGTTTCGATGTCGAGAGGGAGTAAGGTAACTTCGATCTGATTTTTCTCAACTTTTTAGTTCATGATATTCGGCTACGTTCCCTCAAGAAGGCTGGGAAAGAGTTTGGGTGTGAATAACCTGCCGGAAAAGCTTTGCAGCTACTCCTGTGTATACTGTCAAATTGGAAGAACTAAGAATCTCACAATTGAAAGAAGGGCATTCTACAAGCCCGAAGAGATAAGGAAAGCTGTGGAGAACGTTCTTAAAGAGAAGGTAGATTACATAACGTTTGTTCCAAATGGAGAGCCAACGCTTGACATAAATTTGGGTAGATCTGCTGAGATACTAAAGGATTTGGGCAAAGTGGCTGTAATATCTAACTCCTCATTGATTTGGATGGAAGATGTCAGGCATGATCTGAGCTTTTTCGATTTGGTATCTCTAAAACTCGATACAACAAACGAAAGACTCTGGAGGAGGATAAACAGACCTCACAGAGACCTAAAGCTGGATAAAATACTTGAAGGTATGCTCGAGTTTTCAAGAAATTATAGCGGAACTTTGATTACAGAAACAATGCTTTTAGACGGGTTTGAATACGATTTCGAAAATATAGCTAATTTTTTAAGAGAGTTGAAGCCAGATAGAGCCTATATTTCAATACCTATAAGACCTCCAGCGGAGAGATGGGTTAAGCCTGCCAATCCTTATGTAGTCATGAAAGCCTATGAAGTATTTTCAAAGTACGTCAAAGTCGATTTACTGACAGATTACGAGGATTTGAACTTCGGTTTTAGCGGAGATGCAAAGAGGGATTTGCTGAGTATAACTTCTGTTCATCCTCTTAGGGAGGAGGCTGTTCTAGAAATTTTAAAGAAGGATAATGCTGATTTCAGTGTGGTTGAGGAGCTGATAAATGAAGGGAAGCTTGAGGTCAGAGAATTTGGGGGTAAGAGGTTTTACGTTAGAAGGCGCTAATTCGTAAAAATTTATGAGATCAAATTGACAATCCACCTCGGCAAGGCAAAGGCCGAAATGTGGACTTCGGGTGTGTAGTAAACAGTTTCAATTTTTCTATTCTCAAATCTTTCCTTAATCACATTCAAATCGAGTACAATCTCCCTTCTGTCAGATGCAATCAGGTAGCTCCAAAGTCCGTGTGGATATGTGGGAACGAAGCCCAAATAGACTGCCTTATTCTTGAATCTCGCATTCTTATATATTGACTTGAAGTAATCGGGCTGAGCAAACGGGGATTGGGATTGAGTAACGAAATAGTCACATATCTTGGCACAGTCCCTGTAAAACTCACTTGAAATCAGAGCTTGGCTTATGGGGTTAGGATCAGTTCCATCAACAATTATGACATCAAACTTATCTTTGCAGCTCTTGACGAACTCCAATCCATCCTCGAAGAGTACCTTAACTCTTGGATCTTCCAAAGCTCCCCTATCTATCCCGATGTACTCTTTACAGGCCTTTACAACGTTCTCGTCAATCTCAACCATAACTACTTCTTTCGGATCGTGTTTGAGCACTTCTCTGACAGCTCCACCATCTCCTCCACCGATTACAAGAACTTTCTCTGGATTTTCGTGCATTAACATTGCGGGATGAACGAGCATCTCGTGATAGAAGGATTCATCCTTCTCAGTAAGCTGGATTTTGCCATCTAAAACAAGCATC
The DNA here is from genome assembly GCF_000025285.1 of Archaeoglobus profundus DSM 5631. GTDB lineage: Archaea > Halobacteriota > Archaeoglobi > Archaeoglobales > Archaeoglobaceae > Archaeoglobus_B > Archaeoglobus_B profundus. The sequence goes on from NC_013741.1 coordinate 150,071, forward strand.
TTTCCAAAGCTTTTGGTCTGGAAAATCTGAATGTGCTGAACACCTTTAAACTCGTAGAGTATTTTCTCAACCTCTATCAGCAATCCAGAGCCGTTATATCTCTCCACAAACTCCATGCTTTAACTTCGTTCAGAGTTTAAATACCTTGCATTCGAGTGGTATGAACCTCACATTCTCTGAAACTCTCAGCAAAGCCTTATGCAACTCTGCAATCTTATCTGAATCTCCGTAAACGACAAAGCTGCTTATGCAGTAATCTTCAACGTGAATGTGAGAAAATGTGTTCACTACCTCCTTAAACTTCTCAACGGCAGTTAAGTCCTTAAATCCCCTCGTAACAACCGTTATCATCCCGCAGCATCTGTGTTTTACCGTATAGTGAGTATGCTCAGCTAAATAAGTCCTCAGAGCTTCTCTAACAACTTCTGATCTCGAAACTCCCAATTTTTCAGCTAAATCGTCTAAAGCCTTGGCCAAGTCCTCAGGAATTGAAACTCCGAACCTCCTCATTTTAACCACCCTACTAAGTAGAAAGTAAGCATTACTAGACCTATAACTCCAGATGGCGAGAGATTTAAGGTTAGCGAGATGGACAATCCTACTATCGAAGAGATAACACTGATCAAGACACTGTAAACAATCAAACCCTTCGATCCCTTCGCAAACTTCATTGCAATTGCACACGGTAGCAGTATTAGAACGTGTTGTAGTACGAATCCGACTACCTTCAGCATCGCAACAGTTGAAATCCCCAGAATGGTGTAGAAGGCTAAATCGTACAACTTCACGTTAATTCCAGCCAAGATTGCGCAATCCCTATCGAAACCTATGTGGAACTGCTCTCTGTAAGTCAAGACAGTCACCAAAATGACGAATATAGTTACAGTACTCAAGAACTTCAGATCGCTCCAAGTCACCAAGAGAGGATCTCCCAAAATCATCGCCCATATGTCCGTTGCAATTTCGTAGTGCGTTATGACGAAGTACATAGCCAGAACGCTCGTAGAAGCTGTAAAGGAGACTAAAATGGATGTTGCTGTATTGGGTTCGACACCTCTGTTTATCGCGTAACCGACTGAATATATTAGACCCAAACCTATCAAAATCGCAGAGATGTAGCTTGGAATGTAAGCTGAGAGTGGTATAGAAAGTAGAACTGCCAGCAAAGCTGTATGAGAGGATGCAGCTGATAGAAACTGTAGTCTCCTAGCATAGACAAGTGGGCTTATCAATCCGTACATGGCCGATGCAAGTACTACAGTCGCAAACCATTTCTCAAGCATAACACCACCAAAGCAAGAATTGCCAGAACTGCGGTATAGCCGGGCGTTTTTTTAGCTATGTTTTCCTTAACTTCGATGCTTTTCAGCTTTTCTGGAATACTCTTCTCAACAAACGGCGAATCGATATAGATAACCTTGCTGTATTCGACATTTTCTAATAGCGACTCGGATTTTGTTGAATTTCTTGTCAAAACAAGGTAATCGACTTTCTTGAAAGTTTCTGGTGTAGTAGGAGCTTCGAATGCAATACTAACAACCTTTAAACCCATCCAAGTTACAGCGTACTGAGCGTAGGGGTAGTCGACCAAAGCAGTTCCGTTCAACTTTCTGGCTTTGTTTACAATATCTTCAACTTCTTTACACACCTTCTCTGCTCTTTCGATGTAGTTTTCGGAAGGATTCAGCTTTTGCAACTCTTCAGCCAAGGCCCTAATGAAGATCTCGTAGTTGTACGGATCGTATATTGGCATATGCGGGTTGATCTTACCGCTTTCTGGATACTTCAGAAAGACAATGCCCTTAATCTTTGGAATTTCAAAAAGAACGCCTTTCACTTCCCCTCTCTCTTTCATCTCCGCAATTTCGCTTTCGAAGTGCGTGTGTGCTGTAGAAATCACAATGTCAGCATTCTTAATTACCTCCACATCTTTCGGCGTTAGCTCGTAATCGTGAGAGAAGGCGGGAATTGCATAAATCGAGTCATTTGGCGCTATAAGCTTAACATCCTCTTTTAGGCTCGGAAATGTCGTAACTATGCTTAAAGCGCTAGCTTTGCATACAAGGAGAGGGATAATCATCAAGATCAAAGCTCTCATAGCAAACCTTATGTGCACGATCTGCATATAAGTTTTTAAATGGTGTGCACACTCGAAGTTTTCGATGTCGATGTGATTTTGAACGGTGAAGTTATACTGAAAGACTTGAATCTGAGATTTGAGTCTGGGCTGTATCAGATAATAGGCCCGAATGGAAGTGGTAAAACAACGCTTCTAAGAACAATTTTAGGCTTAATAAAGCCAGTTAAAGGTCGCATTCTGCTGAACGGTGAAGATATAACTGGAAAGCCAGAAAAGGTTGGTTATAGAGTTGGATACATGCCCCAGCTTTCTGAGGATGTTGGGATACCTTTAACAGCTTTTGAGATAGTTCTGGATTCATTACTACTGCACAGAAAGAGGTTTCCGAGGTTTGCCAAAAGTAGCGATATCAAAAAGGTTGAAGAAACCCTTAAGCTCGTCCATCTACCAAGAGAAGAGTGGAACAAGCCTTTTAATGAATTGAGTGGTGGCGAAAGGCAAAGGGTGTTGTTAGCCAGAGCTCTGGTTTACGATCCCGAAGTCCTGCTTTTAGATGAACCTCTTTCAGCAATAGACCCCTTAGGGAAAGTTGAGTTCGTGGAGCTTATCGGAAGTTTAGCTAAGGACAAACTTGTAATTCTAACTTCGCATGATCCCATTCTATTTTTGAGGTATACAAACGAAATCGTAGTCCTGAACAGAACGTTTTACAGGGTCGGAAAGCCTGAAGATGTTTTGACTGTAAATGTTCTTAGAGAGGTGTATGGTGATTCGGCTGTGAAGTTGGAGGAGCATGTGCACATAAGCGATGCTCACTGAAAAAGTTATCAAGTGTCGAGTGTTGCGCATTGCATGGAGTTCAACGATTACGACTTTTTCGTTCAACATGCGGATATAAACCTCTACTATGCAACGAAGTTCAAAGCAATCGATCTAGCCTTCTACATTGTGGGAAACGACGGAACTGACCTTTTACTCGTTCCGGATATGGAGAAGGAGAGGGCTGTTAGGGAAAGCAGGGTCAAGGAGATTGCATCCTTTGGAGATTTGGGTTATCACGATCTAAGAAAGGAGCTTAAGGATTCGAGAAAGGCTCAAGCGGAGATGCTGATAAGGTTGTTAAAAACTCATAAAGCTAGGAGGGTTGGAATTCCCACAGACTTCCCAGCGTACCTAGCAATTCCTCTCTCCCAAGCTTTCGAAGTGAAAGTTGTTAAGAGTCCGTTTCTCAAAATGAGGGCTGTTAAGACTCAGAAGGAAATCGAGTACATAGGGGATACGAGCAAGGCAATAATATCTGCTTTTGAATTCGCTCTCAAGCTTTTGAGAAGGGAGAAAAGCTGTGATAGAATAAGGGAGAGAATAGAGAACTACCTATACCTCAAAGGATACCTTGCAAGTGATACGATCATTTCATCTGGAAAGTTGTCGGCAATTCCGCATGCAAGCGGTGGAATTGTCGAAGATCACGTAGTGATGGATATATTTCCGAGGAGCAGGAAGCATTACTACTACTCGGACTTCACGAGAACTGTTATTGTAAATCGCAACGATAAAATTGAAGAGATGCTCAACGCGGTTATAGAGGCTCAGGAAAAGGCTATTTCAATAATCAGAGAGGGGATTACCGCTAAAGATGTTCATTACACCGTATGCGATGTCCTCGAAAGTTACGGCTACAAGACTCTTAGACAGAAAGCTAATGAAGGGTTCATACATTCAACAGGGCACGGAGTCGGATTGGAAGTTCACGAAGAACCGAGAATCTTCGAAAATGAGACTGTTTTAGAGGCTGGGATGGTTTTTACAGTTGAACCCGGTTTGTATTATAAGGATATCGGCGGTGTGAGGGTAGAGGATGTCGTAGTTGTTAGGAAGAACGGCTGTGAAGTTTTAACCGAGTATCCAAAGCGAATATACTTGAATTCCATCTGACTATCTCTTATCTTTTTGTTTGTAGCTATTGAAATCGGTAAGCTTTCCTCAAAATCAGCATTGCAAAATTTGCTACAAATATCAATGCGCAAAATCTCTATCTATGCATGATGGTTTAGGAAGATTTAAAGTCTCGCCTTGAACCTTAAGTGAATGAAGCCAATAAGAATTGTTACGCCACCGCTTGGAGCGAACGTCTATCTCATACTGGACGAGAAAATAGCTCTCATAGATACGGGTGGAGATTCCGCCTTTTTAATAAAAGCCCTTCAAAGGTTTATAAATCCCAAAGATTTGGATTACATCTTTCTGACTCACTCCCACTTTGATCATGCAATGGCTGTTCCAGACATGAAGAAGTTCGGTTGTAAGGTTGTAATGCATTCCATAGAGTTTGATCTACTCAGGAGAGGTTTAACCACACTGGGTTACGTCTACTATTTTGAGCCAGATATTTTTGTCAGAGGAGGGGAAACGTTTGAACTCGGCGAGATTAGGCTGGAAGTTATTCACACACCTGGTCATACAGCTGGTAGCGTTTGCTATTACGAACCAGATAAAAAGTGGTTATTTAGCGGAGATACAGTCTTCAAATACGGATTCGGAAGATATGACTTTCCGAGCGGGAATCCATACGATCTACTGAAGTCTCTTGAGCTTCTGGCGAGTTTGGATGTTGAATGTCTCTATCCGGGGCATGAGGATGTTGTTGAGGGTAACGCTAAAAATTACATACTCAAAAACCTTGAGGTTCTTAGATCGGTGATATGATAAGCGTTTACCTAGTAGGATTGAAAATTCCTGAGAATGTTGGATTTGTCGCGAGGGTGATGAAGAACTTCGGATTTGAGAAGCTGTATCTCTACAACTGTAAAGTTACAACGGTGTCTTTCAAAACAGCTTCGCATGCAAGGGATATCTTGAGGAACGCTGTCGTGTTAAGAAAATTTGACGATATACTAGATCACGTTAACATGCTCGTTGGAACTACTGGCGTTACAGCTTACAGCTATGAGAGATACATCAGAAAGCCTATATTTACACCAGAAGAGTTTAGAAATTTTTTGGAGGGGAAAAAAGGAGAGATAGCGGTTGCATTTGGTAGAGAGGATTACGGATTGTTTAATGAAGAGCTTGAACTCTGTCACATGCTTGTGTCGGTTCCCACAAATCCGGAGTATCCTGTCATGAATGTCAGTCACGCTGTAGCTGTCATTCTGTACGAGCTCAGTAAAGGAAAATACGGTTTGGAGGACAAAACGATAGTCACTGCTAGAGAAATTGAGAAGCTCGTCGAGAACTTCGAAAAGCTAATGCTTGAGACTTGGTATCCGAGGCATAGAATCGAGAGAACAAAAATAGCTTTGAGAAGAATTTTGGGTCGTTCCTTGATAACGAGGAGAGAGTTGGCAGTTTTGCATGGTATTGTTACAAAGGCTTTAACATACATTCAGCACTTGAAGAAAGGCTGAGGTCAAGTTTCAAAAGTTCTTCGAGATTTTCAACATCCTTCACCTTCCTGTAAAGATTCCCCTTCTCGTTGTAAACTGACAAAGCAGATATGTATCCTGATGCAATTAACTCAAATCCCAGAACCTCTGGCTTCAAAACTCTGCAAAGCGGGCATTCCCTTTCAAGGTAAAATCCGTTTAAAGCGACGAGTTTCAAAGCTTTTGCAAGGCTTTCAGGCGATCTTAGAGAACCAACTTTCGGCTCTTTTGGGAGAGGAACCTTCACGAAGTAAACCGAAAGTCCATCTTTAATCTCCTTTGGAGGGTTTTTGAGTAGTTCTGTTGCATCTTCAGCATAGTACGTTAGCTCTATCTCTTCTCCTAAAAACTCGAACTTCAGAATGTGCTTTCCACCGCTTCCAAGCTTGCCAACACGTCTTTCTTTTATTATATTGCCGAACTTCGCAGCTTTTCTTCTTATCTCAGCCAAATTTGTCTCTGGGAGATGAGAATCGACGAAAATTAGCCTATCTCCGAGTATAACCGCATGCTCTAAATCATCACTTGAACCAGCGTAAAGGACAGGTAAGTCGAGCCTTGACTTTTCGATTTCCTCGGCAATCCTAACTAGAAACGGGATTTCCGCTCTCTCGAATGGTAGGGATTTAACCCTCTCTACCAACACGGCTCACGTTTTCGGATAAGTTTATTACGCTTTGCAAAACATTCGACATGGAACTGACGTTTAGAGACTGTAAAATTGCCCAAAAAGCAGCCTTAGACTTAGTTAAGTTTGGCAGAGTTAGAATTGAACGCTGTTACAGGCTTAGAGATCGATTTGAAGTTGTTTACAAGCTCTACTTGGATGTTCTTTGGGCTGATGATGAGCTTATCGAAGCCATTAAAAAGTATTCCGAAAATTTCGAAGAAGATTTCGATGATGTTGTCAGATTTTTGAAAGAGAAGAACGAAGTTTTGAGAAAAATTCTTAGCTTGCTTGAAACTCCCAAATCGGTTGAAGAGCTAAGTTCAAATTTGGACTTGAGTAGAGATACGGTCTCTTCACTACTCAACGATCTTGAGGAGGCAGGCTGTGTTGTAAATGTCGGTGAAAGATTTCAGAGAACTTAATTGAAGACTCTCATGACGTTGCAAAAGCTGTCCCTCTGAACTGGAATCTTGCCGGCACCTTTTATCAACTTGATTATCCTGTCAACGGTCATGTATGTCGGCGAATTTGCCCCGGCAGAATGTGTAACTTTCTCTTCCATTATAGTTCCATCAACATCGTTCGCTCCGTAATTCAGAGCAACTTGTGCAAGCTTTTCTCCCAACCCAACCCAGTAAGCTCTTATGCTTTTGAAGTTGCTTAGAACAATCCTCGCCACCGCTATGGTCTTTAAAATGTCAATGGGGTTGGTCTTCTCCTTAACGAGACCCCACCTCTTAAGCTGTGTGTTTTCGGGATGAAATACTAGAGGAATTAGAGAAACGAACCCTTTTGTCTTCTCCTGTAACTTCCAGAGCTTGTAGAGATGTATTGCTCTGTGTCTGTAGTCCTCAATGTGCCCAAATAAGATCGTTGCGTTGCTCTTCAAACCCATCTCGTGAGCTATCTTCATAACACTCAACCATTCCTCAGCTTTAGCTTTGTTCGGGCATATAACCCTTCTAATGTCGTTACAGAGTATTTCGGCACCTCCTCCTGGTAACATTTGAAGTCCAGCATCTTTAAGCCTCGAGAGGATTTCCCTGACGTTGCACTTCTCCTTCTTAGCCAAGAAGTGGATTTCTGTGGCTGTTAAAGCTTTGATAACGACGTTTGGATATTTTCTTTTTATCTCGCTGAAAATATCCTCAAAGTATTCTACCGTTACCTCTGGATTGTGCGATCCAACTATATGCAACTCCGTAGCTCCCCTTTGAACAGCCTCATCAACCTTTTGCAGCAATTCCTCCTTGCTCATCAGATAGCCGTTATCCTTCCAGAATGCACATAATGGGCATTTTGAAACACAGACGTTCGTGTAGTTTATGTGCCTGTTTATAACGAACATCACTTTGTTGTCATTCATGCTGTTTGCAATCCTTCCAAGCTCGTGAACATCCATTTCAAAGAGTTCCCTAATCTTTTTTACTGTCCACATCCTTCAACTCCTCCAGAGTTCTTCTAAGTTCGTAAATCTCCCTTCTAAGCTGAACATTACTTCTCAGCACAAAATCACTTATTAAACCGAATAGGATTATCTGCAATCCAGAAACTATCAAAAGTGTTGTTAAAACGGCCAAGAGATCGTGAGAAATATGTTTAAACCACTCGTAAACAACGTAAAAACCTACAAGAACTCCTAAAAGTATGAGGATTATACCAAAGAGAAGAAAGAATCTTGCCGGGCTGAACCTTATGAGCAAGTTGTAGATTGTCCAACCTATCTTGAAACCATCTTTGAGTGGGTTCAGCTTGGTCTTCCCCGATCTTTTCTTGTAGCTGATAGGGACCTCCATTATTCTGTAACCTTTAGCCAACGTCTCGACCGTCAATTCAGTTTCTATTTCGAATCCCATCTTCTTTAGCTCAACACTCTTGTAAACATCCCTCTTCAGGGCTCTGTAACCAGATAAGATATCCTTTAGATCGACACCGTAGAAAAATCTGAAGAGTGCGTTCAAAATTTTGTTTCCTATTAAATTCAGTCTTGTAAACGCTCCTTTCTCGAAATTAGCAAACCTGTTCCCCACAACGTGATCTGCGATTCCCCTTCTTATAGGTTCGAGAAGTCTCTCAACATCTTCTGGCAGATACGTTCCGTCCCCATCTATCAAGACTAGAACATCGCTATCCACAATATGAAAAGCCTCAGCTACGGCCTGACCCTTTCCTTTCCCACTTTGAATGACCACTCTAGCTCCTTTCTCCTTAGCTATTTCTCTCGTCCTGTCTGTGCTGTTTCCATCAATTACTAGTATATCGCTGTAACCCAACTTCTTGAATCCATCTATCACGTTGCCTATGCTTTCTTCCTCGTTGAGCGTTGGAATCACTATCGTTACCTTCATCAGATCCTTACGATCTTGAATAGACTCAGAAGAGGAATACCCTCTATTTCGCTAAGGCCCCTCTTATCTATTATCACGGCGGAGCACAGAACACTACCCTTTCTATTTTTGACCTGTTCTATCGTCTCTCTTATTGTGTTTCCAGTGGTAATCACGTTGTCAACTATCACACAGTTTTTCTCGTCAACCTTTGCAAAATTTTCACTGAAAACTCCACCAACCCTACTTCCCTCGCCTTCCCACTTCAATTTCTTCGGATAGTACATGCTCAAGTCAGCATCCAAAGCTTCAGCAACAAAAGTGGCTATCGGAATTCCACTTGTTGCTATCCCAACGACAACATCCGGGTTTTTGTCTACAGTTTCGTATATCATATCCGCCATAGCATTGGCTATATTTCTCATCCTGTAAGGGTTTGATATTGCCCTTAAGTCGACGTAAACGTCTGAGATTACCTTATCCTCTCTAACCTTAGCCAAAAGCCACATTGCAGTTTCTCTCGAAACGTTGAGTTCTGAAGCTATTTCACCAATTGTTAATCCCTTCTCCTTCAACTTTCTTGCCCTTTCAATCAAATCATCCACCTTCATCTTCTCACCTTTTTAATCATAGCCTCACTACCGCAAACTGGACAAATATCACCATCAACGGACCTACCACAACCCCTACACACCTTAACCCATCTAAAGCGTTTCGATATCTTGGGCTGGACTATATTATCAACCTTCAAACCCAAGGACATAGCAACATTCTGAATCGAATAGTCGTCCGTGACTAGGATTACATCTTCTCCTCTCTCCTTTATGTCGAGAGCCTTCGCTATAAGCTTTATATCCGTATTGGATAGCTTGTGTATATCACCGGTTTTCTTGGCAACTCTTATAACCTTCTCAACGTTTCTATTGCTTGCCTCCTCAACTCTCAAGTTGAGTAGGGAGAAGTAGAACTGCGAATTTTCGTCCCTTATTTCGTCAACTACCTCTGGAATCGTAACCATATTCTCGTAATACGCCTTTCTCATGAATATTGTGCTTGTGTCTATTACGTGGATTGTCATGTCCTCAACATCTTATGCTAAAACGTATATAGTATATATATTTAATCTCAACACCCGTTGATGAAGCTTAAAGATGAGATAATCAAAGCTTTGGAGGATTTCTTTAGGAGTGCGAAGGACTACAGGAGAGTACAATGGGAGCTTGATAACATTATCTACCCTTATATCGGAAACTACATAGCCAACGGTTATCTCACGAAGGAGGAAGGTAAGGAAATATTCGAGTTTTGTGAGAAGAAGCTTAAAGAACTTAAGAATCAGGGAGTACAGCCTTCATCATCTTGAATCAGATCCTGCCTGATTCATCATTGAAGCGACTTTACTATCTCCGCTAATAAATCTTTCTCACTCAAATTCCTCTTCAATCTTCAAAACCTTTTCAAGATCTGCTTTAGTCGTGGGCCTTTTTGGGACAGCTAGGCAATCAGCTGGGATTGTTGAATATTCGAACGTGCCTATCTTTCTGGCAATTTCCTCAATTTCAATCTTGTCAAATCCTATTAAAGGTCTGTAGATAGGGATGCTACATGCCTGACTTATTACCAGTAGATTATCCAAAGTCTGACTTGCAACCTGTCCCAGTGAATCCCCAGTAACTATTCCTTTAGCACCAACATCTTTCGCTACTTCTTCAGCAACCTTTAGCATTCTCCTCTTGCAGAATATGCATGTATAACTTTCCAATCTCTTTTCCTTCAAGATATCCTTAACTTTCATCAAGAAATTACCATGCTCTTTCACAATGACATCAAAGTCGGGATCGTATTCTTTCAATACCTTAGCAACTTTCTCAACCCTTTCAATTGCCCTTTCACTCGTAAAAGGTCTGATGTCGAAGTATATAGGTACTACCTCGCAACCCCTCTTCATCATTAGCCATGTTGCAACGGGTGAATCTATCCCGCCAGAAAACAGAGATACGAGCTTTCCCTCGACACCCAAAGGAATTCCTCCAACGCCTTTTATTATCTCATCGAAAACATAGCAATCTTCGTTCCTGATCTCAACATAGATTGTTTTTTCAGGGTTTTCGAGATCAACTTTTAGATGTGGAAAGTTCTTGAGTATTAACGCTCCAAGTCTTCTCTCTACATCTTGAGATGTGAAGTCATGTTCACCAACTCTTTTAACTCTCACAGCAAAAGTCCTTACGGATTCCAGTTTACCTTTGCAGAACTTTAACACGAAATCCTCAAGCTCGTCAAGCTTGCAGTGTTCACACGGTGAGAAAGATACTATTCCAAAAACCTTCTTCAACTTATCGTCAACGTTTCTGTCCGTTATCAGCCATATTCTGCCCCTTTCAAGCCTAAACTTGCAATCGCCGACAATTCTCCTTATATTTCTAATCAGCTTGTTGATCCACCTTCGTCTTACCTGTTCAGACTTAAGAAATATCTCAGAATAGCGTATAAGATAAAGCATAAAAGAATGATAATAAAAAAGAAATTTACTTGGTCATCTCGACAGCCAGCTTGATGTCGTCAACCTTGACTGTCTTTCTTCCGGCGTGCTTTGCGACCTCGACTGCCTTCTTTGCTACGGCAATTGCGTAGTCCTCCAAGACCTCTCTAAGCTTTTCCACAGCCTCTGCACTTACTCTCTCTGCACCTGCCTTTCTTACCAACCTGTCGATTGGGGCAAGGGGCAACTCAGCCATTCACACCACCTCCAATTATCTGTTTGTCATAAGGGGTATATAAATTTTTATCTTGAAGATAGAGGCTACCATGTATGGTGGTTCGGTGTTAGGATGTCGATGGTCTTTGTAACGTGAGGTTGGGGCAATTGATAATAAACTATATAATGTCAAACTAGATAAATTCTTAGACTTGCTTGAATCCCAGCACGTGATCCATGTCGTATATACCGGGCTTGTCCACCTTGCTTACCCACTTGATAGCCCTTATAGCACCACTCGCGAAAGCCTGTCTACTCCAAGCCCTATGAGTAATCTCAATTCTTTCACCCATTCCAATGAAGAACGTTGTATGCTCTCCAACCACGTCTCCTCCTCTTATGGCAAGAACACCTATCTCTTCACCCCTCGGACAAATTCCTCCCCTTCCAAATACGATCTTTCTCTTACCTATAACACTCTGAACGATTTCAGCCGTTTTCAAAGCTGTTCCGCTCGGTGCATCCTTCTTAAATCTGTGGTGGATCTCCAAAATCTCGATATCGTAATCCTTCAAGAACTTCGAAGCGAATTCTACAAGCTTCCAAAAGATGTTCACACCGACACTGAAGTTTGGTGATATTACAGCTGGAACTCTTTTACAATACTCTCTAATCCTCTGCCAGTGCTCCTCCGTAAATCCTGTTGTCCCAACGACCAGCTTAACACCCTTATCGCTTGCGATCCTTATATTCTCAACTGCTCCTTCGGCTACCGTAAAATCCACCAAGACATCGGCGTTAAGAACATTCTCCATTTCCCTTGCATCTGTTATCTGAACACCAATTCTACCAACACTGGCAATCTCTCCTGCATCCTTTCCGATTTCTCTCACGTCAAAAGCTTGAGCAAGTTCAAGCTCTTCATCCTCAATGACATTCTTAACAATCAATCTTCCCATCCTACCAGCAGCACCGGCCACAGCAACTTTAATCATGTTGTGAGTTGACAAAAATCAAAAATAACGGTTACGATTTCAGCGTAGGACTTTTTCATCATGTATCAGGGCGTTAGCCCTTCATCACTTTAATAGCCCCGCGGGGATTCGAACCCCGGTCGCGGGCTCCAAAGGCCCGCAGGATTGACCGCTACCCTACGGGGCTTCAAGTTAGACAACGCTAGAAGATAGTTAAAGATTTCGTTCAAGACACAAAAATTTAAATTTTAAATACAACTGCAGAAGCATCCCGTGCATGGGTTGGATTGAGGAGTACTTCGAATTTAGCAAGTACAAAACCAACATGAAGACAGAGATTTTGGCGGGATTAACGACATTCATGACAATGGCTTACATAATCTTCGTGAATCCATCGATTCTCAGCGTCGCAATAGGTAAAGAGGCGGTACCGTCGCTTGTAACAGCTACAGCGCTTTCCGCTGGAATTGCGACATTAATAATGGGTATTTACGCCAAAAAGCCGTTTGCACTTGCACCGGGAATGGGTTTAAACGCGTACTTCACATACGGAGTCTGCTTGGGAATGGGTTATCCGTGGCAGGTAGCTCTGGCTGCAGTTTTTGTTGAAGGTTTAATCTTCATAGTCCTGTCAATTACGAAAGTTAGAAGTGCCGTAATAAACGCGATACCTCTCTCCCAGAAGTATGCACTTGGTGCTGGAATTGGTTTGTTCTTGACGCTGATAGGTCTTAGAGAGGCTGGAATAGTTACTGTGTCAGTTACGAACCCGAATGCAAGTGTTCCGGGGATGTTAAGTCCTGTTGACTGGTTACCTACCTTAAATACAGCATTCTTCAAGCTTCCAGAGTTTTGGCTCGCGGTGTTTGGTGTATTTTTAGCAAGTGCTCTGATGGTAAGGAGAGTTCCGGGTGCACTGCTAATTTCCATATTGACTGTAACGGGTATATCTGTCGCTTTAGGACTTACTCCACCACCCAAATCGATATTCTCACTGCCAACATTGGACTACACGTTCATGAAGCTTGATCTAAGAGGGCTGTTAAACGTTGGAGCAATAGGTGTAATTTTCGCATTCTTCATGGTCGACTTCTTTGACACACTCGGAACAGTTGCTGGCTTAAGTGCTAAAGCTGGTTTCATAAACGAGAAGGGTGAAATTCCCGATTCCGAGAAGATATTATTAACTGATGCTGTTGGAACAACGTTGGGTGCAATATTCGGAACTTCAACCGTAACGACGTATATAGAGAGTGCCGCAGGTATTGAGGAGGGAGGTAGGACAGGATTCGTTGCTGTAGTTGTTGGTTTACTATTCTTGGCAATTGGACTCTTTGTATCACCGATTGCTGAGATCATTCCGTCGTTCGCTACGGCACCAGCGTTGATAGTTGTTGGATTTCTAATGCTCAACGTCCTTAGTAACTTGGACTTTAGTGATTTCACGGAAGCTTTGCCAGCATTCTTCGTCTTGGCAACGATTCCGTTCACGTACAGCATTGCAGACGGTATCGGTGTTGGTTTCATAAGCTACTGCATTCTGAAGCTTGTTGCGGGGAGAGCTAGAGAAGTGCATCCGCTGCTGTGGATTCTGGCTGGAGTCTTCGTTGTGTACTTCCTTTACTTGGGTGGCCTAATTTAATTTCTTTTAATTTCTCTTTTTGAAAAATACTGAATTAAGGCTTCTTCAAGCTACAGGGAACTCCACAGGCACACTTACCACACACGTCTGCAAATCCAAAATCGAACAGCTTGGTATTATCCATTAGAATTTCGTAGCACCTTCTCTTATCTAACCCAGTAGCCTTTAATGCTCCGAATGAGCATTTATCAACGCACTCCAAACATTTTCGACCTCTCTTGTATAAACAAAATTCTTCCTTTATCGGCTCACTGCAATCAAGCTCAGCTGTCGTCACCAAACTCCCCAAACGTCCGCAACATCCCTTCTTGGTTATAATCATCGTGTGAAGACCGAAGGTTCCGAGCCCGGCAAGGTAAGCGATGTGTTTGTGAGACCACATGCTGAGCAAAGTTCTTTCATCAAAGTTGTGTGTAGGCTTAATTACAGCACTACCAAAACCTTCAGCTTCGAGTTTCTTATCCAGATAGTGATTTAGGCTTTCTATAAGTCTGTTCGTCTCGATATAGGCTAAAGCCCAGAGTTTTGAAGGCTTAACTCCAGAGATATTGCTCTTTACGACCTCCTTGGTAAACGGAATAAAGTAGACTATAACACTTTTTGCTTTCGGGAGTAAATCCTCTGCGGTCAAATGATTGGGGACGATTTTAGGCAATTTTTCAGTTGTATCTGCTGAGCAGAACGATACAAGCGGCTCTCTCCAAAATTCTCCTTCTACAAATTTTTTTATCCAACCTTCGACCTTAGCTGTGAGCATTTAAAATTAAAACGGAGAAAGTTCAAAAAGTTTATACCCATGCAAGAAGAACTTAGCGACATGATCATAGAGGATGTCATTTTCAGAATAGTTTTTGACAGCAGGGGAAATGAGACTGTGGAATGCGAGGTTTACGCTGGAGATGTTGTCGGAAGGGCTATAGCTCCAAGCGGTGCTTCAACCGGGACGCATGAGGCTGTTGTAGTTGATCCATACAAAATCGACGAGATCGAGGAGAAAATCTCAAAAGCTTTGATAGGATATTCTGTGTTTGATCAGGTCGCAATTGATGAAAAGCTTAGGGAGATTGATGGAACCGAGAATTTCTCAAACATCGGTGGCAACTTCGCAATAGCTACAAGTTTGGCTGTTGCCAAAGCTGGAGCGGAGCTTTTGGGTATGCCTTTGTACGAGTATCTCGGCGGGATATTCGCTAAAGAGCTTCCCTATCCACTGGGCAACGTCATAGGTGGTGGAAAGCATGCCGAAGGTTCTACAAATATTCAGGAGTTCTTAGTGATACCCGTAGGAGCGGACAACTTCTTTACAGCTCAAAGAACAAATGCGATGGTTCACAAGACACTCAAGAAACTCTTCAAGAAGAAGGGAATTTTCGCTTGCAAAGGTGATGAGGGTGCTTGGGCTTGTCAGATAACAGACAACGATGCTTTTGAAATCCTAAGTGAGGCTATAGGCATTGTTAAGGATGAGACGGGCGTTGACGTTAGGATAGGAATAGACGTTGCGGCTACGGAGCTTTGGAATGGAGAGTACTATGTCTACAAAGACAGAAAGCTCACTACTGAAGAGCAGATAAGTTACATAGCCGAGCTTGTTGATCGCTATAACCTTTTATATGTCGAAGATCCTCTACATGAAGAAGATTTCGAAGGCTTTGCAGAGCTTACGAAGGAGGTTGGAAATAGATGCATGATATGTGGTGATGATCTGTTCGTGACAAATATAAATAGAATTCAGAAAGGAATTGAGCTGAAATCAGCAAATACTGTCCTAATTAAGCCTAACCAGATAGGAACTCTCACAGATACGTTTAAAGCTGTGAAGATCGCTAAGGACAATGGATGGTACGTAGTTGTATCGCACAGGAGCGGTGAAACTGAAGACAACACCATAGCTCATCTCAGCGTAGCCTTCAACGCAAAGCTGATCAAGACCGGTGTGGTTGGGGGAGAAAGAACTGCAAAGCTGAACGAACTCATAAGAATTGAGGAAGATGGCTTAAACATGACGAAGCTGCCTTTCTGCTAACTTTTTATACTCTTTCTCGATTTATCTTCATGAAATACAGGATAGTCAGAATCGAGCTTAAGGATGAAGAGGTCGTGATTTACTTCAAAAAGCTAAGGAGTCAAGCAACGGTCATGCCCAGAATTGATTCTCCCGAAAAGATGCTTGAATTCAGCATGCAGATGGGGATGAATCTTGCAAAGAAGGTTGAAGAGGCTTTTAGCTTCGATGGCTTCATAACTCTCGAATACGAAACCTACTGCACACTCGATTTGAAGGTTGGAGATATTGTTGAAGTTGAGATAAAGCCAGCTTAGCATGGAACTCGCAATAAACCCTTCAAAGATAATCAGCCCGCTATGTTATTCAGTTTTAAGGCTTGAACCATATACGAACTGTGCATACTCCTGTCTGTACTGCTATGCAAGATGGTATAGGGGAGGGAGGATAAAGCCGAGACCTAGAGCAATAGGGATGTTTGCAAAAATCGCAAAGAAGCTCGATTTGAAAATTCCCTTCAGGTTAGCTACGCTAAGCGATCCGTTGCAAGATATAGAGGAGAATGCAAAAGTTTCCTACAAGCTCATGAGGATCGCTAAAGAAAACGAAATTCCAATAATACTCTCAACAAAATCCGACAGAATAGCAAAGAATCCTTGGAAAAGCTTGATAGAGGAGATGGCTAAGGATGGACTGGTAGTGGTGCAAGTTTCGATAAGCTCCCTTGAGAGGAACGACTTAGAGCCTAGAGCACCACACCCTCAAAACAGGATTGAAGCTTTAGAAATCATTGATGCACCAAAGATTTTGAGGTTACAGCCTTTAATCCCAAACTACTCCTTTAGAAATGCTGAGGAGTTCGTTGAAAGAGTTAAAGATGTTGCAGATCAGATAACCACAGAACCTTTGAGAATTGAGAAGGGAGAGATTGAGTTTTACAATAAATTTTGGAGTAGGTGGACTCACTACTCGTTTGAAGGAGAGCTTTTGAAGGCTGATTGCTACGAAATCTTGGAGGAGCTTAGCGTTGCATGTAGAAAATACGGCTTGGACTTTGGACTGTGCAAAGAGGGTTACTTCCACTTGGAAACTGCAAACTGCTGTGGATTGCACATGATAGAGTGCAAGCTTAGACCAACCCTTAGAGAAGTCTACAAAATTTTGTTGGAAAGAAAGGAGATTGATGTGAATGACTTGAAGTTCGAAGGTTACCTTTTTGGGGAAAGGTTAAGCGAACTCCCGAGAGCGATTAGGAAGGCTCTGAGATTTCACGAAAAGCTGTTTTTGAAATGTCTAAGAGATAACTCCTGCTTGAGCCATTTAACTCCATTGATAAGGTTTGAAGATGGAAAGTTGAAGCTAATTAGCTCAGATCAAAATCAGCCTTCAGAGCTTTAGCAACCTCTATTCCAGCTTTGATACTTCCATTCATACTTCTCTCTGGATAATTCGGCTTCGAGAACATCCCGGCCAAGTAAAATCCTTTCAAGTTCGTCCTGTAAGGTACGATCTTTTTAAGGTAGCCCTTTTCATAGATCGGGGCGGAATATTTAGCTTTGAAAATCTTTATCCACTTAACATCTCTCCTTTTCATTCCAAGCCTCTCCAAGTCCTTTAGATATAGGTTAGCCAAGTTCTTTTCACTCATTCTGAACAGTTCGCTGTCTGGAGTTGTGTAGCTCGCTAAATAAATCAGATGCTCGCCGTAATCTTCGAATGGCATGAAGTTAGTGTGCTCTATGACTGCGCCAAAGATAGCATTATCGACGTTTATCCAGTAAAGATCGCTCAGAGGCTTTTCACACCCTACTAAGGCACATATAGAGCTTTGATAGCTTATGCTCGGTAAGTTGAGATTATTTGCTATCTTTGGATCGAGTAGTGGGAGTGGGGCAGTCCAAACAACTGCATCAAACTCCATACCGTGAATATGGTACTTTTTATTGAAGTAGCCTATGTTCTCAACAGGTTTTCTAATTATGTTGAGCCCTTCAGCCATCCTATCAACGAGTTGCCAGAATCCTCTCCTAAGATAACCTAACTCCTCCCCGCTCAGCTTCCTATTACTTCTTATTGCAACTCTCGCTAAAAGCCAAGCGTAGCTTACTCTCTCGTAATTCTCACCGAATTTCGCCTTGAGAAGGGGCATGAAAAACTTTTGAAGAAGATTTTCTCCTAACTCCTCTCTAATTCCCTCTACAACTCCCCTATCATCCTCAATTGTGTAATCCCTCTTTCTACTTTTTAATGTGAATCTTGCGAGCCTGATTTTATCCATTAAGCTTAAGTGTGGGTATCTCAGGATTTCGAGGGGTGTGTTTAGGGGATAAATCTTTCCATCAATGGCAAATCCTGTCTTCGCTATCTTCCATACGACTTTACTCGACAGTCCGAGCCTCTTTATCATATTCAGCAGGTCGTGATCCCATCGAAAGAAGTGATGGTAGAACTTCTCAATTCTATAACCTTTCCGTCCGTAAGACGCTAGTAGTCCTCCAACGTCGTGGCACTCGAATATAGTTGGGTTATAGTCCCTAAGCTCTAAGGCGCAACTCAATCCAGTCAATCCAGCACCAACTATAGCAATTTTCACGTTCCGAGTTTGTGTGGTGGATTTAAACACTTTCAGTTTTAGGCTAACCGAAAAGACTATATAATCTGTGCTAAACCTTCAAAGATGAATGGTTGGGGTAGATGCAGAAGACGGGGTTGGGGTAGAGGAAGAGGATGGTGTGGTGGAGGTAAGGGTAGAAGAGCGGGCTGGGGTAGAAGATGGGGAATGAGTTTTGGTATGGGTATAAGTTCTGGACTATCGCAGATAATTTCAAAGCCAATTTCAGCTATAAGGAGTTTGTTAGCAAGGGAACCGCCAGAGGTTATTGAAAAAGCCCAAAATATTTACGCTCTACTACCAAAGAGGGATTGTGGTGCCTGCGGCTACGATAATTGCTATCAGTGCGCTTTGGCAATTGCTAAAGGTGAAGCTCCGCCTGATGCTTGTAGGGTTGTGGGAAGAAAGATAAAGGATGTAGTTGAAGAAATTTTGAGGGGGTGATGTTTTGTGTGGTGGAGATGGAGGAGGTATCCGGGGCATGGGCCTTGGAGTGATCTCCCACCTTGGGAAAGGCCGGGATGGAAGTTTGGCAGGGGCAGAGGATGGTGCTGGTGGTACATGTCCCGCTATCTTGAGGATATTCCAGAATACGCTCCGTCAAAGGAGGAAGAGATCAGAATGCTCGAAGACTACGCAAGATACTTAGAGCAGGAGCTTGAGAGGATAAAGAGAAGGATAAGAGAGCTTAAAGGTTCTGAATAATCTTTAATCTTTAAGTGAAGTACAGCTTCTCAATCTCTTCTTTACTCTCAAATTCCTTAACTATTGATCCTTTAACCAAGACGTAGCCTCTATCGGCAAAACTCATAGCGAATTTAACATTCTGCTCGACTATCAAAATCGAAACCTCCCTCTTTATCTCTTTCAACACACCTGCAATTTCTTTTAAGACCTTTGGGGCTAAACCCATCGAAGGCTCATCCAATATCAAGACCTTTGGCTTTGAAATCAATGCCCTTGCAATTGCAACCATTTGCTGTTCTCCACCGCTCATCTGCTTAACTAACTGATTTCTTCTGTTTTTCAGCTTTGGAAAGAGTGAGTAAGCCAAATCCAGATCGTCACCGGCCAAGAGAAGATTTTCTTCGACTGTCATGTTCGGAAAAAGTCCCCTTCCTTCAGGGCAAACTCCAATCCCCAATCTAACTCTTTCATGAGGCTTTAGGCTTGATATGTCTGTACCGTTGAAGAAAACCTTACCTTCCGTCTCAACCAAACCCAGAATGGCTCTTATGAGTGTGGTTTTTCCAGCCCCGTTTGGACCAAGTATCGCAACTGCCTCTCCCCTGTTTACCTCAGCATTCACACCGTTTAATATCTGAGCCTTCCCGTAGAAAGCTTTCAAATCCTCAGTTTTAAGCATAGTCTTCACCAATATACGCTTCAACTACCCTGCTATTTCTCACGGCTTCCTCGGGCTTCCCCTCAAATATAACCCTACCGAAGTTCAGAACAACAACTCTGTCTACCAAATCGAACAGCTCCCCCAATTTATGCTCTATTAAGACCATCGGTGTTTTCACATCCTTCAAAACTTCTATCAAGCTTTCACATTCCACTGGACTTAAACCCGAGAAAGGCTCATCAAGCAAAAGCATTTTGGGTTTCTTAGCTAGTGCCAAAGCTATTCCAAGCTTCCTCATCTCTCCCTGCGACAGATTTCCAGCTACAATGTTTCTCTTCTCCCATAGACCAACTAACTCGAGTAAATCCCTTGAATCATCACTTACTATCGAAAGGTTTTCTTGAACAGTCAAGCTCTTGAAGACCTTGAGGAGCTGAAAGGTTCTAACTAAGCCCATTTCTGCAATCTTGCTCGGTCTTAAGCCCGTGATATCCTTTCCATTGAACCAGATTTTGCCGCTATTGGGCTTTAGAAAGCCTGAAATTACGTTGAATAGAGTTGTCTTACCCGCCCCGTTCGGACCAATAATTCCTAGCCTTTTACCATTTACCTTGAACGATACGTTATCAAGAGCAACCAACGCTCCGAACCTCTTTGTGACTCCCTCTACCTCAAGCATGCTATATTGATACACAGTCGCAATGTTTATTAATCTTTCTCCAAGTGGGAGAACATGAGAAAGTTGTTGACAGCGATAGTGTTAGTTTGCGCCTTAATGATGCTTGGGTGTAGCCAGAAAACACCTTCTGAAACTCCAGCTGAAACTACCGCAGAAGCAGAAGTAATCAAAATTGGTGTTATAGGTCCGATGGAAACGAAGTTCGGTAAAGCTATGGTTAACGGTGCACAGCTGGCTGTTGACGAGATAAACGCTCAAGGGGGGATAGATGGTAAAAGGCTGGTTATAGTTCAGGCTGACGGCAAGCTCAAGCCAGATGTGACTGGAAAAGAATTGAGAAGACTTGCCTACGACGAAAACGTAAACGTCATAATAGGTGGATTTTCGAGTGGGATAGTTATAGCAAACATGGACACCATCGCAGAAATCAAGAAAGTTTGGATTGTAGAATGTGCTTCACCGACGGTGACGAAGAAGATTGCAGAGGACTACGATAGTTACAAGTACATCTTCAGGCTCGAAGCAAACTCTTCGACAGATGTTCCTTTTCTGCTTGAAGGGATGAACTACGTTAGGGAAAAAATACCAATGAAAAGAGTTGCCATAGTGAGGGATCAGGCCAAATGGGTTGAAGATGTAGACCAACAGCTTAAGAATGCGCTGATTGAGAACGGATACGAAGTTGTCGATGACATAGCAATTCCACCGCAGAAGACGGATTTCGACGATGTCTTTACAAGGGTAAAGAATGAGAGAGCTGATGTCATAGTCGCGATGATAGCTCATGGAAATGCTGTTAACTTTATCAAGCAGTGGAAGGATAGCGTAAACATACCCGTTATAGGATTGATTCTTCCAGCAATCGATCCCAACTTCTGGAATGAGACGAACGGTAAGTGCGATAAACTGCTGGTGCTTGCCCCATCTTCGCAAGTCCCTATACCCATTAACGAGAACATGAAGAATTTCCTTAAAAACTACAAGAGCAAATACGGACATCTGCCAGAGGCTTACACTGCGTATGAAAGCTACGAGGCTGTTTACGTGTTCAAGAAGGCTTACGAGATGGCTAAGGCCAACGGAGAAGATCCGAACGACTCCGATATCCTTGTGAAATACTTGGAGAAGATAAACGCTCAGAACCCCTTGCAGGGAGTTAGGGGTAAGATAGCATTTACGAAGTACCACGACATAATCGTTGCTAAGGGCTACATTGTAAACCTCATCATTCAGTGGCAGAACGGTAAGATGGTGGCAATATATCCGATAAAGACGGGAGAGCTTGTTTGGTAAATCTTTTATTTTTTAACCTCCCCGCAAGCCTATGATTTTGCCAATCCTTATCATAGGAACAATCTTGGGAGGTATTCTAACATTAGTCGCATGCGGATTTACGCTCACATTCGGTGTGGGCAGGATATTCAACTTCGCACACGGTACATTTTTTGCGATCTCAGCCTACACAGCTTACGCCCTGTTCCCCTACTTAGGATATTCCTCCCTTCTGATCGGAGTATTAGCTTCAGCGCTCTTTGGCTTGGCAATGCACTACCTCATAAAACCAATAAGGAGAAACGAGATAATGGTAATTCTTTTAACGCTCAGTTTGGCTTTACTGGTTGAACAGATAATTCTGATGATTTTTGGAGTCGATGCGATTTCGATAGCTCCCATAATCAAAGGATCGATCAACTTGTTTGGTGTTGAAGTAACAAATGTGAAAATACTATCATTTGCCATAACGATTGCATCTATGATCGCTTTGGAGAGGCTTATAAAGAAGACAAGGCTTGGAAGAGAGATAAGTGCAGTCTCTCAGGATGTAGAATCAGCAATGATCGTTGGAATAGACATTGAGAGAGTTTTCATGTTCACGCTTCTCATATCTTCAATCCTCGCTGGGATTGGAGGCATTTTATACGCTCAAATCTACTCTCTAACACCAAACTCGGCTTTGGAGATACTTCTCCTTGCGTTTGCGATAGTTGTCGTCGGTGGATTGGGTAGTGTGAATGGAAGTGTGGTTTCAGCGTTCATAATCAGCTATATAAAGACTGCTGTGAGCGTTCTCTTGGGAACGAGGTGGTCTGAGCTTGCAGTTTTGATCGTGATAATAGCTATCCTCATAGTTCGACCTCAAGGACTCTTCGGGGTGGAAGAATGAGGAGGGGGTTGATTTTAGCTCTGACAGCAATTCCGTTGATATTTCCCTTTGTCTTACCAAAATCGGTAGTTTTCATGCTCGGCTTGGCATACCTATTCGTGGTTTACGTCGTGACTTGGGATCTGGTTGCTGGCTATGTTGGTGAAGTCAACTTAGGTCATGTAGTCTTCATTGGATTGGGAGCTTACACATCCGCTTTACTCGTTCTGAATCAAAACGTTCCGGTCCCTATCTCAATTCTAGTAGGGGCTGTTGTGGCAACGCTGTTCGGATTAGGAGTTGGAGCAGTATGTTTGAGGTTGAAAGGTTATTATCTGGCTTTGGTTACTGCAATACTCCCCTTAGTCTTCGTTCAAATTGTAAACATATATCCCCAAATCTTTGGAGGTTACGAGGGTTTATCAGTGGGAATAAAAAATGCCTTACACAGAACGACCGAAGGAAGGTATTACATAGCCTACGCCTTCATGCTTGCAAGCGTCTTAGTCCTATACAGAGTTGTGAACAGCAAATTCGGTTTGAGGCTTAAGGCGATAAGAGATGATCCAGAGTTGGCTGAAAGCTTGGGAATTAACGTTTTCAAGCACAAGGTCATGGCATTCTGCATCTCCGCATTCGTATCTGGCTTGGCTGGAGCTATAACAGCTTTCTACAGGCTTTCCGTCGGAGTTGATATGTTTGGAGTTCCTCTCATGCTTCTGATAATAATTTCAGCTGTCTTCGGCGGACTTGGGACTTTCTTCGGTGCGATAATCGGAGCTTTAACAATCTACATCCTCAAAAACTGGATACTCATGGAGGTATCCTATTCAACGGGTATAATGGGTCTTGATAACCTCATAATATACGCGATGCTGATAGTTTTGATACTGAAGATGCCACACGGAATATTCGGTCTGGTAAAACGGTTTAAAGAGAAAGATTAATAGTAAAGTCCCTTTCTGAGTTCTCTACACTTCTCTTCAATTTTATCGCCGGCTTTTTCACCGAACTCTTCTATCAGCTTGACTATGGCACTTCCAACGACTACCCCATCGGCACCAGCCTTCAAAAGCTCTCTAACATGCTCAGCCTTTGAAACACCAAAACCCACAGCCAAAGGCTTAACGCAAACACCTCTTGCTCTTTTAACTAAATCAAAAGCCAAACTCGAAATCCTATCCCTTGCACCCGTAGTTCCATAAAGAGATATCAAGTAAACGAAGCCAGAGCTTGCTTCATCTATAGCCTTAAGCCTATCGTTTGGAGTATTTGGAGAAGCCAAAAAGACTGTTTTCATATCGTATTTTTCGCAAACACTCAAATAATCGTCAGCTTCCTCTATAGGCAAATCAACGACGAGCATAGCATCCACACCGCTATCTTTGGCAGTTCCAATAAAATTATCCAACCCCCTTACAAATACGGGATTGTAGTATGTCATGAGGACTATCGGAGTCCTATGGTTGTCTTTGAACTCTTCAATAACCCTAAAAACATCTTTCACCTTAGTTCCAGCCTTCAAAGCCCTGTAATGAGATTTTTCAATCGTTTTACCGTCAGCCATCGGATCGCTGAAGGGAATTCCCAACTCAATTATCTCACTGTATTTGGAAAGAATTTCGAGGAATTCTAAAGTTGCATCAACGTTCGGGTCTCCTGCTGTAATATACGTTATTAGAGAGGGTTTTTGAATCAAAATCCCACCTCCCTCATGACAATGTCCAAATCCTTGTCTCCCCTTCCCGAAAGGTTTACAACAATTATTTCATCCCTGCTCATTTCCTCAGCAATCTTCATTGCATAAGCTAAAGCGTGAGCGGATTCTAAAGCTGGTAAGATACCTTCAGTCCTCGAAAGCTCCAGAAATGCTTTCAAAGCCTCATCATCCGTAACTGTTACGTATTCAGCTCTTCCAATCTCTTTCAGATACGCATGCTCCGGACCTACGCCGGGATAGTCTAAGCCAGGTGCAACGCTATGGGTATCTAAAATCTGCCCGTCCTCATCCTGCAGGAAGTAGCTCAGCATCCCGTGCAGAACTCCCTTTTTACCAGCACAGAGTGAAGCCGAGTGTTTGCCAGTTTCAATACCATTCCCGCCAGCTTCAACACCCACAAGCCTGACTTTTCTGTCCTCTATGAACGGATGGAATATTCCCATAGCGTTACTACCACCACCTACACACGCAACGATAATGTCTGGCAGGCAACCTTCAATCTCCAAAATCTGCTTCTTCGTCTCCTTACCAATCACCGACTGGAAATCTCTGACTATCGTTGGATAGGGATGAGGGCCAACAACTGAGCCTATCAGGTAGTGAGTGTATTCGAACGTTGCAACCCAATCCCTTAAAGCCTCGTTTATGGCATCTTTCAAAGTCTTAGTCCCGCTCTCAACAGGTATGACATTCGCACCTAAAATCTTCATCCTAAAGACGTTCATCTTCTGCCTCTCAACATCCTCAGCACCCATGTAGACATCCACTTTTAAACCGAGCAAAGCTCCAGCTATTGCCGTCGCAACACCATGTTGCCCAGCCCCAGTCTCAGCAATTAAACGACTTTTTCCCATGTATTTCGCAAGTAGAGCCTGTCCTATGGTGTTGTTTATCTTATGAGCACCGCTGTGAAGTAAATCCTCACGTTTGAGGTAAATCTTAGCTCCTCCAATCTTCTCGGTTAGATTTTTAGCGTAATACAGTGGTGTTGGGCGACCAGCGAAGTTCTTCAAATAGTAATCGAGTTCAGCCTTAAACGTCTCATCATCTTTAAGCTCGTTGTAAGCTTTTTCAAGCTCCTTTAAAGGTTGAACAAGAGTTTCAGCAACGAACATCCCCCCGAACTCACCAAATTTCATCTTCTCACCTTAAATCCAAGCTCCTTAAGAACACTCAGAGCCTTGTCAAGGAACTCCTCCTTAACGAGGATTCTGTCCGTGTAAAGAGATAGGATCAGAATTGGAACCTTAGCATTGGCTAAGGCACTTGAAACCTTCGAAATGTAGCCCACAACATCCAACGGGACGTTTATGTCCAGAGTAATCAACCTGTAACCTGTTTCGCATTCAACGAACTTCTCAAGCTTAACCAACTCCTTCTCAGGCATCACGACCTCGTAATACTTGTTTCTAACCACAGCGACGTAATTCACGTCTGGCAAGCTCCTCAGCTTGACTACGGCAAACCTCTCCGGGTGGATTTCTATCTCCTCTCCGACAAATTCGATCATCTTCTCACCCCTCCTCGATTAGGAAGCCAATGTTTCTCAATGTTTCGATCGCTCCTTCAACGAAGTCCTCTTTGATGAGTATGTGATCGGTGTGATAGGAGGAGTACACAAGAATAGGGATGTTTGCTTCGGCTAAAGCCCTTGAAATCTTGGATATGAACCCAACCGTGTCAAATGATAAATCGACGTCGAATGTTATCAGCCTAAAACCGTACTCTGCCTCCTTAACTTTTAAATTGGTGAGAGCACCCTCTGGAACCACTGCAGTGATTTCTGAAAGTTTAACGATTGCGAAGAAATCTTTCGGGATTTCATCAGTCTTCACGACTGCAAACTTTTCAGGGTGTAATTTAGCTTTCAAATCTCCTCACCTCCCTAACGAAATCTGTAACGAGTTTTTCATCCTTCCTCCCGTTCTTTTCGACACCGCTCGAAACGTCTACTCCAAAAGGTTTAACGAATTCTACTATCTTAGCAACATTTTGAGGATTTAAACCGCCAGCCAAAATAATGTCGAACTCCTTGGCAACTATCCTGCTGACTCTGTGATCGTGTATTAAACCTGAGCCTTTTCCTGTGTCGAGCAAGATCAGATCGACATCGTAAAGCTCAATCTTTTCAATCAAAGATTTTGCATCTCTCTCAGGATTTTCGCTGAGCCTTGGAACTCTGAAAGCCTTCATAACCTTAATATCCAACTCCTTAACCTTCCCGACCAAATCCGGTGAGACTTCTGCATGAATCTGAATGTACTCAGCTTGAGTCTTCTCGATAACCCTCATCCAAGCATTCAAATCCGTAAGAGTTGAAACTACGAATACGGGGATATTCGCACATTCTATTATCTCTCTGGCTTTCTCAAGAGTTATCCTGCGCTTGGATTCACATTCAACAACAACTCCAGTAGCGTTGGCGTATTTCTCAACGATCTCAAGTTCCTCCAAGCTCTTGATACCGCAGATTTTAACGAACATGGCACATCTCCACGAAGTTCCTTATCATCTTCAAACCTTCCTCACGTGGCGTCAAAACGCTTTCAGGATGAAACTGAACACCCTCAATTCTCTCATCCCTACTCCTTATCCCCATGACCAAATCATCGTCGATAACCTTAGCTGTGACCTTGAAACCCTTAGGAACTTTCAGAACTGCTAGGGAGTGATATCTCCCCACCTCTATTGGATTTTTGACTCCCTTGAATATTCCTTCTCCATCGTGTTTAATAACGCTCGATTTACCGTGCATAGGCTTAACCCTGTTAACGACACCACCAAAAACGTGAGCGATTATCTGATGACCTAAGCATACGCCTAAAATCGGAACGTCTATCTCTAAAACGACCTTGGGACTAATTCCAACATCCCTCTTGCTATCTGGACTACTAGGACCGGGGGATATTATTATTCCCTTCGGATTCAGCTTCTTTATCTCAGCCAAGCTTACGGTGTTCGGCAAAACTTTAACCTTCGTAAAGATCGAAGCGTATTCTGCGAGGTTCCAAACGAAAGAGTCTCTGTTATCTATCAACACGATCATTCTACCACCCTTAAAGCCTTCAAAACTGCGGACATCTTGTTCCCAGTTTCGAAGAATTCCTTCTCTGGATTTGAGTCTGCAACTATCCCTGCTCCAGCCCTAACCCTGCAAACGTCATCTATTTCGACCATTCTGATTGCGATAGCCATGTCTGCGTATCCACTAACTGAAAAGTAACCTACACATCCCCCGTAAACCTTCCTTTTGGACTTTTCAAGCTCGTCTATGATCTCCATCGCTCTTATCTTCGGTGCACCTGTAAGCGTTCCAGCTGGAAAGCAAGCTTCCACAGCTTCAAACATATCGCTTTCAAGCTCTCCGACAACCTCACTTTCAATATGCTGAACGTGGCTGTACTTCAAAACCTTCATGAACATCGTAACCCTCACACTTCCAGCTTTGCTGACCTTTCTAACGTCGTTTCTTGCCAAATCCACCAACATAACATGCTCTGCCCTTTCCTTCTCATCAGCCAAAAGCCTCTCAGCAATTGCCCTATCTTCCTCCTCGCTCCTTCCTCTTGGAGCGGTTCCAGCTATGGGATTAACCTTAACAACGTTCTTCTCAACGGAGCACATCGTTTCTGGAGAAGCTCCGACTACAGCCTTCCCAAACTCCAAGCAGAACATGTATGGACTCGGATTAATCTTCCTCAAGTTTCTGTAAATCTGGAAAGGCGAAAAATCGGTATCGACCTCGTATTCCCTCGAAATGACAACCTGAAACACATCACCAGAGTAAACGTATTCTTTAGCTCTTTCAACCATCTCAACAAACGTGTCCTTATCCGCATCACATCGAATCACATCGGAAAAACCTTCCTCATTCTCAACCTTCGTTCTCTTAGCCTTTCTAACTATTCTTTCAGCCTCCTTAGCTTTTTCATCGTCCTTGTTAAGGGATAGGAAGTAGAAGATGCCGGAGATGTGATCGTAAACGAAGACGTTCGAGTAAAAGCCGAAAACCGATGGCTCCTCTATCTCACCTTCGATATAGTTATGGACGGCATCGTAGGCTATGTATCCAACAAATCCACCGTTGAACCTCTGTCCATCCACACTCCTCACTCTCAAACCTTTCAAAGCCTTGAAGGGGTTCGTTTCCTTGCTGATTAGCTTCCCATCGACTCTCGTTCCCTTTCCGTCAACCTCGACAATGAAATCTGGATTTGCGGAGACATACGTGTATCTTGCCTTCCTTTCATGCTTTCCAGCGGATTCGAGAATGAACGGGAAGTCTTCATCTCTCAAAACGTTGTAGAGCTTTAAGGGATTCACGTAGTCAAGCTTCTTGACGAGCATACTATCTCCTCCAGCTTCTTTATTGCAATTTCACCCAAAACGCCCTCGATAACTTCAACACACTCCCTGAGATCGTCTTTCAGAAGGTTAAGAGCTAAAGCGGAGTTTATCAGAACGAAGTTCCTATCCTCCTCTTTCCCTTTCCCAGCGAGTACAGCCCTAATCCTCTCCGCACTCTCCTCTGGCGAGTGACAAGGCTTTATATCGACTGGCTTAAGCCCGAAATCCTCTGGTTCGAGCTTGAACTTCTCTATTCCCTCATTTACTTCAACAACGACAGTTTCTCCTTTGGGATTAACCTCATCTAAGCCGTCGCCATAAACTACATAAGCCCTCTCAACACCCAAAAACTCTAAGGCGTTTGCGACCTTATCAACCAAATCTGGAGAGCTTACACCTATTATCTGGTATGATGGATTTGCTGGATTTGCCAGAGGTCCTAAAACGTTGAATATTGTCTTTATGCCAAGTTCCTTTCTGACTGGCATTACACCTTTGAGGGTTGGATGGTAGAGCGGAGCGAAAAGAAACGTGAAGTTCGTTTTCTCGATCAAAGCCTTTGCCTGATCTGGATTTAGCCTATAGTTTATGCCTAAAGCTTCTAAGAGGTTTGCGGAACCGCTCTTCGAAGTTATTGAGACGTTTCCGTGCTTAGCAACCCTCGTGAAGCACGAGAGGATTATTGCACTTGCGGTGCTGACGTTGATTGTGAATGATCTATCACCACCTGTTCCACATGTATCGATAACATCGCCCAAATCGAGTTTTACGGCTTTGTCTCTCATGGCTTTGGCAAATCCAGCAAGTTCTTCAGCGGTGTATCCTTTGGTTTGTAATGCTGTGAGAATTCCAGCGATCCTGATCGGAGTTTCCTCTATCAGCTGATTGAAGATCTCGTAAGCCTCTTCAAAGCTCAAATTCTTGCCCTCAACAATCTTCTCAAGCATGAACGAAACACCTCACGAAGCTTTCGGTATCCTCAGCAAGCATGAAGGCTGTACCAATTAGAACAGCATCTGCAAATCTCAAAGCCCTCTTCAAATCATCCAAACTCCTTATTCCACTTTCACTGAGCTTTACAAACTTGTTCGGGATGAGTGGTGCAAGTTTCTCAGTCAAACTGACGTTTCCGTCATCCTTTTCAAGTTGACCTATATCCCTATTGTTTATCCCGACTATCGTCGTGTCGGTGTTTATTGCAATCTCAAGCTCTTGAGGGGTATGAACCTCAACAACCGTGTCAAGTCCATGCTCCTTGGCAAAATCGACGAATTCAGCAGTTCTGTCTTTCAGAATTCTCGTTATTAGTAAAACCGCTGAAGCCTCAACCTCAGCCGTTTTCTCAATCTCGAATTTATTCGTTATGAAGTCCTTTCTCAAAACGGGTAAATCTGTGAGCTTGCAAAGCTCTTTGAGGAATTTAAAAGAGCCTCTAAAGTGATTAGGTTCGGTTATGTAGGATATTCCGCAGGCACCAGACCTCTCGTAAGCTCTTAGAATGTCGATTGGATCTCTACCTCTCAGCAGATCGCCGTGTTTTGGAGAGTGAACCTTAATTTCAGCAATTACAGCATTCTTTCCGTTCTTCTCAGTAAGCCTGATAGACTTGCTCAATCTAAACATTGAGGATTGATCTTATAAGCTGTATTTAAACCTTTTTCTTGGGAGTGATCCTGGTGAGCGAGTGTGGTAGCAGTATATCATTCAAAAGATTGAGAATCGGGAAGGTAGAATTATTCTTTAAAAATCTCACCGAACTCAGTTATGTCTTTATCGCTCGTTAAAAGTTCGTTGAGTACTTTTGGCAACTCGGAAATCTTGACCCTAACCTGCTTGGTTGTATCTCTGTCCCTAATTGTGACAGTTTCATCCTCAAATGTCTGGTGATCGATCGTTATACAGAAAGGAGTTCCGATCTCGTCAAACCTCCTGTATCTTCTTCCTATGCTACCAGAATCGTCGTATTCAGTGTAGAAACCGTTTTCTCTCAACATCTGCACAATCTCCTTAGCTTTGGATGTGAAAGGCTCCCTTGAAAGCAAAGGCAAGACTGCAACAGGTATTGGAGCAACCCACCTCTTAAGCCTAAGAACTCTTCTCTCCTCCCCTTCCACAACATCTTTGTCGAAGGAGTGCTCCAAAACTGCGTAGGTTATCCTGTCCAAGCCGAAAGAAGGCTCAATTACGTGTGGAACAATCTTTTCACCGTGAATCTCCTCTTCAACCTCAACTATCTCGAAGAAATCTTTGGTGATTTCGATCTTCTCGCCATCAAGATCGATTGTTATCGATTCTACATCCCCGTCAACCTCAATTTCCTCAAGCTTCTTAGCAATCTCCTTAGCCTTCTGCCTGTAAACTGGGCCGAGTTTCTTCATGTTTGGAATTACCTTCTTCCTCTTAACCTTTATTGGCTTTTCAAACTGTACGAATACTCTCAAATCCTCTCCGCTGTGTTCCATGTGCTTCTTAAGGTCGTAGTCAGTTCTGTCAGCAATTCCAACGATTTCTATCCATCCGTAAGCTGTCAATACCTCAGCATCCCAGCAGTCTATTGCGTAATGTGCCCTCTCATCGTCCTTATGTTGTCTGAACCTTAGCTTGGCCTCATCTATACCAACCTCAAGTAGAAACTCCCTCGTTTTCCCTATGAAGTATGCCATTAGTTCATGGCAGACTATACCCTTCTCAACAGCCTCCTTCAGCGTTACCTCGTGCAGAACATCGTTCTTGTCCAAGAGCTTTACAACAACATTCGCATACCTTGCAAAATTCGGATGTCTCTTCTCTCTGGGATTGACGAAATATTCAAGTTCAGCCTGATTGAACTCTCTCAGCCTTATAACACCCTGTCTCGGACTTATCTCGTTTCTGTAAGCTCTTCCTATTTGTGCAACACCGAAAGGTAGTTTGTGCCTGAAGTATTCCAAAAGCCTCCTGAAGTCTATGAAAATGCCTTGTGCTGTTTCAGGCCTCAAATATCCCTTCTTTCCCTTCCCCGGTCCTATCGTCGTTGAGAACATGAGGTTAAAGAGGAAAGGCTCCTTGAATTTACCGCCACAACTGCACTTGAGGTCGTAGGTTTCGATTATCTCCTTCACCGTTTCTATGTTCGGCTCGATCTCTATTCCCAACACATCTTTTATGTAGTGATCTGCTCTGAAAACTCTACCACAGCTTTCGCATTCAATTGCTACATCTGTAAAGCAGGAAACGTGCCCAGAGGCAACGAAAACCTCCTCAACGCATACCGTGGGAGTATCTATCTCAACAGCCCTCTCTCTCACCACAAAGTGCTTACGCCATATATTCTCAATCTTCCGCCTTAAAGCGTTACCCAAAGGACCGTAATCGACAAATCCGGCCATTCCACCGTATATCTCAAATGACTGCCAGAAGAAACCTCTCCTGGTGAGCATCTCCATTAACTCGCTCATGCGAAGCGGTGATAGGGGACTTTTTAAAGATTTATCGACAAAGCAAAAAATTGGTTAGTGATGCCCAAGATAGTACATGCATGACATCACAAACATCGAGATAGCTATCAGGAAGAATATCCAAGCCACAACCGACAAGGCAATTCCAGCAGCGTCCCCGCTCTCCATGTGCTCAGTGTGACAAGATAAAATATAACTCTTTCCAAACTGTTAAATTCGATTGAACCAACGAACGTTGTGAAGTGTGCAATCTGCAAGGGATACAGGCTATTGTGCGGTAGGAATTTTTGCCCCATTTTGAGGAAAGTTAGAATAATCAAGTCCGTCTTTAGCGATCTCAAGCTTGACAAAGTCGTCTTCGGATCGTCACCACCCTCGATCTTCGTAGGTGAGAAGGGCTATCCCAAAGTTAGAGTGGCCCCGCTCGTTCCTCCAATTGAAGGGGATACTTCAAGCTTAGATAGTCCGCTTAAGTGGGAAGATGTAACGCTTGAAGATGCGATAAAGCGTAGAGCTGTGCTCGTGATGGGTGAGAGGGTTTGTAATGTCAAAACGAGCTTGGATTTCGATGGACTCGTTATGTCCGTTAAGCCAGTTGATGCTGAGATGGTTTTAAGCAAAAAACCCGTACTAAAAATTGATTTGAGCGAGATTTCTGCTGTAGTTAATCCTAAAGCTGAGCTTGAAAAGCTTAAGGTGGTAGGAAATCCCAGGGTTCCTAAAGCGGTTGATAAGATAGTTGGAGATGAGATAAAGGCTCAAAAGGCAATGGTGGATCTGTACGAGAGGGGATTTGACGAATACTACATAATCAGGCTACTCTCCGCAGGTCTCTTGGGAATCGATAAGAAGCTTGTGCCTACTAGGTGGAGCATTACGGCAGTTGAGGATACAATCGGAGAGCATCTCAAGCGTGAAATTGTCAACTATAAGCCGATAGACCGCTACGAGGTCTACAGAGCGGAGTTCTTAGGAAACGTCTACACGATTTTGATGATTCCATCAGCTTACGCTTTCGAACTCCTTGAGGTCTGGTTACCTAAATCTCTGTTCGGTTTTAGCGGAGTTTTGAGAGATTACGAGTTCTTTAAGAAGAGAGGTTACGCTAATGAAACGCTTGGGGCTTACTATTCCGCAAGGCTGAGCGTCTTAGAATTTTTGAGAAAGAAGAGAAGGCAAGCAAAGGTTGTCGTTTTCAGGGAAGTTACCGAAGAATACTACGCTCCGATAGGCTCTTGGCAGATAAGGGTTGGAGTGAGAAAGGCTTTGAAGAATAAGGTTGGTACTTTTGACGATTTAAGCTCCGCTCTTAGCTTTTTGAGAAATCTACTGAGACATAGGCTTGAGGATTATCTCAGAAGAGATGTCGTTTTGAAAGCTAGGACAATCGATAGCTATTTTTGAAATCCGTGAATATTTTTCGGTGTGAAGATCGCCGTGACTGGAAGACCGGGTATCGGCAAAACTACGCTTTGCATGAAGGTTTTCAAGAGCTTGGATGATGTTGAGGGCTTTGTTACACTTGAGGTCAGAGAAAAAGGTAGAAGAATTGGTTTCAAGCTTCACGATCTCAAGAGCGGGGAGGAGCTCTGGCTCGCTAAGGTTGGAGAAGGTTACCCCAAGGTTGGAAAATACGTCGTCTTCTTAGAATCGATAGATCGTTTTGCGGAGATGCTGAAAGGTTACAGCGGAAATCTTGTCATAGTCGATGAGGTTGGTCCGATGGAGCTTAAAAGTGAGAGATTTGTAAGGGCGATGGAAGATCTTATTGAAAGTCCAAAAAATCTGCTCGTGACAGTTCACTATAGATCGAGGCATCCTCTCGTTGAAAGAATCAAGAGGGAGTTCGAACTATATGTAATCGATGAGAAGAACAGGGATGAGGTGGCGAGAGAGATAATAAGGAGGTTCAGGGGATGATAGTCGAGGAAGGCAAGGTTAAAATCAAGCTCGACAGGGACGTTTTCTACAATCCTCGAATGAGATTCTGCAGGGATTTGGATGTTCTCGTTTGGAGGGTTTTGGATGACAAACGAGAGTTTTTGGATGCCTTAGCTGGAACCGGTGTGAGAGGGATAAGGGCTAAAGTGGAGGGAGGTTACGATGTAGTATACTTCAACGACAGGAATCCCAAGGCAGTCGAACTTATTAAAGAGAATATGAAGCTTAACGGTATCGAGGCTGAGGTTTTCAACAAGGATGCAAACATCCTGATGAGAGAAAAAAAGTTCTGGCACATCGATTTAGATCCGTTTGGAAGTCCTGCAGAGTTCATGGACTCGGCAAGTTTCTCAGTTAAGAAGTATCTCAGCGTTACAGCAACAGATACAGCTGCGTTCTGCGGTTCCGCAACGGAATCTGGCTTGAGGAAGTATTTCGTCTTCGCCGAAATGACAGATATCTATCCGGAGATAGGATTGAGAGCTTTGATAGGTTACGTTGCGAGAGAGCTTGCTAAATACGAGAAAGGGATTGAAGTTCTCGTATGTTGGACTAAGGAGCACTACTATCGAATCCACTTGAAGGTTAGGAAATCTTTGAGGGCTTCAAAGGACACTGTAAAAAAGTTGGGATACATGCTTTACTGTCCCAATTGCATGAACAGGGATTTTGTCGGAGTTGGTGAATGTTTTGAGAGATGTGAGTGCGGTGGAAGATTCAGGATTTACGGTCCGATCTGGCTTGGGGATGTTAAAGATGCAGAAATAGTTAGGAAGATGCTCGAATACGCTAAGGGGAAGGCTGAGAAGTTCGTTAAGGCTATAGCTGAGGAGCTAAACACACCTCTTGCATACAACATCCATGCGTTGTCGAAAAAACTGAAGATAAACCCTCCGAAAATGGAGAAGATACTTACAGACCTCAGAGAAAACGGTTTTACTGCTTCAAGGGTGCACTACTCCGGAACGGTTTTAAAAACAAACGCCAAAATTGTAGATTTGATTTCACTGCTTAACTCCTAAGATCGACTTCGGCGACCTCTTTATCCTCCTTCTCTTTTTTCCGTCAGATGTGTACTTCTGGTTCGGTCCGGGCTTCTTGTAATACTGCCATTTCGTAGGAACTAGCCTGTATTCGTTGCTGTTCCTCTTCTTGATCTTAACCCACGTTACACTACCAGTCTTACCCATGCTTTCATGCTTTGGCTTTTAGCATAAAAGTCTTTTGATGAATAGGTTCTGGACTAAATTCAACGTAATTAATAATAGCTATACTAGTTTTTAAATTGTCGAACTTCCATAATATCTGCCAAAAGTTATATCAACGCTTAAATATATTAACAACGAAAAACTTAAAACGAGAGATATAGAATGATTATTATGAGTTATCAAATTAAAACCACAGATGAATTTGAAGAACAATTTAAAAAGTTAACAAGAAAGAATAAAGCCTTAGCTGAGATGTTCGCTAAGGCAATTTTGAAATTGAAAGAAAATCCCATGCTGGTAAGCCTTTAACCCACGAACTTAAAGGGTTTCGTTCTTTACACATCTCGGGAAAATGGAGGTTAATTTATGATGTTCATTAAGATCAAAAATTAATAGTCCTGAGATCAATCGGACATAGAAAGCGAATCTATACCGATTTCCCTTAAGAAGTCTTCAAAATCTCTCTTTGGTGGCTGTTCTCTAGCTCTCTTGATGGATTCCATTAACTCCTCATCGGAAATGATTTCAAGCGTCTCGATAATGGAGTCGAGCTTTTCCTTGATCTCTATCAAGTCTTTAAGTATTTCCTGCTTGATCATTAATGTATTCTCTGATGTATGTTGTATATATCAGATTCGATTTAAGTTGAACTTTTTGTAAACGCTGAGAGTATCGATCACTTTGGTGGTGTCTGAAAATATTATAAGATTGAAAATATTATAAGTTTGCTTAAAAATTTCTTTGATGATGGAGTACATTTTGACTTCTCTGATAATGGTTTTAATCTCGTTTGTAGTCTTCTCGCATGTTAAGAAAACAAGCGATCGGTGAATTGCTCTTACTACATGAGCATTACAAGAGGGGTTACGAAGAGGCTATGAAATAAACATTTATAATCGCTCAAGCTTTGTTGAGGCATGAAGCTCGTTACCTGTGGCTTACCCTATGCGAACGGTAAGGCACACATAGGTCATCTGAGAACTTACATTCCCGCTGACGTCTACGTCAGATACCTCAGGCTTTTGGGAGAAAAAGTCCTGTTCATCTGCGGTAGCGATTGCCACGGAACACCGATAGTCGTAAACGCTGAGAAGGAGGGAATATCTCCGAAAGAGCTTGTGGATAGATATCACGAACACTTTCAGAAAGTCTTTAAAGAGCTTGAGGTTGAATTCGATTTTTACGGGAGGACTGACGCTGAATACAACCATCGCAGGACTCAGGAAATAGTAAAGACACTCATGGATAAGGGATACATCTACGCTAAGGAAATTGAGCTTGCATACTGTCCGAAGTGCGACAGATTTTTACCTGATCGATATGTGGAGGGAATTTGTCCATACTGCGGTGCAGTTGCGAGAGGAGATGAGTGCGATCAAGGTTGTGGAAGACATTTGGAGCCGGGAGAGATTTTACAGCCGAAGTGTAAGATTTGTGGGAGTCCGGCAGTTTTCAAGAAGCAGAAGCACTACTTCTTCAAGCTTACAGCCTTCAAAGACTTTCTAATG
The DNA here is from genome assembly GCF_000025285.1 of Archaeoglobus profundus DSM 5631. Classification (GTDB taxonomy): domain Archaea; phylum Halobacteriota; class Archaeoglobi; order Archaeoglobales; family Archaeoglobaceae; genus Archaeoglobus_B; species Archaeoglobus_B profundus. Next base: position 186,834 of record NC_013741.1, read on the forward strand.
GACTACTTGGAGAATAAACTTCAGGGAACTTCCAACGCTTTGAACTATGCAAGGGAATGGGTAAGGAGAGAGCTCAAGGATTGGTGCATAACTCGAAACTTGGAATGGGGTGTTAAGTTCCCTGGCGAAAATTTAGTTGTCTATGTCTGGGTTGATGCACCTATAGGCTACATATCTTTCACAGAACAGGCTTGTAAGCTCAAAGGCTGTAACTGGGAGGATATTTGGAAGAATGGTGAGATTAGTGACATAACGCACTTCATAGGCTTAGACATAGTCTATCATCACTGCATATTCTGGCCTGCAATGTTGAAAGGAGCAGACTATTCATTGCCTAAAGCCGTTGTAGCAAGTGGAATGGTAAAGGTGGAAGGCAAAACTTTCTCCAAGAGCAGAGGATACGTTGTCTGGGTTGAAGACGACTATCTCAAGGCTGGATTTCATCCAGACTATCTAAGATACTACATTGTGAGCTACACATCTCATGAGAAGGATCTTAATTTCTCTTGGAGGGTTTTCAAGGACAAGGTAAACAACGAGCTGATCGGAACTTTCGGCAACTTCATCTATAGAGTTCTTCACTTCGCTTGGAAGAACTTTGGCAGGGTTAGGATGAATGTTGATAAAGAGACACTCGAAAAAATTTCGAATGTTAAAGATAAAATCGTTGAATCTCTGAAAGTCTGGGAGTTCAAGGAGATTTGTGATGCATTTATGGAATTAGCCACATTCGGAAACGAGTTCTTCCAGTCCAAAAAGCCTTGGGAGTTGATAAAGACCAATAGGGAAGAATGTGAAAGGGTTTTGGCAAACGCAATCCAGCTTGTGAAAGCTCTTTTGATATTTGCATATCCAGTGATGCCCAAGAGCATGGAAAACGTTGCTAAGGTGATAAACTTGGATCTGAAGAATGCAAGACTTGACGACGCTTTAAAGGTTGATGATGTTGTTGAACTTAGTAAACCTAAGATTCCGTTTGAGAAAGTTGAAGACAAGAAGATCGAGGAGATGGAAAGAATTATGATAGAGAGAATTAGAAGAGCTGAGAGCGGTGAGAAAGAGAAGGAGGAAGAACTCGTAGATATAAAGGACTTTACAAAGCTGGACATAAGGATTGGTAAGATTATCAAGGCTGAAAGAATAAAGGGTAGCAAAAAACTGCTAAGGCTTGAGGTTGATATTGGAGGTGAGATTAGACAGATAGTCGCTGGAATTGCAGAGACCTACAGCCCTGAGGATTTAATAGGAAAGCTCGTGCCCGTTTTGGTGAATATAAAGCCCGCAAAGCTTATGGGTGTTGAAAGCAGGGGAATGATCTTGGCTGTTGATGTAGATGGCAAAGCGGTGCTTCTACAGCCTGAGAAAGATGTACCAGTTGGCTCAAAGATAAGATGAAGCACCTCGAATTTAAAGACAAGTACAAAGAACTACTGTTAAGCGGGAGGAAGAGAGCAACGATTAGACTACAGTGTTACGTTAAGGAAGGGGATGAAGTCTTCGTTCACTGCGGTGGCAAGATAATCGGCACTGCGAAGATAAAAAAGGTGGAGGAAAGAAGCTTGGAAGAAATTGACGACGAACTTGCCAAAGCTGACGGATTCAACAGCAAAGAAGAGCTTATCAATGAGATAAAAAAACTGTATGGATGTCCGAAAAAGGTTTACGTGATCTGGTTCGATTTCAAGCCCTTTAAGAATGAGATCGATCCGCACGAGATGTATTACAGTGATGCCGATCTTGTTGAAGTCGCTAAGAAAGCTTTGGAGAATCTAAGTCTGAGCGAGGGTGATAAAAGAATTCTTGAGCTTTTTATAAAAACGCAGAGCATAAGGAAGACTGCAATGAAGTTGGGTGGGATTAAGAAGAGAGGTGTCGTTAGGAAGGTGTTGAGGAAGTGTCTAAATGAGCTTAGAAAGAGGGGCTTGATTTAGTCACTCAACAAACTTATCCGCTTCGCTGTAAGGCGTTTTCATAATTCTTACGATCTTTTCAGCCGTTTTTTTACCGACTTTCGGGACTTTCATGAGATCTTCAACGCTTGCCTTAGCTATATTCTCAATCGTTTGAAAGTGTTCTAGCAGATTCCTCGCTATTACCGGTCCTATATCCGAAATCGAAGATACGACGTATTCCATCTGCTCCTTGAGAGTCATCTTAGTCTTGCCGTAGTGTGGTGAGACCTCTCTATCCTTTGCTAACTGCTCTCTCCTTGCCAAACTCACTATGAACTCAGCAGTCTCTTCTGGACTTTTTGTGAATATCACGGGAATACCGAAATCGACTATTACCGTGGCAAGAGCCCCTCTTATTGCATTCGGATTTAAGCGCCTGTAAATTCCATCTCCTTCAACTATGAGAACAGGTTTGAGATAATGTTTCTTCAACTCGATCAACTGATCGAACAGCCTTCTATCAATTATACTGTCCACAAAGTCGTCCGCAGTTTTTCTCTCTATTGCGACCCTGTCACTAACAACATAATCAGCATTAAAGTTCCCAACCCTTACATTCGCTTTCTCGTAGAGCTTTTTAACTACCTCAGACCTCATTTCCCTCGAATCGACGTAAACGGTTACATCTTTGAGATTGCCAACTTTAAATTCCTCTAAACTCTTCTGAGTTCTTTTAAGCATGAATTTAAGATCTCTCAATCTTTCGAACATTGCTCTCTCCTTTCTCAAACTTATGTAGAAGTAAGCCTCGTCCCTTGTCCCTTTCGTCACCAAAACTACTATTCTTCCCTCCTTCTTTCTTCCAGTCCTTCCTTTTCTCTGAATCGACCTGATCTCGGAAGGTATAGCCTCGTAAAATACAACGAGATCAACTTCAGGAATATCCAACCCCTCTTCTCCAACGGATGTGGCGACTAGGACCTTTATATCTCCAGCTCTGAACCTCTCAACAATCTCAACCTGCTCCCTTTGCCTTAATCCCCTATCGTTCTCTCTGTTGGCTTGTCCCACAAATCTTACGGCTGGTACTCCCATACTTTGTAGCTCCCTAGATATAACTTCAGCCGTATCCCTAAAGTTCGTGAAAACAATTATCCTTGATTCGGGCTTTTCCTTTAACTGGCTTGAAACTATTTCTTTCAGCTTTTCAAGCTTCGGATGGTCAACTTCACACTTCAAAGCTTTAACTACAGCTTTTTTGAACTTAGGATCGGCTATTATGCTTTTTGAAGCTCTGCTGCCTCCCCTCGACTTAGCTTCAACGACTATCCTTCTCAAGTAATGTTTCAGGGCATCCAAGCCTTGAGTTTCTATCAATTCTATTGCATGGTGTATCTTCAGGATTTCAGCCAAAACTGACAAAGCTTCAAAGAGCCTCTGATCCCCGCTTTCATAGGCCTCACTTTGTAGAGCTTCTTGCAGAGCTAATAGTTCCTTCTTGCTTAAACCCCTTGCCTTAACACCCAACCCTTCAAGTCTCATCAGTCTCAGTTCTACACACTCGTTCAGGAGGTCTCTGACCTCTTTAAGCTCTTTGGGCATCTCAACTCTTACCCACTCTATGGCTCTCTCGTGAATGTAGGGCTTTACGTCCTCATCTAACTCGGTTCTAACCTCAACATCCTCTATGTAAAGGTTCTTTATCACCTCTTCAATTCTCTCAATGTCGCTACCCGGTGATGCCGTTATTGCAAGGATAAGGGGATCTTTAGCCTGTTCCATATAGGCTTTGGCTATGAAAACGTAAGAATAGTTTCCAACAGCCCTATGAGCCTCATCAAAGGTAACGTGAACGACATCTTCGAGCGATATTCTGCCAGATATCAAATCATTCTCAATCACTTGTGGTGTCGAAACTACAACTTTTGCCTTATTCCAGAGCTGATATCTCTTATCTGGGGGGACCTCACCGCTTAAAGCAACTATCTCATTACTTGGAATTTTTAGAGTCTTTCTGAAGAAGTTTGCATGCTGTTCAACCAAAGGTTTCGTAGGTGCTAAAACCAAAGCCTTGCCACCCTTGTTGTGCAGACGTGAGGCTATGACTAGGAGAGCAATGACGGTCTTACCCAATCCCGTAGGGAGTACTACCAATGTGTTCCTCATTAAGGCCGTTGCGGTTATGGCGATCTGGTAAGATCTCCTCTCAATCGTGTTCTCCCTTATGAGAGGATGATGAACGTATTCCACATTCGATGGTCAACGAACATATATATAACACGATCGACCGACATTCATGAATGTACTGATATCAGTCAGTAGAAAGGACAAACTCGAAAGATTTGCCAAAGCTTTGGTCAATCTGGGGTACACCTTATATGCTACAGAAGGAACGGCAAAATTCCTTGAGAATTGCGGGATTCCCGTTAGGAGACTTTCTGAAATTACACACCTTAGCGAGAGTGAAGATTTAAAGACATTGCATCCAGAAGTGTTTAAAAGGATATACGGCGGATTTTTCAGCCTCATTGTCGTAAATCTCTACGAAGATAAGGTGGACGTTGGTGGGGTTGCACTGATTAGGGCTGGTATCAAAGCTGGAGTGCCAGTGGTTTGCTATCCAGAAGACTACGAGAAAGTTTTGGAGGATTTGAAAAACGGAAGAGATTTAAGCTGGCTTGACTTGAAGGCTTTGCTTTATCTGATTTACAACGACTTGGAGTTGCTAAAAAGAAAGTTGTATATATCGAGAGATATCGCTTAATTCGATGAGAAGAGTGAAGCTAGTCAACGATGTCGTGGATCTCGTCCCTATACTCTACATGTTCTCAACGACAACATACAAGAATGTTTACAGTGCACTATTGGACGACTGGTACACTCTAAATGAACTCAAGGAGATGTTCGGAGAGGGTGTTGAGGAAGCTTTGAAAATATTGAAAAGTGCCGGAATGCTCGAAGTGAGATGGAGAATGCCAAAAGATCCAGCTGGAAAGCCAGAAAAGGAGTATCATGTTACATACACACACCTTAACGCTAGCTTCTACGTCTCACTCATAGAACTAAACAAAGTCTTGGAAGTAATATTCATGCCGGAGGACGAGTTTGAAGAAGTCGTTAAGAAAGTTATCGATGAGATAAAGGCTGGAAGGATGAGCGTTCAGCACATAAGCAGAGATTTAAAGCTTGAGCCAATAGTCGTTAGAGCTATTGCCAAGAGATCTCTAAAGCTGAACCTCAAGGGGAACATTGTTGAAATTGCCAAGGAGGAGGAAATTTGAAAATTAAAGAAATTCTTGACAAGTTTAAGTGGCATCCCAATTACGATATCAGCAAGGTAACCGTAGTTTATATCGACAGACCGAAAGGCTTCTCTGAGATAAGAGGCGATGAAATTGAGAAGGCTGGATACAAGTTTCTCTATTTGAAATCTGGTCTGATGATTCCTGTTCATAGGGTTGTTGAAATAAGATACGATAAAGAAGTTGTGTGGAGGAAGGGAGATGTTGAGAAGCAGGTTTAAAAAACAAATGGATCCGCTGGCTTTGGAATTCACGTCGTCGATTGATCAAGACAGATACATCTTCTACTACGACATACTTGTAGATTTAGCTCACGTCCTAGGTTTGCTTAAATGCGGTCATATAAGCAGAGATGATGCCAAAGCAATTATCAGGGCACTTCTTGAGATCAGAGACAAGGGCTACGAGGCCATACCTAAGGAATACGAGGATGTACATGAGGCTATTGAAGCTGAGGTTACAAAGCTAACGCAAGCTGGAAAGAAGATGCATACCGCGAGAAGTAGGAACGATGAGGTTGCAACGTGCTTGAGGATGTTTGCGAGGGATAGGCTACTTTCAATAGCTAGTGCAATTTTAGATTTGAGAAGAGTTTTGCTGAAGAGGGCTGAAGAAAGTATAGATGTGATAATGCCGGGTTTTACGCATTTGCAATACGCGCAACCCACAAGACTTTCTCATCATATCTTAGCATATCACGACATGCTCAAGAGAGATTTCGACAGAGTAATTGAGACGTTTAGAAGAGTAAATTTGTCCCCGCTAGGTGCCTGTGCATTCGCCGGGACATCCTTCGAGCTCGATAGAAATTATACAGCTGAGCTTCTGGGATTTGATGGTGTTGTAGAGAACAGCTGCGATGCTGTGGCTAGTAGGGATTTCCTGATAGAATCCGTTTTCGTAGCAACTCAGCTGATGCTAACTCTAAGTAGGATGGCTGAGGAGATAGTTTTATGGTGTTCCGAATTCGATTTCATCGATTTACCTGAGGAATATGCATCTACATCATCAATAATGCCACAGAAGAAAAATCCGGACGTTGCGGAGTTGATAAGAGCCAAGGCTGGTAGATTGATCGGTAATTTGACTGGAGTTATGAGCATTTACAAGGCTATGCCTCTGACATACAACAGAGACTTTCAGGAGATGAACGAAATACTGTTTAAATCGCTTGAGATAGCGGATTTATCCACAATTCTAATGGCTGGAATGTTTGAGAAAATCGTGTTTAAGACGGATGTTATGCGCGAAAAAGTTCTAAAGAGTTTTACAGTTGCAAGTGAAATTGCAGATAGGCTTACGAAGGCGGGAATTCCGTTTAGAGATGCACATAGGATCGTTGGCAGGGCTGTTGCTGAGGGTGATTTGAGTAAAGTTTTGGATATTGCCAAAGAGATGAGCTATGACGTTAAAGTTGATTTGGATGTGAGTGTTGAAGAAGTTGTTGAAGGAAGGAAGAATATCGGTGGCACTTCCAAGAGTGAAGTTTTGAGGATGATAGAAGACAGACTGGCCATGCTTGAGAAGGATTACGATACGCTGAATAGTATAATCGACTCCATAGTTCTAAAACTCGAAAAACTTTACGGAGAAGTGGAACAACTGCTGAAGTGATACAAACTCAGCTAAGTTAACACACTCAACAGAGCAATCGAAAACACTAAATACTGCGTACTGAAGTTGTATAGACGTGATGATGTAGCCCGCGACTGATCCGTGATGAAAGAATCCAATTCTGATTATTAACTATTGGAAAAGCTTGATGACACCTCTATATTCCCTTGTTGGAAAAATATTCAGTCTAAAAACTCTTAAAAGCCTTTACAACAATTCGAAGACATGACGCTTGAAGGTAAGAGAGTCAGGATCAAGGCTAAAGGCAGGATTTTTGAGGGAATTGTAATGCCCTCTTTTACGGATTGTCTTGTCCTCAAGCTCGATAACGGTTATAACGTTGGCTTCAAGGATTACGAAGTTTTGGAGATTCTAGAGGAAAAGCCAATAAGTTTTCCCAAGCCGAAGATCGAAAAGAAGGAAGAGTTGCCGAATGTGATGATAATCTCAACTGGTGGAACTATTGCGAGTAAGGTCGATTACAGGACTGGAGCTGTTACAAGCCAGTTTACAGCTGAGGAGATAGTTGGAGATGTCCCCGAGCTTTTAGACGTCTGCAACGTCGATGCGATGCTTCTGTACAACATTCTCAGCGAGAACATGAAACCAAAGCATTGGATAGAGCTAGCGAGAGAAGTGTATAAAGCTATCAAGAAGGGGTACGAAGGCGTAATAGTAACTCATGGCACAGATACAATGCACTATTCAGCCTCTGCCTTGGCCTTCATGCTTTCAACACCAATTCCAATCGTATTTACGGGGGCACAGCGTAGTAGCGATAGACCTTCGAGCGATGCCTCGATGAATGTGTTCTGTTCAGCCGTAACGGCTGTATCGGATTTGGGAGAGGTTGTCGTTGTTATGCATGGAACAACTAGTGATGATTACTGTCTGATACACAGAGGAGTTAAGGTCAGGAAGTGTCACACATCGAGAAGGGATGCATTTAGAACTATCAACTATACACCTTTGGGAAAAGTTCACTATCCGAGCGGGGAAATCGAGTGGATCGGTGAGAGGTTCAAGAGGGGAGAGAGAGAGCTCGAGCTTAGAGATAAACTTGAGGAGAAATGTGTTCTGATAAAATTCTTCCCAGGCTTAAGTCCCGACATACTTGAATATTACTACGAGAGGGGTTACAGAGGATTCGTTTTGGAGGGAACTGGTTTGGGACACGTATCGACTGACTGGGTGGATACTATAAAGAGAATTGCTGAAGACAGCTTAATTGTAATGACTTCTCAATGTCTCTGGGGTAGGGTCTGTTGCAGAGTTTATGATACTGGAAGATACCTGCTCAGGGCGGGAGTCATTGAAGGTGAAGATATGCTTCCAGAAGTAGCTCTGGTTAAGGTGATGTGGTTACTTGGAAATTATGATCTTGAAGAGGCTAAGAAGCTCGTTAAAGAGAATTTGGTCGGAGAGATAACACCTTCAACGAGATACGATTACTCATGAGACGGCAGATTTTTTATGTATGGACATTGCCACGCTAATGAGAGCAGGTTTAGGCTTAATTGTACTGTTACTCCTTCTTTCCGGGATAAGGATTGTAAAGATATTCCGTTTGAGTAGGTTAGTGGGTGAAATCACGAATTTTACAAAGTATGATTTTTGACATATTTTGGGATTATACCTACTATTTGGGAAAAATTTAAATATCTGTGATTGTACCTATAATCCATAATTGTTGCGTTGGTGTATGTGCTCTCAATAATTCTGATGATAGCGGGTGTTATCGCTGGATTGAAGAGGGTGAAATCGTTATGATCGTAGAGACTATTGTATCGATCTACCTTACTTCGATGATATTGATAGGCATCTTTGAATACAGGAGAACGCGCGGAATATTGGATTACTACTTGGCTGGTAAAAAGCTTGGTGTGTTTTTAGTAAGTTTCTCATTTTTTGCCACATACTTTTCAACATCTGCATTTTTGGGTGGAGGGGGGTTTCGGATTTATAGCTGGTTTTCAGTGGTCGGCATTTCTCATATTCTTCCACATACTTTTTGCTATACTCGCTTGGATGGTGGTTGCACTACCTATGAAGGAGCTTACTGATAAATACGGTGCTTTAACCGTCCCAGAGCTTTTCAAAATGAGATTTAGTAGAGCTACTCAAATAATATCGGCCGTTATAATCGTAGTCTTCTTCGAGTTCTATATGGTTTCCATATACAAGGGCGGAGGAAATCTCCTACAGATCATGATGGGTATGGATTATACCGCTGCTTTAGTAATGACGGCTTTAGTCGTTTTGATATATACATCCATCGGTGGTTTTAGGGCTGTCGTAACCACGGACCTTATTCAAGGAATTCTCGTCCTATTTGGCGGTATTGTACTGTTCTTGGGCGTTTTATACGAGCTTGGAGGGCCTTTTAAGGCTCTGGACATGCTTAAGAGCATTGAAATATTTGGTGGATACAGCGGTGAAGTCCTTTTTGAGTTCGGCGAGATTGCACCACCACCCGTAATGAAAGCTGGTATGGTTATACCCTTCATTCTCAGTTTAACTTTTGCCATAAGCATTGCACAGCTTGCGAGTCCTCAGCTCCGTGGTGAGATTTTTGGCTGCAAGAGACAGAAAGGTTATAGCACACGGTATGATATTGACACCTACGATCATCGGTATTTTCGCACTCTGCGTATTCAGTTTAGGACCTTTAGGATGGTTGGTAATTCCGAAGTACACCGACGTCACGCCGTTTTTAAAAGATCCGGACTTAGTTGTTCCTTTCATGGCTATGAAAATACTACCTATAGGGTTAAACGCACTAGTACTCACCGCCGTCGTAGCTGCCGCAATGTCTACCATAAACTCTCTCGTTCACGTAGCTTCAACATCCTTCGTTAGGGATATAGTTCAAAATTTCACTAACTTAGATGATACGAAGGCATTAAAGCTTACGAGGTTTATGGTGGCTGTTTTTGCCGTCATACCGGTGTTATTCGCATTAAAACCACCGAGTTACATAGTCGACATCGTCGGGCTGAGCTTTTCGGTTATAACTTCGGCATTTCTAATTCCTTTAATCTTTGCCCTCTACTCCAAGAAGGTTAGGGGTGTATCCGCAGCAGCTTCAATGCTTGTAGCTGTTGTAGTCCGTGGAATCTGGTATTACAAATTCTATAAAATTTATTGGATATATCCCGTCGTCTCGGGTTTGATTTCATCGCTATTTACATTCGTTATAATTGAAAGGCTAGTAGGCAGATTTAAATAATGGACAAACAATTCTATTTATGGAAATTGCCACTTTGATTGGAGCAGGTCTTGGAATAATAGTACTGCTATTCCTCCTTTCAGGAATAAGGATCGTAAAGGAATATGAAAGAGGTGTTATATTCCGTTTAGGTAGATTGGTTGGAGCAAGAGGGCCCGGTCTTTTCTACGTGATCCCTATTATTGAGACTATGGTTGTTGTAGATTTGAGAACCGTGACGTACGATGTCCCTACTCAGGAGGTAGTTACAAAGGACAACGTGACCGTTAGGGTTAATGCGGTTGTCTACTACAGGGTTGTCGATCCTGAAAAGGCTGTGACGGAGGTTGCTGATTACAGATACGCCACCGCTCAAATAGCTCAAACAACTCTGAGGAGTGTGATAGGTCAGACTGAGTTGGACGAGCTTCTGTCTGAAAGGGAGAAAATAAACGTGAAACTACAGCAGATAATCGATGAGGCTACGAACCCGTGGGGTATCAAGGTTACCGCTGTAGAGATCAAAGATGTAGAATTGCCTGAGGAAATGAGGAGAATCATGGCTATGCAAGCTGAGGCTGAAAGAGAGAGGAGAGCTAAGATAATTAGGGCTGATGGAGAACTTCAAGCTTCAAAGAAGTTGCTTGAAGCTGCGCAAGTTTTAGAGCAAAGTAGAGGAGCTATGATGCTTAGAATTCTTCAGACACTGAATGAGGTTGCATCTGAGCAGAACACGACGATAATATTGCCGATTCCAATAGAGATTCTTGAGTACTTCAAGCGAAAGAACTGATCAACTCTAATTTTTCTGTTTTGCGATATTTTACTGAACTTTCGTAAGTTATGTTAACGTTGCTCTCAAATTCCACCGAAAATTCTCTCAACCAACCATCTCGAATCGAACTTTACAAGGTCGTCGTAGCCTTGGCCAGTACCCAAGAATAGGATGGGCTTGCCTGTTACGTAGCTTATTGATATAGCAGTTCCACCTTTTGGATCGGCATCAATCTTCGTTAGGATTGTTCCATCAATTCCCACAGCCTCGTTGAACATCCTTGCCCTCTCAACAGCGTCGTTTCCAGCTATGCTTTCATCGACAAAGATTACCAAATCTGGCTTAGTTACCCTCTTTATCTTGGCTAACTGATCGATGAGGTTTTTCTTGGTGTGCATTCTTCCAGCGGTATCTGCCAAAACGATATCTATTCCCTTGCTCTCAGCATGCTTTAGAGCATCGTAGATAACCGCACAAGGATCTGCTCCCTGCTTGTGCTTTATAACTTTCACACCCAAACGCTTACCGTGTTCCTCCAACTGCTCTATGGCTCCAGCCCTAAACGTATCACCGGCTGCCAAAACAACGGAGTAACCAAAGTCTATCAACCTTTTGGCAACCTTGGCTATCGTGGTGGTCTTGCCAGTCCCATTAACTCCAACGAAAACAATGTTAAGCGGTCTCTTCTCCTTAAGCTTGCTCTCAACGAATTCGTCAAAATCGAAGCGGTTTCTATCGAGTATATCTAATATTATCAGCTTTAACTCATTTATGACAATATCGGAGATTTTCTCTCCAATCTTCCTTCTCCTACCAACCAATCTATCCTTTAGCTGTCTCGAAATCTCCTCAACAACCTCCAAAGCGACATCGCTCTCAAGAAGGATTATCTCCAAATCTTCCAAAATCTCTTCGACGCTCTTTTCATCTATTACAACTTCCCTATCCTTAACAAGAGCAACGATCTTATCCTTTAAACCGACTTTCTTGGGCTTTTCATCTTTGGAGGATTCCACTCTACCCTCAACGGTTTTAACAACCTCAGATTTAGCTTCCTTAACTTCAGTTTTCTTAACTTCAGCCTTAGTGGGAGTCTCAACAGCTTCTACTACTTCCTCTTTTTTCTTAAACTTTTCATCTAACTTCTTCTTAAAAGCGGAAAGTTTCTCTTTAAGCGATTTAAACATTACTTCTTCTCCTCCTCTTTCTTCGCCAATTCAACCTGAATTTGCCTAACTTTCTCGATTATCTGCTGGAGAACCTGCTCTAAGTTTGCAACATTCTTCTGAATTAGTTCTCTCTTCTTCTTCAGGAACTCTATTGCTTCTCCAACTTCCTTTTCAACAACAACTCCAGCTCCGACATCTACAAGCATCTTCTTAGCGTTTTTTACATCAACGTAAGCGAATATACCTCCACCCAAGTTCATCAAAGCTTCAACGGTTCCATCCAATGAATTGAAATATTCCAAGCTCTCTATGGTCTTCTCGAGCTGTGAATCTACAAGCTCAAGCTCGATAATTCTCCTCTGGATCGCCTCAGCCTCGCTTTGAAGTTGTTGGAGTATGTACAGCTTTTCCTCTACCTCTTTCTCCAAAAATATCACCTCAAACAGCCTTAATGGACTTTATCTTTATTAAGTTTCTCTTCACTTTGTGGTTGCTACCCAGAAGCGAGTAAACCTTTTCCAAGGCAAACTTCTCGTTGTGTGCCTCTACAACCTTCCTGAACTTCTGCCAGACCATCCCATTCCTAAAAACACCCTCCACCTCGAACTTCATGCCACCACCTCCTTACGGGAATAAGGCTTCCTCAATCAATCCCAACTCAAATCCAGTCGTGTCCTTTCCAGCTATGTACCCCTTCGAATTAGCAACCAAACCCGTTCCTACAAGCTCAACTCCGAAGTTGACAGTTCCTGTTCCGACTTCCACTTTCATAACCTTCTCAACTCTCTCTATCTCCCACTCGCTTGAATTGGGATTCAGTAGTCCACCTCTGTTCGTTACAACTGCCGACATTCCTACGGTTTTCACTCCTCCTATTGTCCCTCTTGCAGCTTCAACGTTCAAGAAGTCAATCACAGCGTTTTCTATGGCCTTATCGACCTCTGGATGTATTATTGCACCTTTATCGTTCACACATACAACGTTACCCAAGCATGTCACATTGGATTCTACTGTCTTAACCTCTGCTACCTTTCTTATTATTTCGAGTTCCTTGCTCGAAATCTGTGAGTTTACGAGTACTCCATTGGAGTTTGCACATGCCAATGCACCGACAAGCTCTGATCCCATGATTGTCGTCACCACTACATCAACGTCAAGCTCTTCTCTCAAGTATTCCTTGGCCTTTTCGTCATCTACTCCGAGTATTGCGAAGTCTTCAGTCGCTCTTATGTACAGTCCAATCAGTGGAACTCCCTTGATAGCCAAAAGCTTAGGCATGCTGACCTTCTACTTCCTCTTTCTTCTCTTCTTTTACTTCACTTTTTACCTCACCAGTATAAAGCTCTGCCTCAACTATTCCGTCATCGAACTTTACAGCCCTTATCCTTATCTTTGCTGGAGGCTTCTGAATTCCTCTCTCCCAAATCTTGAGGTTTATGCTTGGATCAATCTTTATGTTCTCTTCACTCACCTTCATGTGCCTGCTAAGAAATCTCCTGATGTATCTCATTGCCTTCACAGCTCTGAGCCATCTTGGATACCTCTTGAGCTTGTGCTTCAACCTTATCGAATAAACCCTCTCAACCTCCACCTTCGCCATACCTCACACCTTCAACTTTTTATGTCTCCAATGCCTCTGCTTCGGACTCCTAACAAACCTCCTGTTTGTCTTGATTATAACCCAAAGTGGAGGTCTTCTGTTGGCTTTTAGGAATTTTGCCAATCTCCTCTTAACGCCAACAGTCTTCTTCCCCATAACCATCACTTCCTTATTATTCTTGGCTCCCTCTTTCTCGAAGCAATCTGCCTCAATATTGCCACAAGGACATCGTCACTTATCCTATTCTTTATCCTACCGCTTTGAGCCAAAAATATCAGCTGATTTTCAACCGCTTCAGCTATATCCGGATGAGCAAGTTTGAGTCTCGCCAATCTTTCCCTCGCCTCTGGCTCAAGAATTTGCCTGAGTATAGCCTTCTTTTGCAATTCAATCTGCTGTTTCATCTGCTCTTTTTGGATCTCCTCCTCTCTCATCTTCTGCAATTCCATCATCTTGCGTCTTCTAATTTCTTCAAGCTCTCTTTCATCCATAAGAATCACCTCAGTATTTAGCTAGTTCAGGTATTTCTTGAACGAGCTCTTTCTTCATTTCAGCAGCTATCTTGTCTAGGAACGATCTGCCCTTTGGTGTTACTACTCTACCCTCCTTTGTCTTTGTAACGAATCCAGCCTTTTCAAGCTGCTGAAGAGCCTTCCTTATTATCGAACCGCTACCCTTTCTAAATTTCTCTGGCTTGACTCCCCTGTTCTTCCTTCCGCCGTAGGCAGTTCTCAACCTTTCGATTCCGACTGGGCCGTCGATGTAAACTTTCCTGAAGATCGAAGCAACTCTAATCCACCACCAATCCTCCTGCTCTGGCGCTCTTTCCTTATGAACACCAGTTTTGACGAACTTCGCCCACTCCGGTGGAGTAAATTCTGGCATCTCTTTCAGTCTCTCTGCAACCCTGTGAATGAGCATATCTGCTGGGACGTCATACACCGTAGCCATACCATCACCTCTTAAATGTCAATACAAACCCTCTCAGATCGACCAGCTTACCGTTAACATGTTTTGCAATTTCTTTCGCAAGTTCTCTCCTATCCATACCCTTCATCGTGATCGTCCTGAAGTTTCTGAGCATTCTAACCTTAACCATCCCGTGCTTTTCGAGAGCCTGATTTATCTCGTTTATAACCCCTTCTGTTATACCCCTCTTACCGATGTTTATCGTGATCATAGGCTTTCAGTTTTTAGACTTGTTAAAAAACTTTACTACGCTTCCGACTCCAACGATCTTGCACTTATCTCCAAGCTTAGATTTTATCAAGAACTCGTTTTCCAAACCCGTGCAGTGGCAGGGAGCAATAAGTTCAACTTTCTTATCAAGCCAGCTGATAGTATCTAGGAGTTCGTTTCTTTTCAAAGCTATCAAGTGTGTACCGCCGACGATATATTTAACTTCATCACCTACAACTTCCTCCGCGTATTCCACAGTATTTCTTAATCCAGCATGACAGCAGCCCAGAATTAACGCTATTCCATTCTCAGTTTTGATAGCTACGCTCTGATCATCCATTATCTCATCGAACTCTTTCTCTCCATTTCTAACGATGTAAGAGTTGGAAAGTAAAGCTGGCTTATGCTTTCTTGGAATTTCTCCCAAAGCCCAAATGTTCTTCGCAACTTCGACAGGTTCTCTATGCTCTATTATTTTCGAATAGGCGGAGATCTGCTCCCTCTTAAACGGTATCCCAATGTAGTCTCCCTTGTAAAACCTAGGTAGGAAAGCATCTGGATGTGCATAAATTATCAAATTGAACGCTTTCAAAAACTGTATAAGTCCACCAGTATGATCGTAGTGTCCGTGGCTCAAAATAACCTTCGCGGGCTTGTCCTCCTTAAGAATAAGCATGTTTTCGAACGCAACTCCCGTCTGTCCGGTATCAAACAAAATGTTCTCCTTAGCCTTTATCAGAGCGGAAAAACCCCACTCAGCCTTTAAGCCCTGTGGCCTCAAATCTACAACCTTGTTGTCTGCTAAAATTACAACCTCCATAGGCGAAGAGCTTTTTTGAGACTTTAAACTTATCGAACTTTAAATAAAACCAGCACGGACAAAGCTTAAAATCGCTAAACGGTTTCAATTTGTTATGAGAGTTACACTGTTGGGAACAGGCGATTCAACCGGAATTCCAATCATAGGTTGCCATTGCAAAACTTGTGAAGATGCAAGGAAAAAAGGATGGGAGAGGAAGAGATTCTCAGTTATGATTCAAAACGAAGGAAAAATTCTGCTCATCGATACATCACCAGATATGAGAAGACAACTCTTGGATACGAATGTTGATAGAGTCGATGCTGTGATATGGACTCACTGTCATTTCGATCACTTCGGCGGATTTGGTAACTTCTATCGAGTTCAGAGCGATGTAAAGGTTTATACAACTCCAAAGATTCACGACGACATTGGGAAATTCATGAGTTTTATGGAGTACAAGCCAATCGAAGTCGAGTGCTACGAACCTTTCGAGCTTATAGGACTCAAGATAACGCTGTTCGAGGTAAATCATCCGCCGGTCGATGCGATTGGTGTTAAGATTGAGTGGAACGGTTACAAAATAGTGGTCAGTGGAGATACCAATGCCGACATACCTAAGAGAAGCTTGGAAGAAATGGAGGAGCCAGACCTCTTCATCGTTGAAGCTTTAGCACCTAGAGGTAGATTTAAAAAGCATATGAATGCTGAGGAGGCTTTAAGCTTGGCTAAGAAGATCAGGGCGAGAAAAACTGTCTTAACACATGTAGGACACTTCTTCCCACCTCATGACATTGCTGTGAAGAAATATCCTATCGGTTACGACTATCAAAGTTTTGAGTTCAGCAACGTCAAACTTACGAGGTTTTTTAAGTGATTGAAGCTATTTTGAATTATGAATGCTGACGAGCTTCTTCACGGTGACGTAGATGCTAAGAAGGTTGCTCTAAAGCTCTTAGAAGCTGTTTTGGATCTATCCAATCCATACAAAGTAGTTATAAATTCTGTTAGGCTTGAAGGGGATACTCTGAAAGTTGAAGATAAGTCCTTTCCCATTAGAGGTAAGGTGTATGTGCTGGGATTTGGGAAGGCCTCATGCCCGATGGCAAAAGCTTTGGAGGATTTGATGATTGATAAGATTGAAGAGGGCTTGGTTATAACAAAATACGGTTATTCTCTCCCCCTTAGAAAGATCGAAGTTGTAGAAGCGGGACATCCGATACCTGATGAGAATTCATTAAAGGGTGCTTTAAAGGGTGTTGAGCTTGCCAAAAAGGTTGATAAGGACGATACTCTGATAGTTTTAATATCGGGCGGTGGTAGTGCTTTGTTCATACTGTCAGAGGACGGAATTAGCTTGGAAGATAAAATAAAAACGAACGAGCTCCTCCTAAAGAGTGGCGCGAAGATACACGAGATAAATACCGTTAGAAAGCACATATCTAAGGTTAAAGGGGGTAAGCTTGCCAAATTGGTTAAGGGAACACTCATAGGTTTGATAATATCTGATGTTGTGGGTGACAACTTGGAGGTCATAGCTTCGGGACCGACCGTAAAAGATCCGACAACCTTTAGAGATGCTTACAGGATTTTGAAGCTCTACGACTTGTGGGACAGAATCCCTGAAAGTGTTAGAAGGCACATAGAGCTAGGGCTGGAGGGGAAAGTGGAGGAAACTTTGAAAGAGGACTTGCCAAACGTGCACAACTTCCTCATAGCTAGTAACAGGATACTCTGTGAGGGTGTTGCAGAGAGGTGCTCTAAGATGGGATACGATGCACACATCCTGACAACAACACTCGAAGGAGAGGCGAGAGAGGTTGCAACAGCTTTTGGATCAATAATTCAGGAGATTTACAGCTTTAACAGACCGTTCAAAAAGCCCTGCGTACTCATAGCTGGTGGGGAAACGACGGTTACAATTGAGGGTGAGTCAGGCTTAGGTGGTCCAAATCAGGAGTTTGCTTTAAGCGTTGCGAGGAAGATTGCAGGTTTGAGAGGAGTTGCTGTTTTGGCTATGGATACGGACGGAACCGATGGACCTACAGATTCCGCTGGAGGTTTGGTTGATTCTTATACGGTTGAATTGCTTGAGAAGGAGGGAGTCGATGTGGACGAGTATTTGAAAAAGCATAACTCCTACGAAGCTTTGAAAAAAGCTAGGGCACTGCTTTTGACTGGTCCAACTAGAACTAACTTGAACTCTATTGTTATCGCTGTTGTTCTTTGACATGATCTAGAGAAAAAGACAAATCTTCTTTGGATGTCTTCTTTAATTCCAAGTACTCTTCAACTTGCCACCCACTTAGATCATTCTTGGTAATCTCCTTGAACGTCTTAAATACGTCATCCATAAAATCTCCCTTATGTGCTCTTCTATCACATCGTACAGTCCAAAAACATAGCACTTATCTTTAATCATCTTTAAGTTTATATTTTTCAGGTATTAATATGGAAATTTCACCTAACTTACCTACTCTTCCTCCTTCTAACCAGATTATAACCTTCCTTCCAGGAAAGAAACTCCATGGAATGTTTTTATCTATGGTTTCTATTTTTTCTAAAGCTTTCTCAATTGATTTATCAATTACTACGATCATAGTCCTTAGAGCTATCTCGTATTCGTCTTTATTTTTATTCAGTAAAAGAGCTTCTAACGGTAACTCATCACAATCGGCATGGAATAATCCAACGATATCGAACATCGTTCCCGAATCAGGATTGTATACGTTTACCCATGGACTACATTTTCCCAAAAATGCATTAGCAACACTAATTTTGAAATTCTGTGCTGTATCAATTTTAATTCGTTTTTTTATAGTGTATCCATCATTCATAAGCAATCTTGCTACTTCCTCCATAACTTCTTGATAAGTACATCCTTCATATGGGTTAGACATAAATCATCATAGCACAGACATTAGTAAAAAGTTTATCATTTATCTATCAGGGGTTATAGTTTGCATAATCGTGAACCGTGATATGAGAAACGATATACGTTGATATAATCAAGGAAAATGAGTGTTCATGTATTTTGAAGCAGCAACCTGAGAGTGATCGCAAGGGTATGGACGAGGAGTAGAAGTGCCGAGGCCGGGATTTGAACCCGGGACCTACGGATTATGAGTCCGTCGCCCCGACCAGCTAGGCTACCTCGGCTTGGCATTTATTAGGCTGATAGTTATTAAAAGCTTTCGAATAGAAATTTGATCGTCAAAAATTTAAAGAAGGAATAAAATAGTTAAACCTTCAAGATCTCTTGAGCAGCCATCTTTATGTCTTCCTCTCTAACAGTCTTTCTTCCAGCATTCTTTGCCAACTCCGAAGCTCTCTTGGCAATTTTGATTGCCATCTCCTCTATAGCCTTGGCCAACTCTGTCTTTGCAGCTTCACTAACCCTCTGAGCACCAGCCCTTCTCAAAATTCTTTCGACGGGTGCAAGTGGCAACTCCACACGCATCACCTCCTCTAATTATATTAATTTTTTCTACACAACCATTATATAAACGTTTAGGTTGTTCGGAGGAACGTATAAATAGCAATCCTCGAACTTGAGTTGAGGTGATGGGTATGGATGTTGAAAAGCTCAAGAGTTTGATTAGGGAAGATTATGAAGTCATAGATGCAAACGAAACAATCTCAAAAGTAGTCCCAATGCTCGAAAAGTGGGAAAGCAAGAGTGCCATACTCGTTGAGGAGAACGGGGAGGTAATCGGCGTTATCAGGGAGAGGGACTTGCTAAGAGGCTGTGTTATGGTAAACCCGCACGAGACCAAGATAAAACACTTTGTAATACCAACAGGGATTTTAAGCTTGGATGATCTTACCCCTGAGAAGGTTGCAAGGAGGTTCGTAGAAGATTCTACTCCATTTGTGGTTGTAAGATTGAACGGCAGGTACGGAGTGATAAACATCGATGACTTCTTAAATTTGCTAAAGTCCGAACTGAGCGATGTTAGGGCAAAGGATGTCATGAATCCTGAGGTAATAACAGTTTTAAGGGATGCAACGGTTGCCAAAGCCCTTGCAACTATGAGAACTAACGGTGTTGACAGAGTAGTCATTATAGATGAGAATTACAAGGTGGTGGGAATTATTACAGGTAAGGATATAATCGATAGAATATTTGCTCCAAGAAAGAAAGCCAGAACAGGTGACTTCAGCGGTGAGAAAGAAAAAAGTCTATCTATAAAAGTTGAGAGTATCATGAGTTATCCCGTAATTACCGCTGAGAAGAACGATTCGATATCCGAAATTATAGACAAGATGATAGAGAACAACATTTCGAGCGTTGTAATAACCAAGGATGGATTCCCAGAGGGAATAGTTATAAAGAAGGACATACTAGAGTATTATCTCAAGCAGGTAACCCCAGTCAAGTACACTTATCAGGTCGTTTTGAAAGACGTTGAACTTGACGAGTTCGAGATGGACAGGATAAACAAAGACTTGGAAAACTTCCTCGACAGATTCAAAGAATACTTCGGAGAAGCAATTCTATTCGTTTATATGAAGAGACATAAGGAGTTCTACAGAGGCTTGCCACTTATCTACGTAAGGCTAAAACTTGCGAGCGACAAGGGAGTCTTCTTTGCAACGGGTGAGGGATGGGGTGCCGAGTACGCTTTGCATGCAGGATTGAGAAGACTTGAAAGGACTATTCTGGAACACAAGGATCTACAGATGGACAAAAAGATGATAAAGAGATTCTACGAGGACGTTTTCTCCGATTTTGTGAGTATATGATTTCCAATATTTTATCTACGCCAGAATAACTGCTTTTTAACAACTGGGGAAAAGTTCCAATCAGCTTAACTAAGAAAAGGTGATTTTTTTATACCTGTTTTAGCACTTCTGCCATGCAACTTAAACCGCCAGAGGAAGGAGAGAAGATAGAGTACAAAGATGGGAAACTCATTGTCCCAGATAATCCGATAATACCTTTCATAGAGGGCGACGGGATTGGAGTTGATGTGACACCAGCGGCTATAAAGGTTTTGAATGCAGCTGCGGAGAAGATAGGTAAGGAGATAGTTTGGTTTGAGATATATGCAGGGGAGAAGGCTTACAAGCTCTGCGGCGAGTATCTTCCTAAGGAAACGTTGGATGCGATAAAAGAGTACAGGGTTGCTTTAAAGGGCCCACTCACGACACCTGTTGGAGGAGGTTACAGGAGTTTGAATGTTGCAATAAGGCAAATACTGGATCTCTACGCTTGTGTGAGACCCGTCTACTATCTTAAGGGTGTTCCGAGCCCCTTAAAGAATCCTGAACAGGTAAACATCGTAATATTTAGAGAGACGACTGAAGACGTCTACGCTGGAATAGAGTGGAAGGCTGGAAGTGAAGAGGCTTTGAAAGTTATAAACTTCCTTGAGAAAGAGTTCGGAATAAAGGTTAGAAGAGATTCTGGAATAGGTTTAAAGCCGATAAGCGAGTTCGCAACCAAAAGGTTGGTCAGGATGGCTATAAAGTATGCAATAGAAAACGGAAGGAAGAGCGTTACACTCGTGCATAAGGGTAACATAATGAAGTACACGGAGGGAGCTTTCAGGGAGTGGGGTTACGAAGTTGCTTTGGAGGAGTTTAGGGATTACGTGATAACTGAGGAAGAGCTTTGGAACAACTACAACGGTGAAGTTCCAAAAGGCAAGATCGTGATAAAGGATAGGATTGCGGATAACATGTTTCAGCAACTGCTCACTAGAACTGCTGAGTACGATGTAATCGCCACGATGAATCTAAACGGTGACTATCTAAGCGATATGGCTGCAGGATTGGTAGGTGGATTGGGAATTGCTCCCGGTAGCAACATAGGCGACGGGATTGGCGTTTTCGAGCCAGTTCATGGAAGTGCACCTAAGTACGCTGGTCAGAACAAAGCGAATCCCACTGCTATGATCCTAACAGGTGCTTTGATGTTCGAGTTCTTAGGGTGGAGGGAAGGTAGTGAAATAATAAAGAAAGCTGTAGAGATGACAATTCAGCAAGGGATCGTGACTTACGATATCCACAGGCAAATTGGGGGAAAGTTGGTTGGAACGAGGGAGTTTGCTGAAGCTGTGATTGAGAACATTCAGAGTCTTTAACTTTTTTATAGCTTTTCTTCAAAACACTCCACGTGTATCGGATTAAAGAGAGAGACTTCGTAATACTCACGGAAGTTTTGAGGAAAGCGGATGAGATCAAGCCGAGCCAATACGCTAAGAGGATGGTTTTTGAGAAGTATAACATACTAGGTACCCACATCGACAGAATTTTGACAGCAGTTTATTATAAAATAATGAAAAGACTTGGTGTAATCGACAAGATCATCAGAGACGTTGTGGGCGTTCACCCCAACATCCTCGACCCTTGGTTGAGATCGGCTTTGAGAGTTACAATCGAGTTTTTGGTTTTCGAAAAGAAGTATACAAAGCATCTCGACAAGGAGAGGGTTAAGAAGGTTGTAGCTGATTTCCTTTCTAACGTAACCCATCCATACGTTGGGATGTACTATTTCGAGACTTTCGAAAGGATTGCCAGCTACAAGCTCGAACCGAAAGATGAAATCGAAAGGTTGGAGTTTGAATACCTTTTACCAGCTTGGTATATCAGAAAGATGAAGGAGCTTTTGGGTGAGGAGGCTGAGGAGCTTTTCAAAGCCTTTAACAGAGAGCCTATGATTAGCATAAGGGTAAACACTCTCAAAGCCACAGTTAAAGAGGTAATAGATCATTTGAGAAGGCAGGGGAAGGAGGTAATTGTGAGCAGCGTTGTTCCTACAGTCTTAAAGTTCGAAGGTCCCTACGACTTTGACAAGTCCAAGCTCTACAGGAAGGGAAAGTTCGTAGTTCAGGAGGAAGCTTCGGCTTTAGCCTCAATTCTACTAGATCCAAAGCCGAATGAAACTGTTGTCGATCTCTGCGCTGCACCAGGAGGTAAGACTATCCACATGGCTGAGCTTATGAGAAATAGGGGAGTTATTCATGCCTTTGATGTAGACGAGCTTAGGCTTAAGAGAATGGAGGAGTTGATAAAGCGTTGCGGAGTTAAAATTGTAAAAATATACAAGATGGATGCGAGAAAAGCTGTTGATGTTTTGGGAGAAAGTATAGCCGATAAAGTTATGCTTGATGCGCCATGCACATCCGATGGAACTTTAATGAAGAATCCCGAGCTCAGATGGAGAATCAGGGAAGAAAAGATTGAGGAGATCGCTCAGCTTCAATACGAGCTCCTAAACACGGGAATCGATTTGTTAAAGCCGAAAGGTAGAATACTTTACTGTACGTGCTCTATTTTTAGAGAGGAAAACGAGGACGTCGTTGAAAGAGTTCTGAAGGAGAGAGATGATGTTAAGCTCGTTCCGCTTGAAGGTTATTACTCCGAGGGATTCCTTAAAGTGACTATTAGGGCTTTTCCTCATAAACACAACACGATAGGCTTCTTCTATGCTCTTTTGGAGAAGACTGAATAGCCTCAGACCCGTGGAGGATCATCACCAATCAGTATGTGCAAAATTCATCATCGGCTTTTTTAACAACTACTAAGGCGAAGCTTTATCAAAGTTCCCACAAGGGTTAGAGGTTAAAGGAGCATTCGGCCATTAAAATAACAAAGTAGACTGTGAGGAGTACTACACCCAGTGGAACTCCAACTCTTGCCCATTCGTTCATCCTTATCTTCAACCTTCCAGCTGAAACGATGTTTGGTATGTTTCCGGGTATAAGCATTCCACCAGAGATTAACAAACTTATCAGAGCGCTTTTTATCTGCATTAGACTCATTTCAGGCTCTATCTCTACCGCTACAAGCGTTGCATTGTCAAGTATTGCGGAAATTGTGTTTAGCCAGTAGAGTCCAACAGGTGGGACCTTTGAAAAGTACCATACTGCAAGTGGTGACAAACCCTTTCCGAGCAGAATCAGGGCTGAGACAAACGTGTAAACCCTTATAGCCCTTACAATCACATTTCTCAACGATTCCTCGTATATGGGCACTTCCATACGATCTACGCTCACAGACCCTATCCTGTAAGCTCCGTATAAGGCCAAGGCTAAAACTCCCGGTATTACGTATATCCCTAAAAGTCTTAGGAGGAAGAAGAAGTCTGCATGATAAGGTTCGCCTTTGAGCTTGGAAACGGCGATTGTTGAAAGAGGTTCACCAACTGGGGTTAACGCCGCACCTAATCCGACAGCAAAACAGGCAATTACAACGAATTCAATTTTCTTTCTCCTGTCAAGGGGGAGTATTAAAGCAATCTCGGATAAAATTACCGCCGTTACAATTACAGATATTATGCTCGAAATCAGACCAAGGAGAGTTATAATCATAAATGCGAACACTCTTATGCCTACAATTCTCAAAAGACTCAAAAATCCGTTGTAAATCTGCCGATTAAACTTGTATATTATTAAACCGAAAATGAGAACAACTTGAAATATTCCTATTGGTACGGGCGTGTTTGGAAGCCAGACAGGTTCCTTCAAGGCCTCAACAATTAGCTCGTAACTCCATTGGCCGGAGATAGTTACGGCTATAATACCCATTATCAAGAAGAAGGGCTCAAGGTTTTCCTCGACTATTCTCACCCTAAAGGGAAAGATTAGGACGAGTAATAGAATGACAGCCAATCCGAGAGATATGTGGAGAACTGGCTCTTGTGGAATTTCCAATTTATCACCCCTTTACTATTTCGAGAATTTCCTTAAACTTCTCGTGTTCAGCCGTTTTCATTATCTCATAGATCAGGCTTTCGGCAGTGCATAGCTTGACACCCTCCTGCATCATTCTCAGGACAGCAACATCCTTGTCTATCTGCTTCCTCGAACCAATGCAATCTACGGCAACGTAGACTTCGCAACCCTCCTTAAGCAGATCCAAAGCCGTCTGTAGGATACATATGTGCGCTTCTATTCCAATTAAAGCAACCCTCTTAGGACTGAGCCTTTTAAACTCTCTGTAAAATTCTTCACATCTCAAACAGCTAAAGGACATTTTCTGAATAGGTTTGACATCTATTAGATCTTTTATCACTCCTATAGTACCTCCAAGCTTCTTCTGTTCAGTAATTAGAATGGGAAGTCCGAACACCTTATACGCCTTTATTAATTTAATCGAATTATTTATAATATCTTCAACATTTTGTATGTGCTTCACAAGTCTTTCCTGAAAATCTATGACTATAAGACAGTGCATGGGCTGATGAAAGATGATAAAAAATATAAAGTTTTACCTTCTATCACGTAAAAAATTAGATTTGTTCCTCTAAAGCTCTCTTTAGCTCTTCGTAGGACTTCTTTATTTCTTCAAGAGCTTTCTCATCCTCCAAAGTTGTTACATCTCCCAACGGCTGCCCCGCAAGTACTGCTCTAAGGAGTCTTCTCATTATCTTACCGCTTCTCGTCTTAGGTAGCTTAGTTACGAAGATTATCTCTTCAGGAGTGGCTATTGGTCCTATCTTTTTCCTTACCCATTCCCTAAGTTCTCTCTTCAGCTCAACACTGGGCTCATAACCGTCCTTAAGTACAACGAAAGCTACTGGTACTTCACCCTTTATGTCGTGTGGCTTTCCTATAACCGCAGCTTCGCTAACGGCCTTATGGGCAACAAGAACACTCTCAAGCTCCATCGTTCCAAGTCTATGACCGCTAACGTTGAGAACGTCATCGATTCTACCCATTATCCAGAAGTATCCATCTTCATCAATTTTAGCACCATCTCCAGTGAAGTAGACTAACTTGCCTTCGAACGCACTCCAGTATGTCTTGATGTATCTGTCTGGATCACCCCAAAGCGTTCTCAGCATTGAAGGCCAAGGTCTCGTTATTACCAACTTTCCACCCACGTTGGGTGGGCAAGGATTTCCTTCGTCATCCCAAACTTCAGCTTTGATACCGGGGAACGGTTTTGTAGCAGAACCGGGCTTGAGCTTTGTTACACCCGGTAGTGGGGTTATCATTATCATTCCAGTTTCGGTCTGCCACCACGTATCTACTATCGGACATCTTTCTCCACCAATGACTCTGTAGTACCACTTCCAAGCCTCCGGATTTATTGGCTCACCAACTGTTCCCAAGAGTCTGAGCGATGAAAGATCGTGCTTCTTCGGCCACTCTTCGCCAAGTCGCATGAAGTATCTTATTGCTGTTGGAGCTGTGTAGAATACCGTTACTCCGTAGTACTCTATTATGCTCCACCATCTGTCGGGCTTGGGATAATCCGGAGCTCCTTCGTACATGAGTACTGTCGCACCGTTGCTCAACGGCCCATAAACAACGTAGCTATGCCCTGTTATCCAGCCTATGTCAGCAGTACACCAGTAGATGTCGTCATCCTTTATGTCAAATATCCACTTCGTTGTTATGTGCGTTCCTACGTTGTAACCTCCATGAACGTGCAAAACTCCCTTAGGCTTGCCAGTCGTTCCAGATGTGTATAGTATGAAGAGTGGATCTTCGGAGTCCATCACCTCTGGTTCACACTTCCAAGATGAACCGTATTGAACGTCGTCCCACCAGAAATCTCTATCCTCCACCATGTTAACATCCAATCCGAGTCTGTCGTAAACTATAACGTGCTCAACACTTGGAGCATCTTCTAAAGCCTCGTCAACTATCTTTTTAGTCTCTACAATCTTACCTCTTCTGTAAAATCCGTCCATTGTTATTACAACCTTAGCCTTAGCATCATTTATCCTGTCTCTTAAAGCCATGGATGAGAATCCTCCAAACACAACACTATGAATTGCACCTATTCTTGCACAAGCCAACATTGCAACTACAAGCTCTGGAACCATACCCATGTAGATCGTGACTCTATCTCCCTTCCTAACACCCAAGTTCTTAAGAGCGTTTGCAAATCTGCACACCCTTCTGTAGAGCTCGTAGTATGTTATGACTCTCTTATCATTCTCTGGCTCACCCTGCCATATTATGGCGGCCTTGTTCTTCCTCCAAGTTTTAACGTGCCTATCAAGGCAGTTGTGAGTGATGTTTATCTTTCCTCCTATGAACCACTTGTAAAACGGTGCGTTGCTATCATCAAGAACCTTCTTGTACGGTTCAAACCACTCCACCTCTGTTCTGGCTATCTCATCCCAGAATGCGATCCAGTCCTTCTCAGCTTTCTCGTAAATTGACTCATCCTTTACCCAAGCCTTCTCTCTGAACTCCTTTGGTGGTTCATAAACCTCTTCAACCTTTAACAGGGATTCAATCGACTTATCCTTTTTCATCAAACCCCTCCTTTTTATCACGTTCTATCGTGATAAAATCATGTGTAGTATTTAACATTTTTCACCGCTTCAGCGATTCAATACTACGCAGGATAGGTGCAGACTAAATAATATAATACATCGAAGATTGCAAGGCAAATGTCGATGTAGTGAGAAGGCTATGTGATTACAAGGTTAGGAAATTCTGAAAAAGCTCTAATGTTGCAATCTTTATGGATTTGAAATTATCTGAGTCCTGAAATAATGGTAAGACAAGCTTGTTTCATTATTTCTGAACTTTCCCTTTCCACGTTTCCTTTATTTTCTTTTTGGTAGGAATTATTTTTGCATAAGGACAATCCTTAGGCCTTGCCTCGTTTTCGGGACACAGTCCTAAGTTGTATCCTCTGCATCCAATGTTCTCGAAAATTTCGGGGTAAATCTTCACAACGATGTCGTAAATCTTTTGAGCCAATTCACGAATTTCTGGCGCCGCCCTCTTGCATAATCTCAAACCCAAGAAGTTTATCAATGATCTCGCATTTATAGTCCAAACATAGTGAGTGTGTGTAGCCATTGGCAGAACGTATCTCGCTACTTCTCTAGCTTTTTCCTTACTGTATCCTTTTTCAATCATTTTGTCAAATACTTTGACGTAATGCTCCCTCGCACTTTCCATAGCCTGTTTGAACATCTCAACGAGCTCAGGATCGTTTCTGATTGGAGGAGGAATTACATAGCCAAAATTCCTTTCATCATGATATCTCGTTGATCGAGCGGTATGGCTAGCAATTCTATGTTCCAAAAGCTCCCTACTTAAAGCTACACTAATTTCGCTAACATCAAAGGTAAAAACGATGTGCTCCAAAACACTGCTGTAGTCATTTTCAACAACCATCCTTACGACTTCCTCATCCGAAATGTCTGGTGGAATTCCACTAACTCTGCAGCTTTCAGCTATCAGCTTAATCCCATCTGGCGTGTATCTCAAAAGTTCAACTTTGACCATGAACAGAGTTAACTGTATCACTTTAAGGTTTTTGTCAACTTCGCTTAAATAGCTTAAATTATCCTCCACGGTGGAATTAGCCAAGAAACATACGAAATTATCCAAACAGCCCAAACAATAACAGCGGTGGTAATGTTCAATGCTATTAGAAAAACAGGAACGAAAAGGAATATCAATCCCATAGACAGTTGAAAAAGGATTATTTTCCTTAGAGAGTTATCGAATCTTGACTTAATTATAAAGCCATCCAAAATGTACATAACCAATGAAAGGTAGTATACAATGAGTACAGACGATATCGTCACTTGGTTAAATGCGTTGAGGAGCTCGTTGCACACTGCCTTATCTACTTTGAAGAAACCGCATGTATATCCCCACAAATATGATGAAGTAAAAACAGTTGTCACAAAAAATAATTGGAACACTTAAGCCAATCCATACAAGCGCGTAATTTCTAACCCAATCAACGAAATTCTCAGCTTTTCGCTCCCTGCTCAATGCCTGAGCATAAAACAGGATTACGAATGTCAAAATTATGAAAGCTAAACCTATAAACTGAGTATGCAGGCTTACAAGGCTTAAATTTAAGTCGTGCAAACTTAAATTGGTTGCATTCATTCTATCTCCTCGTAAACCTCACTGAGTAGCTTTGCAAGTCTGACCTTAACAAAATTCTCGAACTTCTCGTTTAGCTTAATTCCTCCCTCCCTCACTTCAACCACTCCAAGCTCTAAAGCCCTATCAAATTCTACACCCCTACCAAATCTCTTCTGAGACATATCAACTATCTCCTTGAACCTTTCAACGTAGCTCCTATCAATTTCACAGAAACTCATGCTCGAAAGTACACTTGCTACTTCTCTCGGTGTTCTGTACACTACTCCTAAGAATGTTCCGTAAACATCGTGAACGGGACATCTGAAAGCCAAACCCATTCTTGCCAACTCTTCAAATAGCTCAACCACGTCATTGTAAAGCACGGTGTAGCAGAGGGCTGAACACAGACCTTCCAAAGGAGTTCTACCTCTTGCAAGCTTAATTAAGCTGTGAGCATCGATTCTGGCTATTAGATCATAGAAGTTTGAAGTGCTTTCGAAGTCTATATCTCTAACGACCATTCCTCTTCTATCTGATAGACCCATAACCGCTACGAAGAGCTTTCCAAAGCCGAATTTTTTTGCGATTTTGTAGATTTTACCTTCATCGATTCTATCGTAAATGGCACATTTTGCAATTCTGACTCCATCTAAGGTTAGTGAGGCTGTAATATTCTTCGGCTTAACGATCTCCTTAGTTTCCCTTACAATTAAGCCCATCTCGTTCAGATATGGAAACAGTGCAGAATACGGGACTTTTTGCTCCGTACTCTCTAAAGCTTGACCAGCTGTGTATAGGAATACAATGGCTTCAATCAACTTCTTTCCGATCGTTCTCCCGTATCTATCGCACATGAACGCAAAAGCCTTCTCGTAGAACGCTTTATCTCGATCAACGTAACTTTTCAACCAATCTTCGTAGGGTGTGAAATCTTTGGAAAGTACCGTTGAGAATGCTCTGTGAACGTTGTCTAAAGTCGTGAAGATTACGTCATCCTCAACATTCTTGAAATTTGTAACTACTACACATTTGCCCAACTTCCTGTACCTCTCAGCGTTGGGATGCATCGAAATATCGCAGATCAACTTCTCTCTGCCTAAGCATAAAACGTCTACCCATCCCAAGCTCGTTCTGTAATACAGCTTAGGCCTTAAGCCAGCTTCCTTCACAGAATCCTTGATATATTCCAGAATTAACCTCATTTCGACACCTCTAAGTAGTCAATATAATAAGCATCGACAAAATCGTAGAGGTTAAGCCTTTTGGCAACTTCAACTGCTATAATGTGGGCACACGGCTTTTGGAACTTGAGATTGAGTTGAAAGTCCCTACATGTGCAAAACCATTCATCAACTATGTACTCTTCACCGCCTACAACGATAAAGAAGTCTTTATACTTCTTTACTCTTCTTTCCACAACGTATCTGAACGCCTTTTTTCCTCTCTTCCCGTAAAATCTAACAAGAGCTTTGTAGAGATCGAGACTTAAGCCTTTCTTGAGAGCCTCCTCAACTTCTCTAACCAATTCCACAGTCCAACTTCTACCCTGAGTTAAATTTTTTTGCTCGTAACTAAACTTGGTTCATGAAGAAGGCAGTAATTCTATTGCTGGCATTCATGCTAATTATCTTTCCAGTGAACGCAAAGACCGTTAACATAAAAGCAGTTGCTGTTAAGAGCGGTGAGAAGCCAGAAGGAGCTGTTATAGATATAACCGTAACAGTCACAGACGGTGAAGGAAAAGTCTTCGTTTCAACTTCGCCATACACAGAGATAGATATGCAGGGATCGGCTCAACTTGCAGCTTTAACCGCTTGCGATCTCTTAGGGCTGGATTTTACGAAGTACAACTTCTATTACGAAATAGAGGCGGATGCACCAATCGTCGGAGGTCCTTCGGCTGGCGGAGTCATGACAGTTGCAACAATCTGTGTCCTCAAGAATCTCACACCCAGAAGCGATGTATTCATGACCGGAATGATATACCCTGATGGATATATAGGCCCAGTTGGCGGTATTCCTTACAAGCTTGAAGCTGCTGCCAAATCAGGGGCAAAAATATTTCTGATTCCAGAAGGACAGAGAATAGTTTACATAACTAAGACAGTTGAAGAGAAGAAAGGACCATTCGTCTTCATAAGGCAGGTTACCGAGCCTGTTGATGTTGTGGAGCTTGGAAAGAATTTGGGCGTTAAAGTAATAGAAGTTGAGACGATTGAACAAGCTCTGTGGTATTACACTGGCTATACAATTTCGAAACCACAGCTGAAAATAAATCTAGCCAAGTATTCTGATATTTTGAAGATTCTTGCAACAAAGATGGAAAACGAGACGATAAATCTCAGGAATGTTGTTGGTGAGGTTAAAGAGGCTGATGAACTGATTGAGAAAGCCAAAAGGCATCTGGAAGAGAGGTATTACTACACGGCAACATCTGAATTCTTTCAGGCGAAAATAATTCTAAGAAAGGAATATTATTCAAAAACTTTGAAGAGTGATGAAGACTTAGAGAATGCGTTTAAGGACGTCGAATCTGAGATAGCAGAACTCAAGAACTACCTTAGGGAAGTCGAGGACAATGTGGGTGTTGAGTCATTCCAGATAGTGGGTGCTGGGGAGGAGAGAGTTGCATGGGCTGAGAAGTACCTTGAGAATGCCAAGGCATCTGGAAATTGGTACTCCGCTATAGACTATTTGGCTCTTGCGAAGGAGAGAGTCGAGAGTGCTAAAGTCTGGCTTTCCCTACTTCAAACGATAGAGGAAGATGTTCCTCTAAATAAAGGGGAGTTAAAGAAGAGGACTGAATTCTACATAAGAATAGTGCAGTCTCTGATAGTCTACGCAAATTCAGTAGGAGGGTATAGCAACTTGATAGATCGGGCGGAGCAGTCCCTCCAAATAGCTCAGAATCTCTACAATGATGGATTCTACTCTGGAGCCCAGATAGCATGTATGGATTCGATGGTGGAGGCTGGTTTGGCTGTAGAACTGATCGCTCCGAGTAGTGTTTTTGAGGACATTTTGAAGTCAAAGCTTGAAAGGGTAGAAAAAGCAGCAGAAACTTCTATAGCTGAAATAGAGCAAGCTGTAACGCCAATACTCCCCGTTGCATACTTCGAATTTGCAAAGAGCTATTATGAAAGCTATATGAGTACAAACGATGTTAGAGATGCCGTCTACGCTCTGATATACTACAAGCTCTCAGAGAGGTTAGCTAAAGTCATGCTACTGGTTTCAAAGGCTTACGAGGAGAGGCAAATTATCAAGACGGAAATTCCACCATTTACGCCTTCAGAGTATAGCAAGACATCGATAGAAAGGATAGAGTACATAGAAGTCCCGGGATATTCTGCTCTAGTCTGTGTAATTGCAGTGGGATTAGCATACTATAAGCGCAAGAAGTCCAGAAGATAATGTTGCAAGCAGATTTACGCCAGCGTTATTCAAAAATCCCTTTCTTTCAAGCGTAGCTCCTAAAACACTGTCTACGTGAACACCAAAGAATCCCAGAATTGTTGCAACGATCAAACCTCTCAAATCTATTACACCTAAGAGAAAAGCAATTAAAGAGATTATAAAACAGCCCAAGAAGGCTGAAACCTCTCCAATTAATGATATCCCCCCACTTTCACCGGGTTTAACTTTTTTGAAATTTGTTATGAGGTAAACGTTGTCTGCAGTCTTACCTATTTCGCTTGCCATGGTATCTCCCAAAGCTGTGGCAATCGATGCTGTAAAGGCAACTGAAAAAGCCTCCATCCTGAAGACGCCATAGTTCATGGCGAAGAATAGAGCTGGTAAGCTGTTACTGAAAACGTTAGCAAACCCCCTTGCACCTCCAGCCTGCTCCGCAATGCCCCTCTCAACTTTCAGGCTATATCTGTACTTTGTTACGGCCGAACCGACCACGTAGAATGTGAGCAAAACTAGGAAGTATCTTATGTCCGTATAGACTATTGTTATTAGTCCTATGAGTGTTGCGCTCATTAAACCGCTCTCATCTGCTATTTTAGCCTTCAAAGCTAGGAGACTTAGGATAAAAGATAGTACAAACGCTAAAGCGATCTGCCAGAGCGGAGCATTTAGTGCATAGACGTGGAAGACAGCTAAAGATGTTGAGACTGCGAGGAGGATTAGCATAGGCTTGGCCTTGATACTCTCCATAAGAGAAGCGGAAAGAGAAGCTATTAGAGCTAGGAGAATGATATAGTTAATTTCCCAGTTTAGGAATACGTTGAGGTAGAGGAGATATGCCAATGATAACGCAAAGTAGACTGCAATTGAGGATATAGCTCCTCTTACAAACCTGTGACCGATAAGTATGAATATCGATGTAAAAGAAACAACATTGGAAAGACCGATCTTGGTGAGCAAAAGCAAGATGAGAGATAGAAACACGGCATCAAAGTCCTTGTATTTCCTGATGTGAGCGGTAACAGTAGCAATTACAGCGAGGAGGATTACCAAATCCGTTGAAAGGGGTGATATCAACATTGATAGGGATAGTATCTCGAGCATGGCGTTGGTTGGATGGACTATTTAAAAACGTATCAGATTTCCTTTTGAGAGTTTACATCAAAAAGCTCGAAAGAGAATTGATGAAAGGAAGGATGCCCAAACACATAATGATAGTTGCTGATGAGAACTTCCTAAACAGGTTGCAAGAGTTTGTAAGGTGGTGCAAGAAGTTTGGAGTTGAAGAGCTGACCGTCTGCGTGAGAAGAGGGGAAAAGAAAGTCGAAACTAGTCTTTTGAATGGTGTGAAAGTTAACTACGTCATAGGTTACAGCGGGAAGGATGAGATAGTTGATGCTGTGAGAGAGCTTGCTAGACTTGTCGATAAAGGTGTTTTGAAGGCTGAAGATGTTGATGAAAAAGTTGTTGAAAGATTTTTGAAGATAAGAAGCTCTCCGGATTTGATAATAAACGTTGGAGACGAAATTCCCGAATTTCTCATATGGCAAAGCATATACAGCGAGCTTTATTTCGCTGACATAAGCCAGTTCAGGTACGTAGACTTTTTAAGGTGTTTGAGGGATTATCAGAGGAGGGAGAGAAGGTATGGGCGTTGAAGAAAAGCTCCTGAAAATGGTAAGGGTAATAGCGGATTATCAGTTTGGTAGAGGAGCGGGGAAAGCTCTGTTCCCTGACAAGTGTAAATTCGTTTTATCTCCAACGACTGGGAAGGTCAGGCAGATCAAGTATGAGGGTGTTAGGCTTGCAACGCTTAAAGCCGACACGGGACTTTTCACACTCAGCATAGAGGGAGCCAAGAGATTGCATCGAGCTTTTGATTATCCCAAGCTTAGGGTTGTAGTTTTGAAAGACGTTGCAGAGTTTATAGCAAAGGGAAGAAACGTATTTGCGAAGCATGTTGTTAATGTTGATGAAAGCATAAGAGCCAATGACGAGGTTTTGGTCGTCGATGAGGATGATAACCTCTTGGCAACGGGAAGAGCCGTTTTGAGTGCTAGGGAAATGATGGAATTCGACAGAGGTATGGCTGTAATGGTTAGGCAAGGGATCAAACAATAAACTTAAATACTACCTCCAAAATGCCCGTTATGAGAGAGATCGTTAAGGAAGTGGCAGAGCTCATAAGAGTTGGAGAACCGATATTAGCCTTGAACTACGTTATCAGCAAAGCTCCTGAGGACATAAAGGAGAAGGCAAAGCACATTTTTGACGATCCTAAGATCATCGAAGAGATTGAGGATGATTGGGGTAAGCTACTGGCTTTGATATACTATTCCCACATGCTCAAGGTATCTTCAAGTGACATGAGTAGGAGAGGAATTGCTGGACAGGCAGTCTCAGCTTTAACTGGAGCTAAGTTGAGCAGACAACTTGAATCGAAAGAGCTCGAAGCTATGTTTCTGTTAAGTGGTGGAAAAGCTTTGAGCTTAATGGGAATGAAGGATAGAGCTGAAGTATGCTACGTCAAAGCAGAGGAACTTGTGAGGGAACTCATTAAGGAGGACAAAAGCTGGCTTAAGGAGCTTTCAGATATTTTAAACGATCTGGGAATAATATACGTTGAAAGTGGCGATAGAGAGAAGGGTAAGGCTCTACTTGAGGAGGCTTTGGAGATAAGGAGAAAGCTGGCAGAGGAAAATCCAGCCTTTAAGCCCATGCTCGCTCAAACTCTCAACAACTTGGCATCTCTCTACAAAGACCTCAGAATTTACGACAAGTCTGAAGAGTACTTTGCCGAGGCGGAGTCAATATACAGAGAGTTGGCAGAGGCAAACGAAAACTACAGGGTGGATCTGGCTGTTGTTTTGTGCAACTACGCATCGCTCTTTAGAGTAATCAAGGAGCATAAGAAAGCTGAGGAACTTTACCTTGAAGCTCTGAGCATATTCGAAGAGCTGGCCAAGAAAAACGAGTTCTATAAATCTGCCATAGCTGATGTCTGCATGTATCTCAGCGGGCTTTACAAAGACATGGGCAACTATGAAAAGTCCAAGGAGTATTTTGAGAGAGCCAACAAGACGTTTGCAGAATTTACAGCAAAGATGACAGCTTCATCAGAATCTTCCGCCTCTTAACAATTTTTAGGATCAGTGGAATCAGCTTTAGTAGGGTTGAAGGTCTATCCATATCCAACTCTCTAGCAAGATCTCCGTGTTCTCTTGCAACTCCAATCAGATAGTCGTAGTCTTCCGGCTCCAAAGTCCTGTACAGCTTTGCAATCTTTGTCCCAACTTTGTATTCAATCCTAAGATCTTTCACATACTCTTTCTGAACTTTTTTGAGATTTGGAAAGTGTTTAAGCTTTTCAACTGCCTTAAGAATGTAGTAGAGCCCACCTCCAGTGTAGGGCTTGACCATGCCAGCGGAATCTCCTATGAGCATAACCCTGTCTTTTACAAAATCTACCAGTCCTATGGGAATTGCACCAGCATTTAACTCCAAAACGCTACCTTTAACCCTTTTACCAAGCCATCTGAGTAACCTTCTCATAACTGGCATTGGATTCTGGCTTGAAATTACTCCTATCTTTGCGAATTCGTCAAAAGGGATTGCGTAGCAGAAGTAATCGGAAAATCCGAAGTAGATTTCAACGAGATCATCGCTGATACACTCAAACCTGCATGTAATCTGTAATGCAGAATATACCTCAGGTTTCTTGAAATTGAATACGTTTGAAACTGTTGAGTATACACCATCAGCACCAATAATATAATCGTAATCAAGCTCAATTTTTTTACCCATACTTCTTAAGACCGCTTTACCCTTTTCAACTCCCAAAAACTTGGTTTTAATCATTACATTTGCGTACTCAGACGCTTTGGCTAGAAGATCTCTATCCAGAAGTTTTCTTTCAACTACTACTGCTCCCACCTTTCCCTCAAGCTCAACGCTGTTGTTTGGTGAAAAGAATACAGCACCTCTTATATCGTTAACCTTACAGTCCGAGAATTTTTTCAGCTCTCTATAGCATCTTTCACTAATCAGTCCAGCACACTGAACGGGAAAGCCAGCAGATGAATGCTCTTCCACAACCGTAACATCATAGTTCTTCAACGCGATTGCAGAGAGGGATCCAGCTGGGCCTCCGCCTACGATTAGTATCATTGTTGAGAAAACGTTTTATTGGTATTTTTTCATTACTACAAATATGCACGCGCTTGAATACCTGTATCCCATGAGAACATTCCTGATAACATCAGGGACAATGGAGAAACCCAACGTTATGACTGCTGATTGGGTGACCCCTCTCTCGTTGAATCCACCTCTAGTTGGTGCTGCTATAGCTCACAAGAGGTATACGAAGAAGCTGATTGATGAGTACGGTGAATTTGTAGTGTCCGTGCCTACAATAGAACTGTTAAAGGATGTTTGGATAGCTGGAACGGTAAGTGGAGCGAATGTCAACAAGGCCGAAAAACTAAGCCTTACCTTTGTACCGTCAAAGAAAGTGAAAGCCCCATCTATAAAAGAGTGCCAAGCAAACTTGGAGTGCAAGGTCGTCAATGCAGTTGAGACTGGTGACCACGTCCTTTACGTCGGCGAGATAGTCGAAGTTACTCATGAAGATGCTTTCAAAGACAAGCCAGACGTGAAAAACTACAAATTCATACTCCACGTAGGATTTGGCAACATGTTTACAACAAATTCATCCGAAATTTTCAAAGCCTGAAAGCTCCAAAAGTCTTCCTTCAAAAACTTTCGCCGCAGTCCCATTCATGTAAATTTCGTCGTTAACTTCAATTTTTAAAATACCACCTTTTGTCTGGACTTCTACAACTTTATCCAAAATTCCTAAGCGGTTTCCAACGACTGCGACTGCGCAACTTCCAGTTCCGCAACTCAAAGTCTCATCCTCGACACCTCTCTCGTAAGTTCTAACGAATACACTGTTCCTGCTCAAAACCTTTGCAAAGTTTACGTTTGTTCCTTCGGGAAACAGCTTACTGTAGCGAATTTCTCTGGCAACTTTGTAGAAGTCGAAGTCGAAATCATCGACGAAAATAACCGCATGAGGAACGCCCGTATTAACAGCGTATACCTCAAATTTTCTTCCATCAATTTCGAAAACTTCACCCCAAACATCCTTTAGCGCTGGAACATCTTTTCCGAACTTGGGTCTACCCATGTTAACCCTTATCCACCACATCTCATCGAACCAGACGTCAAGTTTCAAAACACCTGCAAGAGTCTCAACCTTAACGACTCCGGGCTTGGCATAACCTCTTTCAACTATATATCTCGCAAAGCACCTTATTCCGTTACCACACATCTCCGCTCTGCTACCGTCGCTATTGTAAAAAACGAACTTAGCATCAGCAATATCGGATTTTTGAACAAATATCGCTCCATCTCCTCCAACACCAAATCTTCTATCGCAGACAACTCTTACAAATTCGGATTTTCTATTATCTGGAACCTTCACACTTTCAAATTCGTCAATTAGCACGAAATCGTTGCCGTTGCCATGCATTTTTACGAACTCCATGAACCTCGTTTTGCAAAAGATTTTAAAAACTGCGGTGTAAGTTATGTCGAGCCGGGATTGCAGAGTGGTACTGCGCGGGCCTTGAGAGCCCGTGCCCTTCGGGGCTCCGGGGTTCGAATCCCCGTCCCGGCGTTACGCCCTTCTTCGAAGCATCTCCGATTTTAATAATAACCATCATATCATTCAAAAATTTTATATAGACCTACTGACCTAGTGATTTTGGGTGATGTAACATGGCGACGTTGCAGGGAGTACCTGTGTTGATATTAAAGGAAGGGACACAGAGAACGACCGGTAGGGATGCATTGAGGATGAACATAACAGCTGCAAAGGTAATAGCTGAGGCTGTAAGAACTACATTGGGCCCAAGAGGTATGGATAAAATGCTCGTGGATAGCTTGGGTGATATAACAATAACCAACGACGGTGTTACAATCCTCAAAGAAATGGACGTAGAACACCCAGCCGCTAAAATGATCGTAGAAGTGGCTAAGGCTCAGGACAGCGAAGTCGGAGATGGAACAACTACGGCAGTCGTTTTAGCCGGTGAACTCTTGAAGAAGGCTGAAGAACTCCTCGATCAGGATGTCCACCCAACCATCATCGCTAAAGGTTATAGATTAGCTTGTGATAAGGCGATGGAGATTCTTGAAGAGATCGCAATCCCGGTCAGCAAGGACGACGAAGAAACGCTGAAGCTGATAGCGAAGACGGCAATGACTGGAAAGGGTGCTGAAGTTGCTCTGGAGAAGTTGGCTGACATAGTTGTCAAGGCTGTTAAATCTGTTGCTCAGGAGAGAGACGGTAAGATAGTGGTTGATCCAGAGGATGTGAAGATCGAGAAGAAGCCCGGA
Source organism: Archaeoglobus profundus DSM 5631 (assembly GCF_000025285.1). Classification (GTDB taxonomy): domain Archaea; phylum Halobacteriota; class Archaeoglobi; order Archaeoglobales; family Archaeoglobaceae; genus Archaeoglobus_B; species Archaeoglobus_B profundus. The sequence continues at coordinate 224,994 of NC_013741.1, forward strand.
GCTTCTATCGAGGAAACTATGCTCGTAGACGGTATAGTACTGGACAAGGAAGTAGTACACCCAGCAATGCCCAAGAGAGTTGAGAATGCGAAGATTCTGCTGATCGACTCTGCATTGGAGGTTAAGGAGACCGAGATTGATGCAAAGATTAGAATCACAGACCCAGAGATGTTGCAGAAGTTCATCGAGCAGGAGGAGAAGATGATCAAGGAAATGGTTGATAGAATAGTGCAGGCTGGAGCGAATGTAGTGTTCTGTCAGAAGGGTATCGATGACCTGGCTCAGTACTACCTAGCTAAAGCTGGTATATTGGCTGTGAGGAGAGTTAAGAAGAGTGACATAGAAAAGCTTGCCAAGGCTACTGGTGCCAAGATCGTAACGAACTTGAGAGATCTGAAGCCAGAGGACTTGGGAGAGGCGGAGTTGGTAGAGGAGAGGAAGGTTGGCGAAGACAAGATGGTATTCGTCACAGGCTGCAAGAACCCGAGAGCTGTAACAATCCTCGTCAGAGGTGGTACCGAGCATATAGTTGACGAGATCGCAAGAGGTATCGAGGATGCAGTGAGGGCTGTGTCCTGTGCACTCGAAGATGGAAAGGTAGTGGCGGGAGGAGGGGCGCCGGAGATTGAGCTGAGCTTAAGGATCAGGGAGTGGGCACCGAGCCTAGGAGGCAGGGAGCAGCTAGCTGCGGAAGCGTTTGCACAGGCGTTGGAGATAATACCGAGGACATTGGCTGAGAACGCTGGACTTGATCCAATAGACATACTTGTAGAATTGAGAAAGGCTCACGAAGAGGGCAAGGTAACCTACGGAGTAGACGTATTCGAGGGCAAGGTAACTTGCATGAAGGAAAAGGGTGTCCTAGAACCTCTCAGAGTCAAGAAACAGGCTATAAGCGGTGCAACTGAGGCAGCAATCATGATACTGAGAATCGACGATGTCATCGCCGCTAAGGGTCTAGAGAAGGAAAAAGAGAAGGAGAAGGGCGGAGAGGAGTTTAGCTCACCAGAGTTCTAACTTTTTTCGATTTTTCTAATTTTATTAGCTCAACATTTCAAAAACTAGTAAATAGTTATCTCAGTCCTACAAGCTCTTCTAAAGCTCTCTTTGGGTCTTTCGCCTTTACAATACCGCTCGCAAGCAGAACGCCTTCTGCACCCAAGTCCAAAGCTCTAACGTAGTCTTCATGTGTAGTAATTCCAGCACCACATAGCACCTTAACCTTAGGATTGAGATCTTTCACGGCCTTAACGGAGTTTTCCACAACTTCTGGCTCGGCCTTGCTAACCGGAATTCCTGTTCCTATCAGCTCTGGAGGTTCAACAGCAACGTAATCCGGATCTAAAACAGCAACGGCTTTAGTTGTATTCACGTTATTCGTGCAAACTATCGAAACCAATCCTACCTTCTTGAACTTCTGAATTAGGAAGTCTATATCAGCCAGCTTTAGTCTTCTCTCGCTGTGATTGATTAAACTCCCTTTTGCTCCCTTCTCTTTTATCATTTCAGCAGTTATTCTTCCGGTGTAACTTCCAAATTCGATAGGATCAACGTGCTGAGCGTAAACATCAACACCAATTCTGGCAATCTCAGCCAAATCCAAGAAGTTTGGTGCTACAGCAATGTAATCATCAACTTTATCGCTCACTTCCAAAACAGCTCTCGCAATCTCCATAGCCTTCTTACCGGAGCCTTCAGCATAGGCTTTGAAGTTTATTATTATCACGCCCATAAGGTTAAAATGTTGGCTGCGATTTAAGTATTGTGGATGCTGTTGGCTTCGGAGCTTTGAATCTAGATAAGGTCTTCTTGGTCAGCGAGATCCCAAAAGCTGAGGAAGAAAGCTACGTTATCGATTTGCAGTTTTCAGCTGGGGGCAGTTCTGCAAATACAATTGTCGGTCTAGCCAAGCTAGGTCTGAAGACGGGCTTTATTGGAAAAGTTGGGAAGGATAAGGAAGGCGAATTTTTGATTAGGGATCTTAAGAGCTACGGGGTAGATACCGGCAACGTGATAGTTTCGGAGGGAAGAACGGGATGTGCCATGGTTTTCGTTGATAGGGATGGTAGGAGAGCCATACTAATTGATCCAGCTGTTAACGACACTGTGGGGTTTGATGAGATCGATTTAGAATTCGTCAATCAATTTAAGCTCTTGCATTTATCCTCCTTCGTCTGCAAGGTTAGCTGGAAATCTTTTGAGGCTCAGAAGAGGCTTGTTGAAATATTTAATGGAATTGTGAGCTTCGATCCGGGCAGTGTTTACGCAAAGTTTGGACTTGAGAAGATTAAGCCCATAATAAAGCACACAAACATCTTCATGCCAAACGAGATCGAAGTGAAGCTTTTGACTGGCTTAAATTATAAGGAAGGAGCGGAATTTTTCTTGAAGTGGTGCGATATTGTTGTTGTTAAGAGGGGTGAGGAGGGTTGCTACATTGCGAGCAATGAAGGTTGCTACGAAGTCCCAGCTCACAAAGTAAGGGTGGTGGATACGACTGGCGCTGGAGATGCGTTCAACGCCGGATTCCTCTATGGATTACTAAGGGGTAAAAATTTGGAGGAGTGCGCTAAGCTCGGAAACTACTTAGCGTCGCTCTGCATTCAACACGTTGGAGCGAGAACTTATTTGAAGCATATAGACAAACGTTATCTACCACTCTAGAGTTTGATGACTATGAAGGTTGGAGTAATCGGAGGCAGCGGATACACGGGTGGAGAACTCTTAAGACTGCTCTACAACCATCCGAAGGTTGAAGTTAGTGTTGTAACTTCGAGAAAGTTGGCTGGAAAGGATGTTTGGAAGGTTCACAGGCATTTGAAGGGATTCTACGATCTAAAATTTGTGGAACCTGAGATGAAATATTTTGAAGAATGCGATGTAGCTTTTACGGCAGTTCCACACGGAGAGGCTATGAAATACGTTCCCCAGCTTTTGGAGGTTGGTATTAAAGTTGTTGATCTTTCAGCGGATTACAGATTGCCCAAGGATGTCTATGAGAAAGTTTACGGTTTGAAGCATGAAGGTTATGTTGAGGCAGTTTACGGCTTAACGGAATTGCACAGAGATGAGATTGCAAAGGCTAATTTGGTTGCGAATCCCGGATGTTACCCAACTGGATGTATCTTGGCAGTAGCTCCAATAGCCAAATATGCTGAAAGAGTTGTTTTTGATTGCAAGAGCGGAATAACTGGAGCTGGAGTGAAACCAACGGAATTTACTCACTACCCCAACCTGCATGAAAGCGTAGTCCCATACAAGGTCACGAATCACAGGCATTATTACGAGATAGTCCAAGAGCTTAAGCCCTTCAACTCTGAAATTGCTGTCTCGTTCACACCGCAAGTATTCCCGGGATCGAGGGGGATTTTGACAACATCCCACATCTTCCTTAAAGAGAACCTGAGCCTTGAGGAAATCGTTAGAATTTATGAGGATTTTTACAGGGATTGCTACTTCGTAAGGTTGCAGGATGAGGTTAGGCTGAGCTATGTGAGGGGTAGCAACTTCTGCGATATAGCACTATTCAAAGGAGAGGACAGGATTGTAGCTGTATCGGCTATCGACAACTTGGTTAAGGGAGCGAGTGGGCAAGCTATTCAGAATATGAACGTCATGATGGGTTGGGATGAGAAGTTGGGTTTGGACTTCCCACCCCTCTTTCCCTAACTTTATTATACTTTTGAGCAAACTGAATTTAATGAGGGTTACGAGGGTTAGGTTCGTAGGCAGGATTTGGAAGCCTTCATTTTTGAAAGACTTACTGTCGCTCTTCGAAAACATCTGTGAAGAGATCAGGATTAACAGCTTCTTGGCAAATATAACCAGTATTTTTGATAAACTTGTTATCGAATATTATCATTTAACGATAAACGAAACACACTAAAACGAGATATAATTGCGAAAACTTTATAAATTTATATACCAAATGTTATATAATGGGCGATGAAGTAACCCTAACGGGAACGGTTGAAATGACCGTTAGGGCAGAGCCTTTGTTCAACTTGGTAAGGAATTATACGAATGCGTTGAGATTTGTAGTTCATGAAATTCTAAGAGACCCAAGCAAATATGGTAGGTGGAGATATGTTAAAAAGACGAGAAGGATAAGATGGGAACAAGATATAAAGAAGATACACGAATTCTACGAAACTTTGAAGCGTAGATTTAACCTACCACCAAAGTTTGCAATAGGGTGCGAAAGGGAAGCGTCCATGATTGCCAAAGCGGTAATAAACAACGAGAACAATGGAGAAAACAAATGTGTAATTAAAAGCTATAGAGCAAGGTGTGATTACCAGAGTTATAGTGTTAAATTCGACGGTAACAAGTGTTATTTGAGGCTACAAGGACTCGGAGAATTTGAAATAAAAGGATTCAACAAGAAATGGATTGACAAATACAAGGATTGGAAGTTCGGAGATTTGATAATGAAAATACAAGGGAAAATGATTAAGCTCTATGTAACATTAAAGAAGGTTGTTAAAATAGCGAATCCAAGTGAAAAGGTTGTAGCGGTTGATATGAATTTCGAGGAAGTTGTCGTGGGTAACGATAAAACCGAAGCAAGGTTCAGGACACCTTTACAAAGAATAATACACATTAAAAAGAATCACATCGAGAAAACTCAAAAGATGTATAACAAACAATGGTTACATGTTAGAGGAATTAGGAAAGCAATATCAAGATGGTGGAGAAGGATTAACGGTGTCACAAACAATTTCGTCAAGCAAATCTCAAGAAAGATAGTAGCATTTGCGAAAGAACGAGGATACGACACGATTGTCTTAGAAGATTTGAATGGGTTGAGAGATAAGCAAGCCAAGTTAAAGAAGTCGTGGAGTGAAAGATTTACGTTCTTCGTTTACAGAAAGCTTCAATCTTGGATAGAGTGGCAGGCTAAGAAAGAAGGTTTGGCAGTAGTTTACGTCAATCCAAAAAATTCATCGAGAACTTGTCCTAAATGCAAGAGCTTGAATACTAAATTTGAAAATAGAACGCTCGTATGCAAGAACTGTGGTTTTACGATGGATAGAGATAGCGTAGCTATAATCAACTTAACAGGCAAATGGTTAGGTGTGTTGAAATGTGGGGCATGAGGGTTTGCCCTGAACGAGGTCGAGGAGATGTGATCCCCGAATCCGATGAGACCTAAGGATGAAGGATGTTATCATCTGATATTGATGAGGATGATAACATCCAGACGAACCTTCCCATAACAGATTTTGACCTCTTTGCTGAAGTTGACGTTGAGGATTTGAAGGAGAAAGTGGTTGAGATCCTTGAAAAGCACGGCTACAATGCCAGGAGACTGCTGTTGTCGGTAAAGCGTGTGGAGTCTGTCGAAGTAGTTGAAGAGAAGCACGACAGAACTCTTCAGGAATTCATGGACTGAACTTATTTATATTATTGGGGATACATCGTATCGATGATCAAAGCTTGGCTTTTAGATGTCGATTACGTTACGGAGAATGACAGGGCTGTCATTAGATTATGGTGTAAGGATGATAAAGGTGTATTCGTAGCTTACGATCGCAACTTCCTACCTTACTTCTACGTGATAGGTTGTAAAGCTGAGGATGTAATGAAGGTTAAGGTTCGCACGAATGAGGGGATTATCACCCCCTTAAAGGTTGAAGAGATTGAAGCTAAAAGTTTGGGCAAGCCTATAAAGGCTCTTAAAGTTTACACACGGCATCCTCAGCACGTTCCCAAGCTGAGAGAGGAGATAAAGAAATTTGCGGAAGTTAGAGAGGCTGACATACCTTTTGCTTACAGGTACCTCATTGATAAGGACTTAGCTTGCATGGATGGGATTGAAATAGAGCCGATTGCGGTTAAGGAGGGTGTTTTGAGGGCTTACGAGGTTAGAAGTGTTAGGAGAGTTGAGAAAAAAGGTTTTCCCGATCTGAAAATCTTAGCCTTTGATTGTGAAATGCTTGCACAATTCATGCCCGATCCAGAGAAGGACCCCATAATCGCTATAGCCGTAAAATGCGGTGATTTTGAGGAGGTCTTGCATGGAGATGAGCGAGATATTTTGAGAAGGTTTGTTAGCATCATCAAGGAGCAGGATCCAGACATCATAGTCGGATACAACCAGGACAACTTCGACTGGCCTTACGTAAAAAAGAGGGCTGAGAAGTTTGGAATAAGACTCGACATAGGGAGGGATAGGAGCGAGATAAGCTTCAGGGGTGGTAGACCTAAGATAGCTGGAAGGTTGAATGTGGATTTGTACGATATAGCTTTGAAGATTCCTGACGTTAAGATCAAGACACTGAAGAAGGTTGCGGAGTTTTTGGGGGCTAAGGTTGAAGAGGAGGATATCGAGGGTAGAGATATCTACAAGTGCTGGATGAGAGGAGAGAAGGAGAAAGTCTTCAAACACGTCTTAAACGATGTCTTAACAACTTACAGGTTAGCTTTGGAGCTTTTGCCGATGCACTACGAACTCAGCAGGATGATCAGACTACCCTTGGATGATGTTGCGAGGTTGGGGAGGGGCAAGCAGGTAGATTACTTCCTCCTCAGCGAAGCTAAAAAGATCAACGAAATCGCCCCAAATCCACCTGAGATTGAGGAAAGCTACGAAGGTGCTTTTGTTTTAGAGCCAGCGAGAGGTTTGCACGAGAACGTAGCTTGTTTAGATTTTGCCAGTATGTACCCCTCAATAATGATTAACTTCAACATAAGCCCAGATACTCTCGTTAAAGGGGAGTGTGAAGATTGCTACGTTGCTCCTGAGGTAGGACACAAGTTTAGAAAGAGTCCAGATGGTTTCTTCAAAAGAATACTGAAGATGCTGATCGAGAAGAGGAGGGAGATGAAAAGGCAGATGAAGGAACTAGACCCAGACTCGGAAGATTACAAGCTCTTGGACATAAAACAGCAAACATTAAAAGTCTTAACAAACTCATTCTATGGCTATACAGGATGGAATTTGGCGAGATGGTATTGTAGAGAGTGTGCAGAGGCTACAACGGCTTGGGGTCGATACTTCATAAAGAGAGCCGTTAAGATTGCCGAAAGTATGGGTTTTGAGGTTCTATATGGAGATACAGACTCTCTTTTTATAAAAAAGAATAAATTAAATTTGAAAGATCTTGAGAAGGAGTGTTTAAAGTTGATAGATGTCATTTCCAAGGAGTTACCGATACAACTTGAGATTGACGAGTTTTACAAAGCCATATTCTTCGTTGAGAAGAAGAGGTATGCGGGGCTTACGGATGATGACAGAATAGTTGTAAAGGGTTTGGAGGTTAGAAGAGGGGACTGGTGCGAATTGGCTAAGAGGGTGCAAAGGGAAGTTATAGAAATAATTCTCAGGGAAAGAAATCCAGATAAAGCTCTGAAGTTCGTGAAGAATGTTATAGAGGAAATTAAGGAAGGTAAGTTCAAGCTTGAAGATTATGTGATATACAAGGGTTTGACGAAGAAGCCAGACAAGTATGAGAGCAAGCAGGCTCACGTTAAAGCAGCTTTGAGAGCTATGGAGATGGGAATATACTATCCTATCGGAACTAAGGTAGGTTTCGTTATTGTGAAAGGAGGGGGTAGTATTAGCGATAGAGCCTATCCTATAGAGCTTATCGAGGAGTTTGATGGAGAGAATCTAAAGATAAGGACACCATCTGGCATCATGGTTAAGAAAATCGATAAAGACTACTACATCGATCACCAGATAATTCCCGCAGTGATGAGGATACTCGAGAGGTTTGGCTATACAGAGGCGAGCTTGAAAACGACTATTCAGAAGACACTCTTCGACTTCACTTGAAACGAAACCCTTATTATTGCAAAACTATTTTTCGAGCGGTATGCAAGAACTACTCGTTTACATCGATGGTAAGTTTGTTCCGAAGAGTGAGGCAAAAGTTAGCGTTTTTGACCATGGATTTCTCTACGGCGACGGAGTTTTTGAAGGTATAAGGGCCTACAACGGTAGAGTTTTCAGGTTGAAGGAACACATAGACAGACTTTACGATTCTGCAAAGGCAATAGCTTTGGAAATCCCAATTTCAAAGGAGGAGTTCATGGAAATTATCTTGGAGACTTTGCGGAAAAACAACTTGAGAGACGCCTATATAAGACCGATTGTCACTAGAGGAGTTGGAGATCTGGGCCTAGATCCGAGAAAGTGCGGAAAGCCGACAATAATAGTCATAGCTCAGCCTTGGGAGAAACTCTATGGAGATTTGTATGAGAAGGGTATTAAGGCTGTTACTGTGACTGTTAGAAGAAATGCGATTGATTCTCTGCCACCTAACATAAAGTCGATGAACTACCTCAACAACATACTGGCAAAGATTGAGGCTAACGTAAAAGGAGGTGATGAAGCAATATTCTTGGATCACAACGGTTATGTGAGTGAAGGTAGTGGAGATAACATATTCGTCGTCAAGAACGGAGTTATCATGACTCCACCGACTATAAATAATCTCAAGGGCATTACAAGGGAAGTTGTTATTGAAATTATTCACGAGCTCGGAATTCCGTTCAAGGAAACAAACCTAAGTCTTTACGATCTCTACACAGCTGACGAGGTATTCGTAACTGGAACCGCTGCTGAGGTTTGTCCAATAGTTTGGATAGATGGTAGAGTTATTGGTGACGGCAAGCCGGGTGAGATAACCAAGAAGATCATGGAAGAGTTTAGGAAAAAGACAGAGAAGGAAGGTGTTCCAGTATATGCTGACGATGGTAGTTGAGCTTGAGGACAAACCGGGACAACTCATAAAGGTTTTGGAGCCCATTTCAAAGCTGGGTGGAAACATAATCAGCGTCACTCACAGGAGAGATGAGATTACCCCTCTGGGTAAGATTCCTGTGAGAATTGCAGTTCAGATAGATGAGAAAAAGATAGACCAATTGATAAGAGAAATAGAAAGTAGGGGAATCTGTATAAGAAATTACAATAGAGTTAAACACACAGTAACCACCTCCCTACTTTTGATCGGGCACATAATTCATACCGATTTGAGGAGTACTGTGGACGCCGTTGACAGAACAGGATTTGCAGAAGTTGTTGAAATGAGGATAGTCATGCCGGAACTGAACAAGCCTTCCACGGCCTTCATAAAGCTTTCAGCCGTTAACGACGAGAAGCTGAGAGAATCTGTTAGAATTTTGAAAGAGGTCTGTAAGGCTAAGGGGATAAAGGTTGTAGAGCCATTATGAGAATCGCCATAATAGGCTTCGGTTCCGTTGGGAGGGGAGTTGCTGAAGTTTTGATTGAGAAAAGAGATTATCTAAAGCGTTATCTGGGAGATTACAAGGTTGTAGCGGTAACTGATTCTAAGGGTGGAGTGTTTGACGAGAATGGATTGGATCTCAGAGAAGTTCTTGAGATGAAGAAGAGAGGAAGTTTGCCAAAGCGAGTAACATCGATTGAAGTTGTAAGAGAGCTGGATTTCGATGTTTGTATAGAGGTAACTCCAACTAACATTGAGAACGGTGAACCGGGATTAACACACATAAAGGAGTGCCTAAAGAGGGGAATTGATGTCGTAACATCTAACAAGGGGCCTCTCGCCGTAGCTTTTAAAGAACTCATGAGTCTTGCAGAGAAAAACAACGCTAGATTGATGTTTGAGGCTACCGTGGGAGGGGCAATGCCAGTCATAAAGCTCGCAAAGGTCGATTTAGCCGGAAACGAGATAATTTCTGTCAAGGGAATTCTGAACGGAACATGCAACTACATCCTCTCTAGAATGGAGAAAGAGCTTCTACCTTATGAAATGATACTCGAAGAGGCCAAGGAATTGGGAATAGCTGAGGCTGATCCTACCTACGATGTAGAGGGGATTGATGCGAGTGCAAAGCTCGTTATAATAGCGAACGCGATAATGGGGCTTGACGCGAAGTTCGAAGATGTGGAAAGGGTTGGAATATCCGATCTGACTCCCGAAGCTTTCAAAGTTGCTCTTGAGAACGGTTACACTATTAGGTTGATAGCAGAAGCTACAAGTGAGTATCTAAGAGTCTCACCGAGACTTATACCCTTAAACCATCCTCTGGCAATATATGGAACGCTGAACGCTCTAGAGATAGAAACTGACTTGGCTGGTGAAGTGTTCGTTATAGGAAGGGGAGCGGGAAGCAGAGAGACCGCTTCAGCAATAATATCCGATCTGATATGCTTGTCGAAACCGTTAAAGTGCTTGTAACTCTTTTAATTTTCATTAGGGCTAGTATCGAGGATTTGAAAACGAGAGAGATAGATGACAGGATTTGGTTGTTTATGATCGCTTTGGCTATACCTTTGAACGTTATCCAATACATTCAAGAGCCTTTCAATCTAACGTTTGCGCTCATACAGTTTGTACTGATCTTTATTCTTGCGAACGTGATGTATTACCTTTTGAACTTCGGAGGGGCAGACTGCAAGGCGCTGATAAGCTTATCCATAATGTTTCCGATTTATCCCGAGATTTTTGAGTTCACTGTTAAGGGTTTTATCTTCGCATTAAGCGTTTTAACAGATTCTGTGATATTCGCACCGCTAATATCCCTCTACTTCTTCGTAAGGAACGCTTTGAAGGGTGATTTCGCAAAAACCATGTTTATCGGATATAAAGTCAAAATCGATGAGATTCCGAAGTTTCACAACCTTTTGGAGTGGGTTGAGAACGGGAAGGTTGTTAGGTCTCTTAGAGGAATTGAATTTGACAGTAAGGTTGTTGAAGAGTTGAAGAGCTTGGGTGTGAAGGAAGTTTGGGTAACTCCTGCCCTGCCTTTTTTAGTCTTCATGACGTTTGGATTTATAGTTGCTGTAACTCTAGGTGACCTGATCTTCCTAATTCTGAATAGAATAACGTAACTGTTATATCGAATCGCTCAGAATTAAGATTATGACGAGAATAGGTGCCGTCGGAGAGCTTTTTGGTACTGACGGTGTTAGAGGAGTAGCTAACGAGGAACTAACTCCCGAAATGGCCATGAATTTAGGAAGGGTTATGGGAACTCTAAAGAGAAAGGTTGCTGTAGCTATGGACACACGTATCTCAAGTTACATGCTCAAGAGTGCAGTTATAGCAGGTTTGACGTCCTGCGGGTGTGATGTCGTTGATCTCGGAATCGCTCCGACTCCAGCTTTGCAATATTACGTTAAGAGCAAGGATGAGATCGAGGGAGGAATAGTTGTCACTGCAAGCCACAATCCGAGAGAGTATGGAGGTATAAAGTTCATTCAAGAGGATGGCAGGGAGTTCACAAGAGACATGGATGCAGAGTGTGAGCGTATTTATAAGAGCAAATCCTTCAGATTTGCAAGCTGGGACAATATTGGGCAAGTGTATTACGATGAATATAGAAGATTGTACATAAACGGAATTCTTAGCAAAGTTGACGTCGATGCGATTGCTGGGAAGGGGTTTAAGGTCGTTATAGATTGCGGTAACGGGGCTGGCTACGTAACTTCGCCTTACATATTGAAGGAGCTAGGTTGTAATGTGATCAGCATAAATGCGCATCCGGATGGTCGATTTCCTCAGAGAAATCCCGAGCCCGTTGAAGAAAATGTTGGATTGTTGAAAAGGGTTGTTAAAGAGGTTGGAGCGGATTTGGGTGTTGCTCATGACGGAGATGCGGATAGGGCAACTTTTGTTGATGAGAAAGGTAGATTCATTCCTGAAGACATAATGCTCGCTTTGATGGCTAAATATTATGTGGAGAAGAATAACGGTGGTAAAGTTGTAACCCCAGTAAGCTCTTCAAAGTGTGTTGAGGATGTGGTTGTGGAAGCTGGTGGTGAAGTTATCTACACTCCAGTAGGATCACCAGTCGTCGCTGAAACCATGCTTAAAGTAAAGGCAGTTTTCGGTGGAGAGGGGAATGGCGGTTTAATTTTCCCGGAGCACTTGCTTGCAAGGGATGGAGCTATGAGCTTTGCGAAGGTTTTGGAGCTTATGGCTTTAGAAAATAAACCTATCTCAGAGTTAGTAAAGGGAATTCCGAAGTACTACATGATAAAGACTAAGTTACCGTGCAGGGATAAGATCAAGCTTTTGAAGGGGCTGGAAGAGAAGTTTCCAGATGCAAACTTCACAGATGGGGCAAGAATAGACTACGAGGACAGCTGGATTCTCATAAGACCTTCAGGGACGGAACCTATAGTCAGGATATTTGCCGAGGCTAAGTCAAAGAAGAAGGCTAAGGAGCTTGTGGAGTTTGGAATTAAGGTCGTAAAGGAAATTTTGGGTGAGTAATAGCCTCTTCAATTATTTTTCTCTAGGAATGATGGGATTGGTAGAAGTAAGGAGTCCCGGCTCCCGGATTTGAACCGGGGACCCCGGGCTCTCTGCCCGGTCGCCAGACTACAGGCCCGCGCTCTGCCAGACTGAGCTAAGCCGGGACTACTGGATATGAGAACTGATGTGTTTATAAACCTTATGTCTCAACGTCTGATAAGCTCATCCAGCTTGTCACCTACTTCAGACAACCAATCGATCCTTCCTGGCTTGTATTTCTCACTTTCACCTCTCAAAATTTCTTCGACAGCATTAGCCACTTCTTCAGGAGTTAAATTGGTTGTGTCTATCTCGTATACTTTCTCAACACTGTCCAAAGCTTCGATGAGAATCACATCGACAAGCTCAGCCTCGACGTTTTCGAGAATTTTCTCCTCACTCCAGCCCTTCCTTTCAAGCCTCCTCTTTAGCTCCAACGGATTGCATCTCAAAACTATTGCCAAATCCGGGTTGAGAAGATGTGAAAGATGACCCTCGATAATCGTTAAGCCTTTAACTACTTTTCTAACATTCTCAGCCAGCTTTTCAACATCGACTATTTTACACCCTTCCTCTTCACCAATTATGCAGTTAAATTTCTCAGCTAACTCGTTGACTGACAAAACAATATATCCTCTCTTCCTCAATATTTCGGCAACTGTACTCTTCCCGACTCCTGGAGTTCCAGTTAAGGCTATAAGCATTCCTTCACTTCTGCAATTGTGGGCATCAAGTTTACACCTGAGAGAGCTCTGATAGTTGGGAGGACCGCGGTGATAGCTGACCTTCATCTTGGCTTGGAGAACGTGCTGATAGAAAAAGGTATCGCAATACCGAAGGTTCAGCTCGATGAGATCCTTGAGAGACTTGATAGAGTTTCAAAAGAAGTTGAGAGGGTTGTGATAGCTGGCGATTTGAAACACGAGTTCGGCAAAAACTTGCCCTACGAATGGGAGGATGTTAAAGCTGTAATAGATTTTCTGCTTAGTAAAGATTTGGAAGTTGTGGTTGTTAGGGGTAATCACGACAACTTTCTCAAGGCGATTTTAGCAAAATTCGGGATAGATTTGCTCGATCACTACGATGTTGAAGGCTGGAGGATTGTCCACGGTCATAAGGCATGTGATGCCGACAAAATAATAATGGGTCACGAACATCCGGCAATAAAGGTTAGAGTAGACGGAGTCTACACATTTCATTGTTTTCTTAGGGTTAGGAAGGACGGAAGGGAGATAATAGTCCTTCCAGCATTTTCTCCACTAGTCCAAGGAAGTGACGTAACTTCTTGCGAATTCATATCTCCTATACTTGCGGAGGTTGACTGCGAAGAAGTAGAAGTCTACGCTGTAAACGACGAAGTGCTATATCTGGGAACCATTGCGGATATCAAAAACCTCAAAATCCATCAGCCGTTTTAGACTCATGCTCGAACTGATAATCAAAACAATCTGGCTACTCCTTCCGGCTTACATACCAAACAACTTCGCTGTCATCTTTGGTGGGGGAAAACCGTTAGACCTTGGCAAGCACTTTATAGATGGGAAGAGAATACTCGGTGACGGGAAGACTATAAGAGGTTTCGTAGCTGGAGTTTTGGGCGGTATATTTACAGCTCATATTCAGCTAATTATCGAGAAATCGTTCAGTCTTAGCGTATATTCATCTTTAGATTACGCTTCTTTTCTTCAACTAGTTTTCCTGCTGTCTTTTGGAGCTATGCTCGGAGATTCGATAGGTAGCTTTATAAAGAGGAGATTTGGAGTTGAGAGAGGAGGAAAGTTTCCCATCTTGGATCAGCTTACCTTCCTTATAATAGCCTACATTTTAGCCAGCAGATGCAGTGCTTTCTACAAACTGTTCACTTTGGATGTTATAATCACTGGAATAGTCATAACACCCTTGTTGCACCTGACAATAAACGTCTTAGCCTACAAGCTCGGGCTTAAGGATGTGTGGTGGTAAGGCTTAAATAACAGTCTCTCAACTTGCCCTTTATGATCTGGCAGGGAAGGAGCAGAAGAAAACCTACAGGCGGACTTTACAGACCTCACAGAAAGAAGAGGAAGTATGAGATGGGAAGACCGCAAACAGAGACTCTAATAGGTGAGAGAAAGATCAAGTTGGAAAGGGTTAGAGGCGGAAACTACAAGGTTAAGCTCGTTAGGGACAAGTATGCAAATGTCTATGTGCCGAGCGAGGGAAAGGTAGTCAGGGTTGAGATTAAGAGAGTCGTTGAGAACCCCGCTCACGTTCACTATGCGAGAAGGAACGTTATAACGAAGGGTGCTATAATCGAAACTGAAATAGGACTTGCAAGAGTTACGAACAGACCGAGTCAGGAGGGACTTATCAATGCTGTACTGATCGAACAGAAGTGATGTGGTTAATAGTTGCTGAGAAGGATAAATCTGCCAGAAGGATTGCCCGAATCCTGTTTAAGGACGTAAAGGTTCTTAAAAAAAATCAGGTCAATTACTACTTTTCTCCTTCCAATAAAGCCTTTGTCTTGGGTTTGAAGGGGCATATTGTCGAATACGATTTTCCTGAGGAGCTGAACAACTGGCGAAGAACACCTCTTGAAGCTTTACTTAAAGCCAAATTTGTAGTTAAAGTTAAAGAAAAAAACGTCGTAAAGACGCTTTTGGAACTTGCAAAAGATGCTGAGAGAGTTACGATTGCCACAGACTACGATAGAGAGGGAGAATTTATAGGATTGACAGCTGTCAAGCTTATTCAGAAGGTAAATCCGGGTGTGAAGATAGAGAGAGTAAGGTTCAGTGCCCTGACTCCTGTAGATGTAAGAAGAGCTTTTGAAAATCCCACGAGCTTGGATTTAAATCTGGCGAAATCTGCTGAAGTCAGACACAAGGTTGATCTGCTATGGGGTGCTATTTTAACGAGATTGCTGTCCCTATCTGCAAACCGTTTGGGTAGAGATTTTCTTAGCGTTGGGAGAGTTCAGAGCCCCACTTTGAGATTGATAGTTGAAAGGGAGGAGCAGATCAAGTCGTTCAAGTCCAAATACTACTACAATGCCTTTGTAAAGGTTAGGGGAATTTATGCAAAGAGAAAATTCGAAAAAGAAGAAGAGGCAAAAGCAGTTTTAGAATCCATCAATACTCTGAAGGTTTTAAGTTTCAAAAAGAGCGTTGTTGAGGAGAAAAAGCCGATTCCTTTCAACACAACAGAGTTCTTGAAAGAGGCGTCGAAGTTTATGAAACCCGATAAAGCAATGGCTATAGCTGAAAACCTCTACATGGAGGGTTACATATCCTATCCGAGAACAGACAACACAGTCTATCCAAAAACTCTAAACCTCAAGAAATTGGTTGAAATGTTCCTCAGTAGTGATTTCAAAGATCATGCCGAATTCGTCCTCAAGCACGGTATAGAGCCATCCAGAGGCAGAAAAGAAACAAGCGATCATCCTCCCATTCACCCGACAGCCGTTGCAAGTAAAGACGAGCTTAGTAAAGACGAGTGGACAATTTATGAACTGGTTGTGAAGAGATTTTTGGCTACTTTAGCTCCCAAAGCGAAGTGGGAGGTAAAGAGGGTCGAGTTTGAGCAAGGCTTTAAAGCTATGGGTAAAAAGCTCATCTTCGCTGGTTGGAGATTAATTTATGATTACTCAAAGCCAGAAGAGAGCTATATCCCAGATTTTAAGGTTGGAGAAGTTTTGGTTGTTGAGGAAAAGAAGATCAAGAAAGAGAAGACAAAGCCACCATCTCGCTATACAACGGGAACTCTGATAAAGGTTATGGAGAGTTTGGGATTGGGAACAAAGTCAACGAGGCACGAGATTATAAAGAAGCTCTACGATCGCAAGTACATCTACGGTAACCCGATAAGGCCAACGAACCTAGCCTTTGCAGTTATAAATGCTCTGAAGGAGACTGCTGAAGTAGTAACGCTTCCTGATATGACCGCAAAGCTTGAAAGGGACATGACTGCGATTGCGGAAGGAAGAATAGATGAGAAAGATGTTTTGAAGGAATCAGTTGTTTTTCTGAGCAGGATTTTGAAGAGTGTCGATAGGGAAAGGTTGGGGAGCATAATAAAGGAGGGTATCGAGAAGGATAGAGAAGAAGAGATGGAAAAAAATGCGATTGGTTCCTGTCCAGAGTGTGGTGGAGTTTTGTTGGTAAAGAGAGCCAACAAGAGGTTTATAGGCTGTTCGAATTATCCAAAGTGTAAGTTTTCACGTCCATTACCTCAGAAGGGAAGATTGGTCACAACTTCGAAAGTTTGCGAAAAACATGGTGTTAAGATTTTGAGGATAGTTGAAAAAGATAGAAAGTGGGAGTTTTGTCCCCTCTGCTAACCTCCGGCAATAGGTGGAAATATTGCTATAACGCTACCTTCCTTCAGCTTTGGTCTTTCATCTTTTATGTTCCTCCCATCGACTGTTATTATCCTATCGCTTCTTATCTTACCGTTCTCATCAAAAATCTCCCTGTAAAACTCCTCTCCCAGCCTCTCTGCCAACTTCTTCAAAATTTCCTCTAAGCTGTTACCTTCAACCTCGAACTCCTTTCCAAATCTTCTCAGAGTTGCGAAAAGCTGAACCTTCACCCGCATAATACGCTCACCAATTTATCAACATCTACGTGCTCCTTAACAATTTCAACCATTCTTTCCACTTTCTTTCCCTTCATCTTACCCTTTCCAGTGACCCTGCTAACCAAGCTAACAGTTGTGAGTGTGTCGTAGGGTACCAGAACAATCGGGGTCCCCCTACTTCTAGCTATTCCTAAAACAACGCTCGGAGGTTCGAGATTTCCAGTCAATATTAAACATTTAATATTCGGTACCTCCAAAGCAGTCACTATTATGTCCGATCTGTCTCCACCCGTTATTACAGCGCAGTTTTTGCACCTTCTGAAGTGCTCGAGAGCGGATTGTGCAGTCATAGCTCCTATAAGGACCTGCTCTATTACTACATCCTCCTTAGGCTCGACGAGGTATCTTCCGTTAAGAACTTCAACAATCTCACTTAGAAATGTGCCTGATAGAAATGGATCTTTGGGAATTGCCCCAGCAAGTTCAACACCGATACTTTCCAATTTCTCGGATATATCCTTGATATACCTCTCCATGTACCCTGAAACGAAGTTGAGTACAACTTGCTTCAGCCTATCACCAAAAACTTGCTTCGCCATTGCAATCTTATCCAAGACAAATTCATCAAATTTAGCTACCATGACTACGTTTAGATTTAGCTCTCTCGCAATCTCGTCATCGCTCAAACCCATGAATTTTCCAACCTCGTAGCTCAGAGCGCCTTCGACGAGTACGACGTCCTTTCCTTCTCTAACCCTTTGGTAAGCTTCAAGAATTCTCTTTTTTATGCCTTCAACCTTCATTTCGAATTCCAAGTAGGGTCTATCGATTACTACAGGGCAGATTGTCTCTAAGCTGTCGTCAACTTTCAGTATGGAGACTATACTCGAAACGTCCTCCTCAACCAACTCTCTTCCAACGTACTTACCAATACCAAAAGGCTTGAAGTATCCGATCCTATATCCTCTTTCCTGAAGTATCTTTCCCAGAGCTATTATGAGGGAGCTCTTGCCAGAGAATGCATCCGTTGAGGAGATCATACTATCACCTTAACATCCACAGCACAACAACCCTTCTCGTAAACAAATATAGGGTTTATGTCAAGCTCTAAAATCTCCTCCAAGTCCATAACCATCTGTGAAACCCTCAGAATGACGTCTATTATGGCATCAACATCTGAAGGTTTCTCACCTCTAACACCTTGCAGTATTCTGTAAGCCTTAACCTCTCTAACCATCTCTTCCGCATCTTCCCTGCTTATCGGAGCTATTCTGAATGAAACATCTCTAAATACATCTACGTAAATTCCACCCATACCGAACATCACCAGTGGGCCAAAGCTAGGATCTCTCTTCATACCAACTATTACCTCCTTGCCAGTGGGCATCATCTTCTGAATCATAACGCCCTCCACATCTCCAAACTCCTCAGCTCTCTTCAATATCTCGTAAAATATCTTAACAACCTCATTTCTCGTAACGTTCAGCTTTACACAACCTACATCCGTCTTGTGGATAATCTTAGGTGACACAACCTTCATGGCAACGGGGTATCCAATTTTATCGGCAATCTCCAGAGCTTCTTCAGCCGATCTTGCAATCCCATACGGTGGTACGGGTATCCCGTACTCCCTAACCACTTCGAAATACAGACCTCTCTTAAGCAGTTCTCTCACTTTCTTTAAATCGACATCAAACCTTACGAATTCTTTCCTCTTAGTTCTTCTGCTGTAGAACTGCACTGATGCTATCGCCTTCACAGCTCTAACAGGATCGTTAAAGTTTGCTATACCCTTCTCTCTTAAAATTCTTACAGCTTCTTCAAAGCTCTTCCCACCCATAAAACAACCTACGACCTTCTTGTTAATCCCAACAATTTTTTCAGCAACTTTTACACCATCTATGGTTGCAGTAGGAGTCAATATGGCGAGTATTAAACCAACGTTTCTATCCTTCGCAACGATATCCAACGCTTTGCAGAACCTTTCAGCATCAGCATCTCCCAAAACGTCTACTGGATTGTAAACATTGCCGTAAGGGGCTATTGATCTAAGCATCTCCACAGTTTCATGCTCAAAACTTGCGAGATTTAAGTTATACTTTTCAACGGCATCTGACGCCATAACTGCTGGGCCTCCAGAATTTGTTACTATTGCAACACCCCCACGAAATCCCTTGATGTAGCTTAAAACAGTTGAAAAATCGAAGAGTTCCTCAACTGATTCAGCCTCTACAACACCACTCTGTCTGAAAGCAGTTCTGCAAGCCTCGTAACTGCCAGCCAAGCTTCCAGTATGACTCGAAACGGCCTTCGCTCCTGCAGATGTTTTACCACTCTTTATGGCAACTATCGGCTTTCTACACTTCTCAGCAATTTCCATGAACCTTCTGCCTTCTTCAATGCCCTCAACGTAGAGAGCTATTACTTCGGTTTCATCGTCGTTTGATAAATATTCAATGAAATCGCACTCGTTTAAAAGGGCCTTATTCCCTAGGGAGACGATTTTACTAAATCCGATGTTGTTTGCGAGAGCCCAGTCCATTATTGCAACTATCAGGGCTCCTGACTGACTTATCAGGGCAATTCTACCTCTTAAGGGCTCTACGCCGCTAAAGGTTGCATTCAAGCCGTTTGACGTATTTATGATTCCCAGACAGTTCGGACCAACCATTTTAATTCCGTACTTTTTGCATATTTCGACAAGCTCCATCTCAAGCTTGTAGTTTCCGACTTCTCTAAATCCGGCGCTTATAACTACAGCAGCTTTAACCCCCTTTTCACCGCATTCCTCTAGGACTTTTGGAACAACTTCAGCTGGAACGGCTATGACTGCCAGATCGACTTCTTCAGGTAAATCTTTCACAGAGGGATAGCATTCCACACCCAAAACTTCTCTATACTTTGGATTTACCGCATAAATCTTTCCTTTGAATTTTGACAAGTTCTTTAGCAATGTATTTCCGACCTTTCCTTCCTTCGGCGTAGCACCTATGACTGCGATAGCCCTTGGCTCGAAAAGTTCTTCCATTTCCAATAAGATTTTATCAACAATATTTTAAAGTTATGTCACGATTTATAATTGAAATTATTGATAATAAAAATTATTTAACATTGTAGAAAAATTTATATATTTTTGCTACAACATATACCTTGATGACGGTGTTGGTAGCAGACATAATGTGTAGAAAGGTGGAGTTCATTGACGCTGATGCAAACGTTTTGGAGGCTATAGAGAACGTTGTCCTTAAGAAGATTGGCGCTTTGATAGTTAAGGAAGATGGTAAGGCTGTCGGAGTTGTTACGCTGAGGGACATAGTGTTAAGATGCTTAGCAGAGGGACTGGATCCTAGGGATGTGAAAGTTTCTGAAATAGCTTCGAAGCCCGTTATAGCCGTTAGTGGAGATACACCTATTGATGAGGTTGTCAAACTTCTTAAAGAACACAAGATTACGAGAGTTTTTGTTCGAGAAAATGGAACAATCGTAGGTTACGTTTCTCTAGCCGAACTCCTTCCAGTATATCTCAGAAAGTACATGGGTCTGCAAGAGATCGTGGTTTAAATATCTCTCAATTTTTCTTCGGCTATTTTGGTCAAGTTGTCCCTTATAGTTTCCAATGCCAGTCTAAGTGTTTTTCTGTTGTCGTAGTTTTTAACGATCTCTTCGAGTTCTTCTCTGCTGGCATCTCTGAGTTTTTTGGCAAATTTAATCATGTTTGGAATTGCCCTGACAATGTTGTCTACTATGGTTACATCCGCCATCATGGCTGTTCTCGAAAGTGGGTTTAGATCTATTGCTATAACCTTCTTTCCGTGCTTCTTCAAGATTTCGCATCTGTCACCATCCTCCAAAGGGACGAGAACGGTGTCCGCAACGTATATTCCCCTTCTGTCAACTATTCTCCTTCCATGACTCAAACCATTCAGCTCGGCATCACAGTTTGCTAAAACTTCTGCTCCAAACCTTTCTAGATACTTTTTAATCCTATCAACTCTTTCCTTTGAAAAGTGGAACACGTTAACTTCGAGCGGTGCGTTTAAGAGTTTGGAAAGCTCGGAAATTTCTTCTGGTACCAAAACTGCGGTGTTACCGTTTACAGAAATTACAGGCCTTTTACTTAACATCATGAGGGCAACTGCAACCTTCTCAGCTTTCAAAGCGAAGTCGTGGGATTTTTCACCCAACACGTAATCGAACATTTCTCCCCTTCCGTGCGCTATTAAACCTTGCAGTACAGTTATACCCATCTTGTATCCTTCAACGATCCTTTCTCTCATCATTAATGACTCGTATCTTGGATGATCCTTAGGAATCATACATGGCAAATTACAAATCGTTTTATAAAACTTGTTTAACTCTTCCATTTTTCCATTTTCTTTTCGAATTTTTGATAAATTTTTTCATTAAATTCAAATATCTATAATAATTGCTACATTGTTTATGCTATGCTAGAAACTTTCAAAATTTATAATCTATCATTATAAATAAAATATCTAACAACTTTATCTAAATCTATTCAATTTGTATTAAATAACACCGATGAATATATTCCAAGAATTTTGTACTAAGATATCTGCTAGATACTGTGAGTTACTGGAGTCGATAGCCTTTGGTGTGGTTAAGGGGGGTTATATGCGCCTAAACACCCGTATTCCTGTAATTTTTGGAACAGCTAAACCACAATCTCAACGAATTTTCAGATAGCCTAAAAATAATCATTCCAAAAAATTTGGGATAATTTGAAAGCTAAAACCTATAAAAAATCAAAATAAATTTTTAATATCTATTGATTGACAATGTATTTGTTAATAGTACATTAATTCACACTTTTAAATTTTGAAGTTTAATAAAAAATTTAAAATCTTAAAAAATTTATTTAAATCTTCTGAACATAAAGTGATATACCGACTATGCTGTGGTGAGATATGTACAAGAGATTCAAGTTTCAGCATAAGGAGACGATAGTAACCGTGCTCTTGGATGACGATTCATATTATGATATCGTTGTTGAGGCAATACTCACCGCACGTAAGGCGATAGAGAGCATGATAAAGAGAGATCCACTCTTTCAGGTTACCCTTGAGCCCTACGACTGTGATGGTTTCATAGTTGGGAGAATGTGCCAAGCTTCAAAGATCGCCGGAGTAGGTCCAATGGCATCAGTGGCGGGAGTTATAGCGCAATATGCTGTCGAAAGAGCTGTTGAGGAAGGAGCCAAGTTCGTCGTTGTTGATAACGGTGGTGATATTGCCATGTATTTGGATAGACCTATTAGGGTTGGCGTTTTTACATATTCTCAAAAGCTCTGCTTCGAGATTGATCAAAAGGGATTCTACGCTGTGTGTACATCTAGCGGTACAATAGGTCATTCAATTAGTTTTGGGTTTGCAGACGCTTGCACGATTTTTGCTAGAGATGCTTGCGTTGCCGATGCTTTTGCTACCGCTCTTTGCAATGAAATAAAAGAAGGCTTTGGAAGAGAAGAAATTGAGAAAACGCTTAGATTGTTTTGGGAGAAAGCCAAAGAACATATTTTAGGAGCTGTAGTTGTAAAAGGTGATGTGGTTGGATTTGCTGGAAATGTCCCAAAGATAGTTAAGGGTGTTGTCAAACCCGATTTAATCACTAAAGGTTGATTAGAATCTTAACCTTCTCATGTAACTTTTGACGAAGAACTTCTTCATGTTTAGTGGATTTTCTATATAGACGAGGTTTGCCTTTCTCGACAGCTTGGCAATTCTCTCACACAAAGCCAGAAATCTTTTTTCCGGACTTAACATTACTATCGTCAGATTAGCATCGACTTTTCTAAGCTTTTCAGCTTCTCTTAAAGCACACATCGTCGGTGTTAGGTATGGATCGTAGCTAGAAGTGGGTTCACCATCTGTGATGAGGAATATCACACCGCTTCCCCTTCTCTTCTTTATGATCTCTCTAGCGGTTTTTAGAGCTAAACCTATGTCTGTTCTTCCTCTCGTCCTAAGATTCAATATCTCTTCATCCTTTATCTTTCTAACCCTGTGATTGAAAGCTACAACGTGGAGCTCGTCCATATTGCTCTTTTTTATGACCTTTCTCAAAGCCAATGCAGACTCCAAAGCACCGACTATTCTCCTACCTCTCATCGAGTCGCTTACGTCTATGAGCATTACGTAGACGCACTTCTCCATGTGCTTACCCTCTCTTGCAACCAAATCCCTCTCATCAAATCTTAGGGAAGGGTCTCTTAAAGCACATTTGACTAAAGTCTCCTGAAGGTCTATGGAATCGTAGCTATGCCTTAACTCATCGTACTCCACTATCTCATTTTTAAGAAAGCTCGAAACTCCAGTCTTTTCAGTTTCATGCTCACCAAAATCCTCACCGGTGAGGTCTTGCAAGGACAACTGCAAAATCTTCTTGCTCAAAGCCCTTTCTGCATTCTTCGTAAACTTATACCCTCTAAAGTAATCGTCTTCCAAATATCCTTCCTTCTTTAAATCCTCGATAATTTCCTCGTAAAAGTAGTTGACAAGTTCACTCGTACTCAAATCTTCTCTCTTAAGCTCTCCTTCTTTCAATTTTCTTTTTATTTCCTCCCAAGCTTTCTTCTTCGCTTCTACGTAATCGTCTATCTTTTCACTCCAGAACCTGCTTATGTATTTGTATCCCCTTATCATGTCGTTGAGCATGAAGGAAAAGTTCTCAAAAAACTGCTTAAGTTCCTCATTTTTCAGATGCTCCTTCACGAAGTTGAAAAGATTAACATTTCCCTTCTCCCTGTGATAAGGGTTGAAAAGGGAATAGAGTAGATCCCTAGCTAGGCTATCGTCTATTTCTCTCTCATCTCCCTTACAAGCTCTACACTCAGGCTTCGTATCCAGCGTAAACATACCTACCAAATCCAACCTTTTCTATGAGTCCCGTACACCTCTTTATCGATTCGAGAAGAATCTCGAAAGCCGATTTCAACTCCTCCTTTCTCTTTGCTATAAGCAATAGTGTCCTGTAGAGGTATTCAAAGTTTTCAAAGCCATCAACCTTTTCAACATCCACAGGTTCAAAGCAAAATTCAGCTAAATCATTCATCAATCCCTTGAACTCTTCCCTCGGAATCCTGTTGTATATTTCGCTACAGGTCTTGTTCAAAGCTTCTTCAGTTAGCTTTACTATTACGTCGTCTTTGGATATCTCATCCTCGTACTCTATTTCCATCCTGCTTCTCAAAGCAAGCTTAACTATCTCGTAATTCTTCCCGTAATCTATCAGCATTGCACACTCACGCCCTTTCCTCGTGGCCGAAGCTCTGAGATGATCGAAGAGCTTTATAGTCGCTCTGCAAGAGGGTTCAAGCTCAATTACACTAGATATTCTACATTCCTTGCACCTCGCAAGCCTAACTATTCTTGCAAGCGTTTTGAGATGCCATTCGGGTAAAATCGCTCCATTCTTTAAGCTCATATTTCTCAAACCAATCTCTATCTCCTCTTCAAGAGTTTCTGGCGGACCTATTGGTATTTCCTCCATTCTATCTAAGAGAGGCTCCTTTATATCGGAAACACCCTTGTAGTTCGCTGGATTTGTCGAAGCTATCACGATCGTGTCTATTTTCATGGGAATTATGTCTCCTTCGGGAGTCGTTATCTGCTTTTCCTCTAAAAGCTCGTGCAGGAGTGTCTGCAGGGCTGAGGGAATTGCACCAAGCTCATCAAAATAGGCGATACCTCTGTGAGCCTTTAGAATCTTTCCGGGCGTAAAAACCTCTGGATGATCCAAATCGTAACCCTCTCTTATCTTTTGAATGCTTATGCCACCAATAAGTTGTCGTGTCGTCATCATGGGATCTCCAGCAATTCTTATCCACTTTCTTGGAATCCAAGTTAGTTCTACGACATCATTCTCAAGAAGTTTCTTCTTGCATGAGAAACAGCTTGGATGCGTTGGATCACAACCGATTTTACAGCCCTTAACAGCTAAGAGCTTCTCAGGCAAGAGCTTTGCTATAGCTTTACTAAATGTGGTCTTTCCATAACCCTTTCTTCCCCTGAAAAGTATATTTGAACCACTCATCAGCGCGTTCTTAACCATTTCCTTCTCAACTTCCTTACCAACTATCTCGGGAAAAGGATCTTCCCCTCTCTTTTCGTACTCAAGGATGGCATCTCTAACGTATTCAACAATGCTCCTCGAGTGATAGTTTAAGAATTCCTCGCTCCAGATATCAACCTCTTCACCGTTCAGAACGAATTTTGGTGCATTACTCGGCTTTATCACTACGTCTTCGAATATGTACTCCATCAATTGTTCTTAAACCTAAGCTTATTTTACGCTTTTGCTGGGAATATCGTAGATAGATCTAAGCGAAAACACTTAGCTAACTTCCACTCCAAGTTCTTTCAGAATGCTTAAAGCCTTTTCTAGGCTCAGACCCTTTAACAAAACAGTCTTTTTCGTTGATTTTTCTCCCTTCACTATTTCAACTTTGCAATTGAAAATACCACCTAGAAAATCGGTAAGCTCCCTGTTGGCCTTCCCACCCCTAGGCGGGCTTTTAACTGAAACCTTTAAAGCTTTTCTCCAAGGATCGTAGCCAGTTATGGCCGTTCTTTTTGCATTGGGACTTACATCAACCTCAATCAAAATACCTTTATCCGTCTCCTTCATTTAGAAATCCCTCCAACATCTTCACATAGTCTTCTGGGAGTCCATGGGTTCTAGCTCCTCTTATAACCCTTTCTACACAAGACTTGTCAGGTTTAACTTCAGCTTTAGTTTTTCCAACGTACGTCCAAGCTTTCACGGGTTTTCCGTCAACGATTACTTCAACCTCAATTCTTTCATACCTCGGTGATACTTTGTCTAAAAGCTCCAATGTCTTTTCGTCTACCTCATAAACAACACCCCAGACTCCATCACCTCCCTCTTCAATATTTGGATTTCCTGTGCCGTATAGGGAGGGAACGTTAAAGGCTATGCGGTAGTTTGGAAGAAAAGCCTTTTTTGCAGTCTTAACTCTTCTCTTGAGTATCTTGCTTGCCTTTTCAATATCCATCAGCGTTCCATATACAAAGAGAAGCATAACCTAAAACGTTCCTTAAGACGATAAACATTCCGAAAAATCCTTGTAAGGTTTCAGCCATCATGTTTTTATGGAAAAGGCCAGAATGGTTGATATCTCGGAGAAGAAGGACGTTATAAGGGTTGCAAAGGCTGAAGGCTTTGTCAGACTTAAAAAAAGTACGGTTGAAGCAATTAGAGAGGGTAATGTACCGAAGGGGGATGTCCTAACGATTGCAAACGTCGCCGGAATTTTAGCCGTCAAGAAGACTCCCGAAATTATCCCTATGTGTCATCCAATACCTATAACGTCTGTTTCAATCGAATTTGAAATTCTCGATGAAGGTGTTAAGGCTGTGTGCACGGTGAAATCGGTAGGTAAAACGGGAGTTGAGATGGAGGCTTTAACCGGTGTGACAGCTGCGCTTTTAACCGTATGGGATATGGTTAAGGCATTGGAGAAGGATGAGACGGGTAACTATCCCCACACTGCAATAGAGTACATCAGGGTCCTTGAAAAGTTTAAAGGTTGAAGTAAGCCTCTACGTGCTCCATTTCGACATTCTTAGTTCCAAATCTCTTTTCGACAAACTCGCAGAAAGAATCTACATCGTCGATTCCCACTTCACCGTATTCGTCTAAGCACAGCTTCACGAACTCCACAAGTGCATTCAACCTTATATTGAATCCATTCTCAGCAAACCTCTCAAGCAGAATTTCAAGAACCCTACCACTGTCGATTGGCGTATCGCAGTTCGGACAGTGCATGCTCCAAAGCATCCCCAAGCAATATAAACGTTTTTCTCACGAAAATTCTACAATCTCTCCAGTCCTCTCCGTTACCCTAATTCCCTTTAGTTTTCTAACCTCCCTCTTGAATTTATCGCTTCTCAAAGTTTCTAAGAACCTTTTAACGGACTCTTTACCCAATCTATCCTTTCTCACAACAAAGTCGTATTCCTCGGGTCTTAAGGGGATGAAGTCCAGACCGTATCTATCAGCAACAGTTCTAATTCCAACTCCAACATCAGCCTTCCCCATTAAAACCGCTACAGCAACAGCCGTGTGAGTCTTAGCCTCGACATCGTACCCCTTTATTCTCTTTTTAATCTCTTCGAAGCTCAAACCCAGCTTTTCAGCCAACTCTCTCAGCTTCATGTCTATCAAAACCCTCGTCCCGCTCCCCGGATTTCTGTTTATGAAAACTACATCCTCTCTCAGTAAATCCTCGAATCCTCTTATGCCCTTTGGATTCCCCTTCGCAACTATGAATCCCTGCTCCCTCTCGTAACCCTTAACCAGAATCACATCCTTCAAACCTAACCTCTTTATGAAAGGAATGTTGTAGACACCACTTTCATCGAGCAGATGCGTTCCAGCCAAATCAGCTTCTCCCCTCTTAACAGCCAAAAGACCTCCAGTAGAACCGACGTTTATGACCTTGGCATCTACACTACACAACTCTATCAGCAAGTCCACTCCTAAGCAGTGACTTCCGATTATAACTAAGTCTGAAGGCTTGTAATCACCAAACAGAATCACATCAACTTCCTCACCTTCTTCAAGAAACGCAACGTTCTCTGGAATCTCTATAAACCCGTCGGCTTTTGCTAAGGTTGAAACCGAGCCAGAGTATGTCGTGAAAGGATAGGCTATAAATTTACCCGTTTTTACAAGTGCCACGGGTCTGAACTCCCTTCTACCTACATCCGAATAAGTCTTAACCTGCAAGACCGCCTTCACTTTATTCCTTTCGACTTCTAAACCTGTAAGCTTTCTTAAAAACGGTGCCACGACAACTTCAAAAATCATCAAAGCCGAAACGGGATAACCGGGCAAGCCGAACAAAACCTTGTTCTTAGTTTTAGCAATAACCGTAGGCTTACCAGGCTTTACGGCAATTCCGTGAACAAAAACATCTCCAAGCTCCTCAAAAACTCTATAGATTACATCTCCCAATCCAGCAGAAGTGCTACCAGTGGTTATAACAATATCGCACGTCTTCAAAGCGTTCTCAACTGTTCTCTTGATCTCAAGGTAATCGTCTCTAACGACACCCATCGGAAAAGCGAGACAACCGCACTCCTTAACCTTGGATGTTATCATGTATAAGTTTACATCGTAAATTTTCCCAATCTCCAGAGGCCTCCCAACTTCTACAATTTCATCTCCAGTCGATATTATCGCCACTTTCGGCTTTCTGAAGACCTTAACCCTGTCAACTCCAGCTGAAGCAATTAAACCTATCTCCCTTGCACTCAGAACCTTTCCCTTTCTAACGATAAGCTCTCCAGCCATTGCATCACTGCCAGCACTTGCAACATTCTCCATAGGTGCAACTGGTTTGTAGACATAGACGTAGCCATCTCTAACAGTTGTATATTCAACCATAACAACTGCATTCGCTCCCTTTGGCATGACGGCTCCAGTAGATATTTCAACTGCACAGCCTCTATCGACCTCAACTCTTGGAACTTCTCCAGCCTTAACGTTTCCCACGATCTTGAGCTTTATCGGCTTATCCTCTTCAGCCAAAAATGTGTCCTCAGCTTTAACTGCAAAACCGTCCATCGTAGCTCTATCGAAAGGAGGTACATCGCATTTTGCATAAACATCTTCGGCCAGAACACGATTGTAGGCTTCAAAAATAGAAATTTCCTCAATATCCAGATCGATCGTTAAGCTTTCGAGAATTCTTCGAACTTCATCTAGGCTCTTTAACTCTCTAAAAACCTTTCTCATTGTATCCCCTAAACTCTAAGCTATAAACGTTTTGCGTAGCGCTTCATAACGTAGATGAAGAACGGCCCACCGCACAGCATTGTTATTATTCCAACAGGGACATTCAAAATCCTAGCTAAAGCGTCAGTCCAAGCGAGAAATGTAGCACCTATTAAAGCTGAGGCTGGAATAAGGAATCTGTTGTCTTCTCCAACAAATCCTCTTGCGATGTGAGGGATCATCAAACCAACGAAACCGATTATTCCTACGAATGCAACTGTTGTAGATGTTGCGAGAGTTGCCAAAGCTATTAAAATCTTCAAAACTCTTTTGACATCAATTCCCAAGTAGAAAGCTTGCTCTTCTCCCAAAAGGAGCGCGTTCAGGTGCTTCGAGAACATGAAGGAACAGAAGCATGGTATGATAGCAAGAGATGCAACTCTTACATCGCACCACTCCACATTTCCCAAATATCCTACAAGCCAGCCCAGAATCATATGTGCATTGGTTTTAACTAGTATCAACCACTCTAAAGCATAAAGGAAGAAATTCACAGCGATTCCAGCCAAGAGCAATGATTCTGTAGTGAAAAAACCTCTTATCCTAGCTAAGTTGTAAACCAATGCGACTGTTAGAGTTGCCGATACGAATGCTAGAGCTGGTGTGAGGTAAAATAACCCCAAAACGAATCCCAATAAAGCACCCAATCCAGCTCCTGTTGAAACTCCCAGAATGTAAGGCTCGGCTAACGGATTTTTAAATATGCACTGCATGACAACTCCAGCAACAGCCAGAGAAGAACCAACTACCAAACCCATCAAAACCCTCGGAATCCTGATGTTCACGAATATCCAGCTGTCTATATTCTTCTCGAACGCAACGACTGGGCTATAAACTACACTACCGATGCACGGGGCAATCAAAGCCGTGAAAATTGTCAAAAATGCTAAGAAAATTAGCTTGCGTAGCATAGTCTCACTTTCTCGTAAGCCACATCAACGATCTTCGATAAATTTTCGATAGCGTAGACAATCCTGTATGAAGGTCTGCAGATGATATTGGCATCTATCACGTAAACGTTTCCGCACCTCACAGCTTTCAGCTTCTTGAGGTAGTTATTGTTCATTACCCAATCGTAGAGGATGTTCTCTCCTTTTGAATCCATCCCGTTACCGCTGTTCACGATTATTATATCGGGATTCATCCTGATCAGGTCTTCCAAGCTGACTACAACCCATCCGCTCTCGTTAACAACATTGACTCCGCCAGCAATCTTTATAACATCGTCAACGAAAGTACCTCTCCCACTTACCCAGATCGGGTCATTCCAGACTATGTGGAGTATCTTAGGCTTCCATGGGTGCTTTTTAGCCTTAACCTTGGCTATTTCATCCTTCATCCACTCGACGAGCTTCGTTGCATTTTCTTCAACACCGCAAACTTTACCCAAAAGCTCCGCATCTCTCATAACGTCCGTCACGTTCTTCGGATTTAAGGCAACAACAGTTATTCCAAAATCCTTCAAGGCTTTTATTACCCCGAAACCGTTTCCGTAGCTTGCAACTACCAAGTCGGGCTTCAACCTAACAACCTTTTCAACATCCACGGTTGAATAACCTCCCACCGAAACTATCTTGCCCTCCTTTTTGAGCTTCAAAATCTCTGGCGGGTAGTCACAGTAGTCTGTAACCCCAACAACCCTATCTCTTAAGCCTAAAGCAAAGAGAATTTCGGTGTTCGAAGGTGCCAAAGATACTATGCGTTTCGGATACTTTTTTACAGCAACGACGTAACCGAAATCGTCTTTAACAATCACATACGTGGTATTCTCTTTAATTAGGAAGCCCTCAGTTGAGTGATTGGTTGAATGGGATGAACACCCTAGCAAAATTACAGCTAAAACCAACGTTATCAACAGTCTTAAATTCATAAAATTTGAAATCGTGTCAAACTTATTTGACTTTCGAAAGGGATTTATCAATCCTCTCAAACATTACGGCATGAAAATCTACTACGATGACGTATTTCTTCAACACAAGCCTAATGGCTACCACCCGGAGAATCCAAACAGACTCAAGATCATCAGAAAAGCTTTGGAGGAGAGAGGGCTTTGGCAGAATGTCGTAAAGCCAAAAAAGGCAAAAGTTGAGGATTTGCTAAAGGTTCACGATGAGGAATACATCGATTTCATAAGGAAATCCTGCCAAAACGAGGATTTCATCGATTCTGACACATACGTTTGTAGAGAAAGCTGGGATTCCGCCTTAACAGCCTTCGGCTGTGCTATTCATTGCGTGGAGGATGCTGTAGAGAATAAGGACCTGCATCTGGCTTTGGTTAGACCTCCGGGACATCATGCTGGAAAAAAAAGGCGTAGCATTCAACGCTCCAAGCTTAGGTTTTTGTCTGTTCAACAACGTGGCTGGGGCCGTGGTCAAGGCTAAGGAGTTCTTTGATCGAGTTCTGGTTACAGATTTCGACGTTCATCATGGAAACGGAACTCAGGAGATCTTCTGGGGTGATTTGAGTATTATTCACATCGACTTTCACGAATACGGAATTTATCCGGGAAGTGGGTATGTCGATGAAACTGACGGTAGCAAGGTGAATATAGCTCTACCGCATTACTGCAATGACGACGACTACATATACGCTTGGAACGAGGTTGTAGAGCCGATATTGGCAGATGTCAAGCCTAAGTTGGTTTTGGTCTCAGCTGGATTTGATGCCTTCAAGGATGATGGACTGGCTACAATGGAGCTAACTGAGAAGTTCTACGCATTTGTAGGCAGTAGATTGAGGGATTACAGCGTCGTAGCGGTTTTGGAAGGGGGATATTCCATCGGATTGGAGAGAGGCTTACCAGCGTTCGTTGAAGGCTACGTAGAGGGTTACGATGTTGAAGGCGTAAGACCGAGTGCAAAAGTCGTTGAAATTGTCAAAAAATTGAGGGAAATTCACGATCTGCGGTAAAACATCACAAATAGCAACGCCAGAATTCCAAGAATAGCTTCGAATCCGTAAACCTTTTTCGTTGTCGCTGTTACCTTAGGTGGGTTAGTTGTCGCAATTGTTGTTGTGGATGCTACCGTTTTGGTGATCGTCGTGGGTGTTGGTGTTATAGTAGTATATGTAACATATGTAACTTCCGTTGTAACTGCAACAGTTCGATTCGCAGTAACTTGGGTAGTTCTATTTAACAATATCTTCACGGGATGCGGTTTACCGAGTAGCGCCATTACGGAATCCGCTGTAACCTTTATCGGAATCGATGTCACGTATTTTGTATATTTGAAGTGTCCATCCTCAGCTTGCAAACTCAGGAGGTGTTCTACAACGCTTTTACTCGTTTTCCAATTCGTAGGATTTACGCATGCAGAAACCAGAGCCTGAATTGTCCAAGCATCGCTGTCTGCGTTGCTTGAAGAGTTTCCGAAGTATCTCATCCCTCCATCTTCGCACTGCCCCTTTTTCAAGTAGTTAAGGGCTTTCTTGATGACTGGGTCATCTCTGCTAACACCACTGGCTATCAAGGCCTGTATTGCACTTGCAGTATCATCAAAATCGCTTTCGGCATTTACAGCCCATGCAAATCCACCGTCTGGATTTTGATGTGCTTTAAGCCACTCAACTGACTTTGAAACGTTCTCTCCACAGGCTTTTAAAGCCAATATGCCCCAGATTGTTGTGTAGATATAATCACCTATCTGCCCATCCTCTTTAACCCTCTCCTTAAGCTTCTCGACAAAGTTTATTCCGTTAAAGTTGTAGGGATTCTGATTTAAGGCTATTAAAGCTAAGATAGTTCTTGCGAAGTCGGATGTTCCCATTCTCTCAATAACGCTCTCGTTCAAATTAGCTTTGAAGTAGTCCAAAGGACTCTTACCGTTCTTGATCCAATCGCACGGGTTCTCATTAGCACTCGCAATCGCCATGACAACCCAAGATGTATTTGATAAGCTTCCCCATCCCCCATCTGGCCTCTGCTGACTTTTAAGCCAGTTTAAGGCTTTAACTATCCTTTCATCGCTAGAATTTAGTGGGAAGCTTTCCCATTTAGCAACTATGGCAAATATGCTGAAGCTCGTCAAGTTTGCTGTGAACGTGTAGTATGTCTCGTTTTCGGTGTAGTTCGTCGGGATAAACTTCCACTTGCCTTCGTATTCCGCAATACAGACGTCTTCAGGCTTTGCGTCTAGCTTGGTCAGTTTTTCTTTGGGTATCACGAAGCTAATGGTTACATTTGTCGATCTGTTCAACTCCAAGTCGAAGCAATCCAGCGGTGTTGCGTAAATTTCGTTGAACTCCAATCCCTTTGGCTCATACTTAGAGATCTTTAGCAGAACTGCTTTGGCACTTCTGACCGAAACTTTTAGTGGAATCTTTGTAACGTTTACCTCTACGGTTACGTTTCCCACGACGGTGCATGTGATTGAGTTGTTAGTTCTGGCCACACTCATCTTTGAAGGTATGGTTGGTGTCGGTGTAGGGGTGGTGGATACGCTACTGCTACCCGTTTCTTCACTTGGCAAGCTCCAAGGCATCGCTGGATTTATGCTTACATCGAACGACCAATCGTCATAAGTTTTAATCGTTATTCTATACGGAGAGCTTTCGGGCGCTTCGCTCATGCTTCTTGAGAAATACCAGACAACGGTGTCACCAGCGTTTAGGTTGTACTGTTCGGATGAAACCATCGGTGTCTCTCCATTCACCTGATATACCCATCCAGAAGTCTCTCCCAAGGCTCTCGTGCAAATCCCACCAATGCAATCTACAAACAACCCGTAGCTCCACTTCTTGATCTTAACACTAAAACCCCTCTCCTGCGAAGCCTTTATCAAAACTCCCAAAGCTGTCCTCCAATTGATCGTTGCAGAACCCCCATCTTCAAGAGTAATTGTCGTGGTTCCTGAAGGCAAGTAGTATCGTCCGATCCATCCGCTACTTCCCATACTGGATGTTGCAGGTTGTCGAATCTCTATTACTTTAGAAGCCCTTTCACATCCAGCGATTGCCTCTATTGTAAGCATTCCCGCAACTTGTGGGGTGAAGTTCGTCGATGTGTTTGCGTATATCGGAGTTCCATTGTTCATCCTTAGAATTATCAAAGCGGGTTTATCCGTGGAAATCGTGAGCTTATGCCCGACGATGAAATCTCCTTGAACGTTTATCGTTAAAGCTTGAGCGGTCTGAACGGTTAAAATTACGAACAAGACCAAGATAACTTTCTTCATGATGTCACCTCGCAGTTCACACTTCCGAACCAGTCTATAAGGTTGTTCGGATATTCGTTCAACTTGTAAACTCCCGCAAACAGTTTGTACGTTCCGATGGTATTTCTCTGAGAAACGTGAATGAGCACTGGAACTCTCAGGCTTTGGCATTCACTCAGATAAACCGTCGAAATTCCCGCTACATAATCTCCTTTATCGTTTAAACCGCTTACAACAACAACGTACCATCCAGATTTAGCGGAACTAACGTTTACCCATGCTGTAGCGTTTCCTCCCAATCTCGCCGAATTTACTGTCAGGTTTGAGATACCGACTGGTTTTACGTGAGTTGTTATGTTCAGCAAAACCGTACAGTTGCTCAAACTCGTTCCGTCCCCGTAGCAGTAGTATACCGTTTCGTTATCACTTATAGTGTACAGGTTGGCACCTACAGACAAAAGAGATGTTTCGTTCCAGATCGACCAGTAAATCCACTTACCATTCACGTTTTGAGTTCCTAAACCCATTATGGAGCTTATGAAGAACGAACCGTATTTATCGTACCAGCTGTCGTCGAGTGTAACGTTGAAGTAGATTTCAGCCGAATTCATTGTATAATTTGAAGCCTTTAACAGAGCCCCTAAGGCTGTGTTCTCTCTAACTTCGTATTCCCTTCCATTAACGTTCAGCGATACGTTTACGGGTGTAAGGTTTACGTCAAAATCGATTTCGCCAGAACTGTTGAAACAGTAAACGTATCCACTATCTGCACCTATGTAAAGCCTGTTGTTCGATATGAAGGGTGAGGACATTATATTCCACCAAGTGTTTTGAGGGGGTATGAGTCTGTAATGCCAAATCTCGTAACCCACCATTGCATCCACAGCGTACAACGTTCCCTCACCCGTGTTGGTTGCAAAGTAAACGACTCTGTTTGATACTGCAGGGGAAGAATCTATCTTACCGTTTGCCTCAAACGTCCAGAGAACGCTCAAATTTCCCCTCGAATCAAAAGCAAAGCAGTACAACTTACCATCCCTCGAACCGATGTATATCCTATCGTAAGCTACTGCTGGACTCGATATCGTCCCGTTGAACGGATACCTATCCTTCAGCGTTCCGTTCAAGTAGAAAGCGTATAGATAATTCTTAGTTGCAAAGATAAGTATAGTCTCTCCGTTTATACTCGCTACGGTTGGAGTATCGACTATCTGCGAGTCAACGCTTCTATTCCAAACTTCCGTGAGGTTCGTGTAAACGCAGTAAATTCTGTCACCGCTTGAGTTCCCAGCAAAGAAAATCTTTCCGTCGTAGGCTGTTGGAGATGTGTATGGGTTGATTAAACCGCCAGTGGTGAAACAGTCTACCACATTTCCATCTAAATCCAACTTCCAAAGAGTTCCGTTTGAATGAGTTAGAACGTAGATGTAACCGTTATAAACGATTGGTGACGATGCAATACCGTAGTAAGATGGATGGTCGTCGAGTTTCACGCTTTTAACGCTCCTCGTGGTTAGGTTAATTATGTAGAGGTAACCATAGTAATTCCACCCGCTTCCGCTGTAAACCATACCGCCCACTATCACCTTATCACCGTAAACGAACGGGGTTGATGCACCGTAGATTGTTGAATTGTTCCAGAGTATTTGGCCAGTATCTGCATCCAATACGTAAAACCCGGGTTGCCAACTCCCCCATCCGTACCAGTTCGTTACGAAAACTTTCCCGTTAGCAACTACGGGTGATGAACCTATCAATCCACTTAAATACGTCCTCCACTCAAGCTTCGGAATTATGTTAGCGTTTGAAGTGAAGTTTCCGGTATGTTGAACATCCCCTTGAAGTGTGTATGCGTTTACTGGCACTGCTATCAGCATCAGGATTGCAACGCACACCAACAACCTCATCAATTTTACTTGACTCTAGATCAGATTTATTTGACTTTCGGTGATCAAGCATGATTAACTAAGATAAACTCTAACATAAAAACGAGCGAGAGGAAAATTGCAACAATTAAACAGTAGACTTTTAAAGCCTTTTTAACATCTTCAAGCCTCGGATTTCGACCTTCAAACCTGTAAACTCCCTCCTTTTCAATCCAAACACTCAAGACGGCACTCATGCAGGCTATAGGCTTATCGCTGTTTATCTTGAACTTGGCAAGCCTGCAGTACTGCCAGACCCTCTTGGGTTTGAGCGGTAAGAATAATAAAACGGTGATTCTGGCTGGAATGAAATTTAAGATGTCGTCGAGTCTTGCCGAGAACTTTCCGAAGTACTCGTATTTTTCGTTTCTATAGCCGATCATAGCATCCAACGTGTTTATAGCCCTGTAAATCAAAGCACCGCTCAGTCCAAATAGCATGTAGTAAAAGATTGGAGATATTACGCTATCAACTATGTTCTCCGCCAAGCTTTCGATGGATGCGGAGATTAAATGGTGTCTGTCGAGCTTTGAAACGTCTCTACTGACTATCAGACTAACCGCTCTACGCATTTCTTCCACATCTTCACAAATAGTAGCCTTAACGTGCTGATAGAGGCTTTTTATTGCAAATGAGGATTTCAGCAGGTAAACCTCAGCTATGAGGTTGAAGGGAAAGGGCAGAAATCTCGGTATGAAGGAGAGGACTAATGCAAAGAATAAAACGACAGTTGTGCAGACTATCCCAGCTAAGAAGTCCGTTAGGGGATTTCGTCTTTTGTAAGCTCTGTCGATCTTGGCTGTAATCTTCCCGAACCACACGACTGGATGCACTCTGTTCGGGGGTTCTCCGAACAACAAATCGAAAGCTATCGCAAGTACCAGCTCAATCATACTTGATCACGGTTAAAGTTAAATTGATATCAAAGCATGGATGTTCATGGATTTAATCTCTTTCTTCACAAGAATACCAGCTGAGGGAAAGCTCGAAAGAGTTGCAAAACAGCTTTGGGCTTTACCTCTTTTGGCCTTGCTCACTTCAGCTCTGCCGATGGCTTTGCTGTTGCTGAAAATACCGATAAGGGAAATTCTTGCTTTGATAGCCTTGTACGCTACGATAGGTTTAATCCATTTAGACGGCTTAGCGGATTTCAGCGATGGGTTGATGGCTAAGGGAGATGTTAAGGTGAAGTTTAGGGCTATGAAGGATGTGAACGTTGGAATTGCGGGTATCTTTGCGGTAATTGTTGTCATCTTGTTGCAGGTCGGAGCATTACGATTTGCCCCCTTTTATGCCATATTTTTGGCTGAGTTGAACTCCAAGTTCTCGATACTCTTATCCTTATCTGTAAAAAAGCCCTTAGGTGAAGGTTTGGCGAAGTTCTTCATGGATAGATTAGATAGAAGGCAGTTCTTTGTTGGTTTTGGAATTTACATTGCCTTGATAGTGGCAGTAGCTTTTTACGACAGAATTGCTTTGATCTCAGCTCTATCTCTAATCGTAGGTCTGCTCACGATAAAGATTGCTTTGGATAACTTCAAAGGCTTGAACGGTGATTGTGTAGGTGCAGTTGCGGAGATAACGAGAACATCAAGCTTAGTGCTGTGTGCTATTTTGGATAATCCATCGATGATCATTTAACGTCTTTAGGTAGTAGATCCTTCCAATCAACTGGGTAAACCTTCTTCTTAATTCTGTTGTTCTCTACAGTTATCTCCGTTTTAACTAAACCCATATTTTCGAGTTTTTTTACAATTGCATGAACCTTACCAGTGCTCCAGTTAAGTCTCTTTGCAATCTCGTATATGCTCAATCCCCTGTGTTTATTCACAAATTCATATAAATAATCTTCAGCATAAATACCCTTAAGCTTGAGCATTTTTATCACCTCTTTAGCAATGTTATCTTTACTTCATCCTATTTAATTTTTTCGATTTTTAGAATGTTATTTTGTATGAATTAACAGCATATGGGCAAAAAATTTAAAAATTAAGACTTTTGGAATATTCTATGGACTTAACAGAACTCGATAAAGCTATTATTTATACGATTTATCGAAGAGGTAACAGAAGTAAGAAAGCTCATTTTCCAATTGAAGCAATCCGTCGTGGGTTTCCAACCCATCTTCACGGCTTAATAAAACGACGTGTAAAATATCTTGTTTCTAAAGGTTTTCTCTACGTAAAACCTCATCCAAGTGGTCATAGTTACGGTCTAACTGATCTTGGATGGAAAACCGCTATGAAGTTGGAAGAAGAGCTATAAAAAACATAATTGGAGATATGTTAATCGTAGTAATGGCTGGTGGAAAGAGTTCGAGGATGGGATTCGAAAAGCCCTTAGCTTTAGTTAGGGGTAAGCCCATGCTTCTGTGGGTCTATGATAGAGCGGTTAAAGCTGGAGATGCTGTTGTTGCTGTCAGTAGGAACACTCCGAGAACAGCCGAATTTTGTAAGGAGCGAGGAATCGAAACGATAGAAACGTCTGGTAAAGGCTATGTTGAGGATATTCGTTTTATTCTAAAGGAATTCGGTGAGTTTGTGAGTGTAGCTTGCGACATTCCATTCGTAAGGGCTGAAGACATAAGAGAAATTGTTGAAAATTTCGAAGGGATGAGCTTAACAGGTGTTTTGAGTCCGAAAATCGTTCCAGACTTCATCGATCTCAAAAAATTGCCTATCTATGAGGGATGGGTTATCGTTGGACTTAATGCGGTTGGCTGGGAGGGTGAGATGTTTTTAGAGTTGAAAAACCCGCTCTTAGCTCTAAACGTGAACACACCCGAAGATTTGGCTTTAGCCAATACAATCGCGAATAAGTTAGATACTTCTTGGGCTTAAGTTGTTTAAGTGAAAAGGAGTTAGAGTTCGTCTGTGAGTTCTGCGGTAAGGATATAGAAGACGGTTTGAGATTTTACAATTCTAACGTAGTCAAGATTTTACCAAACGAGGTTGTTAAGAGACTTGAAGTCGTGAAAAAATTCGATTTCGAGATTGATGATACCCATAAAGAGGTTACCGATGATATAATACATTCATTAGACAGGCTCGATGAAGAGAAAATAGTCAGGGTTCATCAGAAGGTTTTTAGGCTGAACCACCTTCTCACACCCTCCTCTAAAGCAGTTCTCACCGCTCTACCAATGTAAAAACCGAGTTTAGTGGCAGTCCCAGCCCATTCCTCCTCACCTTCAAATCCGAACACTGCAATGCAATCACTCGTAGTCCCAGTTGCGTTTACGAGCTTTAATAGTGTGTAAGTCTTTGCCTCTATCGCTGTCATTACTGCGTTCACTAAACAACCGATAGTAACTCCCCTGTCTATCAAAATCACCATGTTCACCGTCCCCCAGCCGTTCTCGTTGCTTTCTCCAACGATTGCCTTGTTTTTGAGTCCAACCGTTACAAAAACCTCGACATCTCCGATCTTTGTATGTGTAAGCGTTTTCTTGATGAGAGTTGCGGTCATGAACCCTACGAAATCTTTCAACCCGTATTCATCCTCAAATCTCCTGCAATCCGTTTTGTAATCTCCGCTGTAGTTCTCATCGACTTGCATGAAGAAAAAGCCGTTTGCTTTGCATAGCCCAGAGTTGTGGGGAGCGTTGCTGAGGCAGACCATAGGCTCGTTCAGTTTAAAGATGAAGTGATCGTCAGTAAAGTAACCTTCGCCAAGCTTAGATTTCATTTGAAATCAGCTTG
This sequence comes from Archaeoglobus profundus DSM 5631, assembly GCF_000025285.1. Classification (GTDB taxonomy): domain Archaea; phylum Halobacteriota; class Archaeoglobi; order Archaeoglobales; family Archaeoglobaceae; genus Archaeoglobus_B; species Archaeoglobus_B profundus. The sequence continues at coordinate 264,386 of NC_013741.1, forward strand.
GCGTAGAGTTCTTCAACCTTCTTGAATACGTCTTTACAGCTAAAACCCTTTTTCTCAGCCAAGTAAACGGCTCCACCAGCACCAACACCCTCTTTGACGAACCCTCTCTCGTAATCCCTCAATCCATTAAACTTACTCTGAGAGAAGTCCAAATTTGCCACGTAATAGTCGATACCGATCTCTTCAGCAGTCCTTTCAAAAGTGGCAGTTCTATCTTCAACTACCCAGCGCGTTGTCGCTATTTTGAACCTTCTCAAATCTTCACCCAATGCCTTCAGGATTGCAGAAACGGCTAACATCTGAGTTCCACCAGCTAAAACAACTTTTCCTCTAAAGCCTATTGAAATTCCCAAAGTACAAGCCAACATCGGATCACCGAACTCTTTTAATGCCTGAATTGGTTTGTCGGCAAGCTCGCCAAATTTCGCATTGGCTCTCTTGAATCCCTCTTCAATCACATCTTTCTTGAGCTCCTGCGGATTGTTCGGAGATGCTGAAGACGTTTTGGCTTTGTATCCTAAGGCCCAGAGAACTGCCTGTGCTGTAGTCGTTCCAGCTGGTGTTGATTCCCCTATCACAACCTCATTCACAACCTTCGAAAGCTCGCAACCTATGAGTTTGCCCTTCTCAACGATCTCATCAACGTTAGGTAAGGCTTGAGTCTTTCTAAAATCCCTACCGACATCATCGCTGACGTGAATGTGTGGAATTTGAGGAGCTAAAAATGTTCCAGCCCTCACAACTGTTATAGGAAATCCAGCGAGTTCGTAGCAAGCTTTCGTGATTATAGCTGGTGTGGGATGTCCTTGAGGGGTAACTGGGATTGCATCGATGATCTTAGGTCTGTCGTAAAAGATGTATTCCGCATCAGCTGGCGGTGTAAACTTCGTAAGCTCTGGATTGGCTCCAGCTATGCTGATACCCTTTATCAACGAAAGCTCCGTGTTTCCCAACACTAAAAGCATCATACCAATGAATAAGATATAATCAACTTAACTTTATCGAGTGTAAAGTTTTTATGATCAACCCAAAACCTTTTTCTCAACATCATCGATCAAATCTGAAATATCTACTCCCTTTTCTCTTGCAACTATCAGAGCTACAACTTCGACAGCCAGCAAATTTAGTTCCTCGTGCTTTTTGTTTATTTCAGCTAAGACCTCCTTTGCATTTTTCCCAGTCTTTTCGGTGATTCTGCTTATTATTCTGTCAAGAACGTTCTCTTCACTCCCTCCTATATATTCCAAATCGAATGAAATGTCCAATTCAACCCCTCCAATATCTGGCCCAGATGTTGCAAGTACCCTCAAAACTGACCATGCAAGCTCCTATTGGATTTTTCGGTGTGCAAGCTTTCATGAACAGTGAGCAATCCAAAGGAGTTGCAACCCCTCTCAGGACATCACCGCACCTGCAGAGCCTCTTCTTCTTATCTTCTCTCGGTTCGAAGTCTTTAAAGGCATCTTCGAAGACTTTTAAAGCATCGAAATCTTCGTACCTCTTCTTTAGAGGTGCTCCCGAATTCCTTACAACCCCTAGCCCCCTCCATTCCCAATCATCCCTGTCGAAGACTTCATTCATGACTTTCTGAGCTTTCACATTTCCCTCATATCTTACTGCTCTTGTATACTCATTAAGTAGGCAGTTCTCACCGTTTTTTATCGCTTTAACGAGCATGCAGAGAGCTAAAAGAACGTCCTCGGGCTCGAATCCCGCTATGACCTGTGGAACTTTTATGTGCTCATAAGCTTTAACACCTACGATTGTCGAAACGTGTCCTGGACAGATGAAACCGTCTATTCTAACATCATCGAATGACAGAAGGTGTTCCATGGCTGGGATAAAGAATCTGTGAGCTGAGAGAACGTAAAAGTTCTCAACTCCATCCAAAACAGCTACGGCAGTCGATGGCATCGTCGTTTCAAAGCCGATTGCGAAGAAAACTACTGGCTTGTCGGTTGTTTTTGCAATCTCCAAAGCGTCAAATACGCTGTAAACTATTCTTACATCGTAGCCTTTGGATTTGTAGTAAAAGAAAGATTTACCTTCGAAAGGAACTCTCGCCATATCTCCAAACGTTGTCAAAATCACGTTTTCTTTCTCGAGCAGGTGGAATGCCCTCTGTAGATCTGTATCTGGTGTAATGCAAACTGGACATCCCGGGCCGGGAACAACTTTAAGATTCTCTGGGAGTAAGCTTCGAAGGTTGTATCTCGTTACAGTGTCTTCATGAGTTCCGCAGAGGTGCATTATCGTTATGGTTTCTTCCCCTTCCATCAGTCCCTTAAGCTCTTCTGCAAGCCCCTTTATCGCTCTCTTTCTATCTTTCAGCTTCAGCATTCATAACCCTCCGAAGACTTGCTCAAGTAATTCTGCCGTTTTCCTAGCCTCCTCCTCATCAACCTTCTGAATAGCAATGCCAACGTGAACCAGAACCCAGTCTCCAACCTTAAGATCGTCGATTAAGTCAATCCTAATCTTCCTCTTAGTTCCCTTGAAATCCACGACTGCAAATGGATAATCGATCTCAACTACCTTTCCCGGGATTGCAATACACATTTCAACCACTCCATCCACTCTTCAAAACCAATCCCCTTCTTTAAATCCATCTTTATGATCCTGGCTTTTGAATTCAAGCGTTTTGCATCTTCAACCATCTTGTCCACGTTAGCTTCAACAGCATCAGCCAAAGCGACCTTGTTAATGATTATTACATCGGCCAGTCTGAATATTTCAGGATGCTTTGCAACGACGTCATCTCCTTCGGTTACGCTGACCATTACAACCCTGTAATCCTCACCCAAATCGAAATCTACTGGACAGATCAAGTTTCCAACGTTCTCTATGAACAGGACATCGATTCCATCGAGATCAAACTTCTCTAAGGCGTGATGAACCAAATGAGCATCCAAGTGACATTCCTTACCGGTGTTGAGAGGCATAGCCTTAACTCCATGCCTTGCAACTCTCTCATAATCGTCCTTGGCAATAACGTCACCCAGTATTGCCCCTACCTTGTAATCTTTTAAAGCTTCAATCGTTTTCTCAATCAAAAGAGTCTTCCCAGAGCCTATCGCACCCATAACGTTTACGGTAACAACCCCCTTTTCCCTTAAAAGCCTTCTATTTGCCTCAGCTAACTTCTTGTTTTCTTCGAGCAAGTCTACCTCCGCATCTACCTCTATCTTATGCATGCCTACACCTCCATCTCAACCTTCTTAAGTATCATTTCCTTTCCGCCGTCAACACTTAAGATTCCACCACATTCGTCGCATATTCCGATATACTCCTCAAACTCCTTACCGCAACATGTGCATTTAATCTTAGCCTTAACAACTTCTACCTCCAGCTTGGCATTTTCAGCAATTGTACCTTTGGTTATTACATCGAAGCAGAACTTCAACTGCTCGGGATTGAGCATTAACAGATTTCCAATGACTATGTGAACAGCATTGATTTTTTTAGCATTATTTTGCTCAGCAACTTTCATAACCGTATCGAGTATAGCTTGGGCAAAGCTCATCTCGTGCACTACGAATGATTTAGGCAAGTCGTAAAAACGTTTGTGGTAAAGTTTATTTATAAAAGTCGTACTTGTAACATGGACAGGTTGACCGCACTGATAGTGGCTTTCGTAATCGGTGTTTTGGCCGTCTGCGGTGCAATCGTTTACTACTTTGGCTGGCTGTTCCTGATAAGACTAATCTTGGGATTGGCTTTCCTCTGTGCAACGATAGTCTTTGCTGTCCTCTTTGGAATACTCGTTTACGCAAGGTCCAAGTATTCTCTTCTGTCTCTCTTAGGATTTCTAAGCTCAGCCTACGCACTGTACCAGTGCTACACTTGGAGTAAGCCTATGCACATCGTTTACATAATCGTAGCTTACGCTGTAGCTTTAGCTTTTGGGCTTTGGTACATAAGCGAGCCAGATTTGAGCATTGTTGAGAGGCTTAGGAGTGCAAAAGCTCTGGAAAAATCTGGAAATTACAGGGCTGCAGCAAGGAAATACGAGAAAAGAGAGGATTATGTAAAAGCCGCAGAATGCTATCTAAAAGCTGGGTTGCTTGAAAGTGCTGCGTGGTGCTACGAGAGGGCAGAGATGTATGAGAAGTCTGCTGAGATCTACGAAAGGTTAGCGAAAGAAAAGAGAGATAGCTTTTACTGGAAGGAAGCTTATGAGTTCTACAAGAAGGCTGGTAACCTCAGGAAGGCCGGAGAGTGCTTGGAGAAGTACGCTGAGGAAGAGCCCTGGTATTGGGAAGACGTTGCAAAGCTCTGGGAGGAAGTAGGTGATAAAGATAGAGCTGTGAAGGCTTGGAAGAAGGCTCTTGATTATTACATCAAGGAAGCGGAGGAAGAGGGAGTATTTTGGGAAGATGTCGCAAAGATCTATGAGAAGCTGGGTGAAACTGAGAAGGCCAGAGAAGCTTGGATGAAGTTTGCCGAATACTGTGAAAGAGAGGCTAAGAACGATCCTAGTTGGTGGAAGCACGTAGCAGAAGCTTACGAGAAGTTAGGTTTGAAAGATAAGGCTGAAGATGCTAAGAGGAAATACGAGGAGTGGAAGAAACAAAGAGACTGATTTTTTTCATTTTATAAAAAATTTAGGAAGATTGCTCAGCCAAATGAGTCTTAATCCGGTGCAACAACTCCGCAGGAGTCTTTATCGGGTATTCGAGCTTTTCCAGTATTTCTTCGATCTTTTTGCCCTTTATGACCATTCCCTTAAGCCTCTCCATCAACTGCTCCTTGCTCACTGGGAAGTCCAAGCCCCTTATTTTAGCCAAGACGTGAACAGCCCAATCTACGTCCAAAACTTCCATCTCTTCCTTCTTAAGCTCTATCTCTTCGGTATCGAGTCTACCCTCTTCCTTTAGCTTCTTGTAGGCCAACTTCGCAATACCGCCAGCTATGTGTTCCTTCGGTCTCTCCTCAAGTTCACCTTCAATGTACTTCTTGACTTCCTCTTCATCCGCTGTAGCTATGTTTCTGACTGTCTGTTCAGTAATACCGAGAATCTTTGCTATCTCACCGTATGTTTTCATTGCCTCGTTCTTTAGAACGATAACGTAAGCTGCTTCCGCCAAGCTCGGTAGCCACGTAAGGTTTCTGTACTCAACCAATTTCTTCAAACCTCCCAACATTCTTATTGCTTCCCAAAATACTTTTTCCGCCATCTTGTCGATATCTCCTCCCTTCGGCTTGGTAATTACCTCAAACCCCATGTTACATCACCTCCTTACTCCTCTTCTTCAATTCTATCTCTCCTCTTAATAAACTCGCTGAGAGGACAGATTATGTTGATTGTTCCCAACTCTGTGATCTCAAATACCCATGTACGGGAATCATGACCGCAAAGCCTGCAACCGTCTATTCTAATCGTCCTCAGCACGCTACCGATTGGTAGACCGTAGAGATTCACATCCCACCTCGTCTCTATGAGCTTCTTGTCCAGAACGATGGTACCATCGACTATATGAGCAACAGCCAAACCTCCCGCAGCTTCAGCACTTTCGCTAGCTTGAGCGGATCTCTTCTGAGAAACGAGTATTGCAGTTTGCTTGAATCTCTTGAGGAAGTTGAAGAACTGTCTAACTATCTGTCTCGCCATTACTTCCTTGTGCTCGTATAAGCCAGTTATACTGTCTATGATCGTGTTTGTGACTTTCTTCTCCTTTATCGCATAGGCCATAGTATCTATCAAAGCCTTTGGGTTCTCTCTAAGCTCGTCACTTTCAGATGCATCGATTACCACAATGTTTTCCTCGACCTTACTGAAATCTGCTCCCAAAGCTTGAGCCTTGTTCTTTAGAGCTGTATAGAGAAAGTGAGCTGGACTCTCGACAGTAACGTAGAGAACTCTGTAACCTAAATTAGCCTGAGTAACCGCAAACTGTTCAGCCAAAACACTCTTACCAGTGTCGGGTATACCGGTGACGTTTAGTACAGCTAGATATGGAATTCCACCTAATGGCTTCTTGACGTATTTATCCCCCTCTAACTCCACTTTGTAGAACATTTCATCTAACTTCGTCCCAGTTGGTATCCCGAACAACTTTGGAGCCTTAGCCTCGAGTTCCTTAAGCTCGTAGTAGTACTTCGCCATATAATATATTAGTATGAACTAAAATATAAATCTTTGGTTAGTCCTTAAAAATCAGTCCCTGTTTCTTCATCAACCTCCTACTACCACAGAATGGACAGTACAGGTTTGGGATATGCAGAACTCCAGAGTATCCCGTCGTTCTCTTAACGATTATATCAAATTCACTACCACACCTCGCACAGTGTAAGTTTCTCAACTCTATCATTATATCACCTAAAGGCTACCTGAGTTGCAGTTCTTAAAACTCTTCTAATACTCGCCATCTCGTGCATGTGCAGAACTAGGCTGTCTTCAACAAACCTGTCGTAGCCGAAAGCTCTCTTTATGAACTCGGCGTGTAGCTTGTCTCTAACATATATCAGGTATGTGTTTCCGACAGTATGCATCTCGAGTACTATCGGTATCCTAAACTTCTTTATCTCATCTTCATCCAAATACTTCGCTATGAATTCCAACTCTTTTCTCTCAATCAGATACTCGTTTCCATCTCTTGCGACTATTGTAGGATACTTCTCCTTGAGCATTTCATCTAAAGTTCTGCTTCTTCTGGGAAGGTGAGAGTTCACGGCTTCGATCATCTTTGCGAGTACGACTTCTGTGATATTGTCCATGCAGTAATTCCCACTCAAAGATATTTAAAGTTGTTCAAGCTCAACAAAATCGTTAGATTTTACCCCAAACTCCTCTGCAAAACTCCCTTCTCTTATACTCAACTCCAAAGTCCCGAAGCTGCCTATTAAGGCTAGAGGCTCACCTTTTTTAACGTCTTCGTAGCATCTAACGATGGGAATCTTAACTCCCTCAAAAACGACGTATCTACCTTTTACATACTCAGCTTTAAGGTTTGTAACGGCATTTCCAAACCTGTCAATGAAAACTATCCTGCACCTGATGAGATTCCCTTCTACAACGTAATCGAAAAGCTCAAGCTTTGCAATATCACCTTCGTAGGGTTCTGCAACCTCCTTCAGCAATCCTATTGATGCATACGCCCCGGCTGGAGCAAAGACATCCCTACCGTGGAATGTGCTTGAGAGGACTCCAGTAACTTCAGATGTTTTATTCTCGTTTATAACCCATATTCTTTCGATACCATCTTCTCTTGCAGAAGGATAAGCTATACCGTTGTCTGGTGCGATGAAAATATGATTTCTGCACTCGAATGCCAAAGCCTTCCTTTCGCTTCCAACACCCGGATCAACTACTGCAATGTGCACAGCGTTTGGAAAGAACTTGTAGGCGTTGTAGAGTAAGAATGCACCTTGAAATACATTCTGAGGCTCGACAGAATGAGATATGTCCACTACAATCGCTTTGGGATTGATCTTTAGAATAACGCCCTTCATTACTCCCGGATAAAAATCTCCGAAGTCGGTAAGCAGTGTGATGATCATAGGGGATAGGTTAAAATATTACTAAATAACTCTTTGTGTGAGACAGCGTTTCGTACTTGACACAACAGCGATAACGGATGCTAGTCTAAGGGCTAAGGAGAAGTGCGAAAGCCTTTGTGAATGCGCTCACAAGATATTGGGTCTCATAGCTTTAGCGAGACTGAAGCTGAACATAAGCTGTTACATACTCTATCCGACAGTATATGCTGAAATTGTTAGCTTTCTGAAGCGTTACAAGTGTGATCCCGACGTGTTCGTCAAGCTTGACACTTGGCTCGTTAAAAAGTCACCGAACCGTTACGAAGTTATGATTCCCGCAATAATATTTTATGAATATGTCTCCACTGTTAGGGGTAGGATAAACAAGGGCAGGAAGATTGCTGAGGAATTCATATGGGAAAGCTCTGCTGTTACCTTAAAAGCTCTAATGGAGGAAAAGAGTAAGGAAGATATAGAGAAGGAAGTAGGTGCTCTTATAGGGAAGTTTAGAGATAAGTACAAGACTGCTATGAGACAGGGAATACTTGACAGCCCTCCCGATCTTGACGTTCTCTTACTGGCCAAAGAGCTCTCTGCAGGAGTCGTTAGCAGTGACGTTGGTATAAGAAAGTGGAGTGAAAGGCTCGGATTGAGGTTTATAGAGGCATCGAAGTTCCCAAGGATGATAAAAGAATACCTTAGAATGATGGGCTACGATGTAGAGGTTGTTGATGAAGGGGAAGTTGAGATTCCAGAAGTTGAGGAGTTTGAGGAAGAGGAGGAAGAGGAAACAATTTAAGTAGGGTCTTAAGATTGCCGTAAAATGAAGGTAAGTATAATACTTCCAGCATACAACGAGGCTGAAAGGCTTGAGAATGCCGTTAAGACCGTTAAAGAGTATTTGGAGAGATTAGGATACGATTATGAGATAATAATCGCTGAAGACGGATCGACCGATGGAACCGACAAGATTGCAAGAAAACTAGCTGAAAAAGATGAGAGAATAGTTCATCTGCATAGCGATGAAAGGCTGGGTAGAGGAAAGGCTTTAACGAATGCAATAAAACAAGCTAAAGGTGAAGTAGTAGCCTATCTCGATGTTGACCTTTCCACAGACATGGAGCACTTTAAAGAGCTCATAGAGGCAATATTAAACGGATATGACATTGCTACCGGATCTAGACTCATGAAGGAGAGTAGAGCAGAGAGACCATTCAAGAGGGATATCGCTTCAAGGGTCTACAACTTCCTTGTTAGATTCATGCTGGGTTCCAAGCTGAGAGATCACCAATGCGGTTTTAAAGCGTTTAAGAAGTCTTCTATACTTCCTTTGCTTGAAAAGGTTAAGGACAACCATTGGTTCTGGGATACAGAGTTGCTAGTTCTTGCTCAGAGGGAAGGCTTGAAGATAAAAGAAATTCCAGTTAGATGGAGGCAAGGCAGGGATACCAAAGTCAGGTTCAAGAGGGATGTAGTTTATATGTTCTCTCAAATACTGAGAATGTGGATAGAAAGCAGGAGATCAAAAAAATTTCTCGCAGCTTCAGTTTTTGTATCTGTATCGATAATCGTAGCCTTAGCATATTTTTCTGGATTTAGCCTTAAAAACTTGCTCAGTCTGAATCCCTTTTTTCTGGGAGTTGCGGGCCTTATATATTTGTTAACCTTCCTCGTAAGGGGTTACAGGTTCGAGTACATTCTGAAGAAGGTAGGTTTCGAAGTTCCTACTCTATTCTCAAGTGAGGGTGTGGCAATAAGCCAGATGGTAAATGTAGTTACGCCAGCGAGAATAGGTGATGTCGTAAGAGCTTATGTCTTCAAGCTCAAAGAAGTTCCCATCTCAAGCTGTATAAGCGCTCTAGCAGTTGAGAGAATATTTGATTTATTTGCAGTCGTTATTCTTTCTCTAATCTCAGCCGTGCTTTTGGGTAGTTTTGCTTACATGAGAGAAATTGTTTATGCAAGTGTCATTGGAATTACGATTGTTCTAGCTGTCTTACTGTTTTCGAAGATGGAGAACATCATAGGTAAGATGTCCAAAGAGGTCAAGGTAGCTTTGCACAGCGGTTTCCCCGTTTTGATGACTTTATCCATTTTAAACTGGTTGATGGATGTTGCAACATGTTACGTCATAGGATTGCCCTTCAATGCGAACTTGTTCTCTGTAATGCTTGCAGTCGCAGTAGCCAACGTAGTTAAGGCTATTCCCATAACACCGGGAGGGATAGGGACGTATGAGGCTGTTGTGACTGGTATACTTACGGCATTTGGATTGAGCTCATCAGATGCCTTTACAATAGCTCTGGTTGATCATACCCTAAAGAATCTCATAACCGTTGCACTTGGATATGTTTCGATAATTCACCTAAATGTGAAAATAAGGAAAATAAGAGAGATTGCTTAAAGAGATTCAAACCTCTTGGCACAAGCCTGAATAGCGTCGATTATTCCAAACTCGACTCCCCTTTCCATAAGCTTGCACAATCCCTCAATAGTCGTCCCGGCTGGTGTTACAATCTTCTCAACGATCTCGTGAGGCTCGTAAGACTTCAAAAGCTCGACACCGCCTTCAAAGACTTGCAATGCTATTCTCTTGGCAATTTCGGAGTCGTAACCCAACCTCAAGCCCGAATAAACGAATGCCTCGTAAATTTTAGGTATGAATGCCAGTGAACTTGCAAACGCTGTCAAATTATCAACATCCTTCTCCTCTCCTCTAAAAACATCTCCGAAACAGGAAAGAACTCTCTCAACGAGGTCGTTGTCTTCATCCACCAGCTTTGAGTAGTAAATTGAGAAACCCTTTCCGAATTCAGCTGAAAGCATTGTCATAGCCTTTACGGGTTTCTTTAAAACCATTTCAAGCTCTTTAAACGTCAAACCGGCTACGAAACTCACAGTTATCTTATCTTTAGGTATTTCGCTCAGAACTTCTTTGACGTGATCTTTTTTGACTGTTAACAGTGCAATGTCAGAATCTTGCACGGCCTTAGCGTTATCGCTCGTAATCTCGCATCCCAACTCCCTCAGGAAATCTATCTTTTCAGGGTTTCTCCTTGTAACAACGACATCGTACTTTTTAACGAGAGCCTTAGCCAATGCGCTACCCAGATTACCGCCACCTATAACAGCAATCTTCATGCAACTACGACTTTTGTTCTGTTTTTATACTTTTCAAGAGCTTCAAAATGCTGTCAAACGTCCACTCCTCCGGCATTAAAGCTTCAATTCCGTATTTGCTAAGTTCCTCTCTTGTTGGAGGGCCTATGGCTATTACAATTTTATCCTTGAGCCTCTCGACGATGTCGATGCCGAGATGATCTGCAAGACCAAAGAAGCTTTTAACGGTCATCCTACTCGAAAAAACTATCACATCGAAGTCTAAATCATTCAAAAATTTCTTCTGCTTTTCACCCCACTCAAACTCTATGTCGTAGAGGATTACTTCATCAACATTTGGTAGGTTTAGCAGAATTGGATCTCCTCTATTGCTTCTAAGAATTGCTACTCTCTTGCCTTTAAGTTCGTCCTTGAACTCCTCGTACAGTGTTGTAGAATCAAATCTCGTAGGAATCTTTGCATGTATTCCAGCCTTTCTTAACTCCTCAGCGGTCTTCTTACCTATAGCAATGACATTTTCGTGCTTAATTCCCTTCTCAACGACAATTCTTGCAGCAGTTCTGCTCGTCACTATCAAAACGTCATAATTTCTCGGATCGAATTCGAAATTTCTCGGAACGATCTTTATAAACGGTATCGAAATTACATCAAAACCCTGCTTCTTAAACATATCAACAGTTTCACTTGCGACATGCTCAGGTCTAAGTATCGCGACCTTCATGAAAACACTTAACTCCCTTGTTAAACATTATGCCATGCTCGTGAAGTTTGTCGGTGTTGGAACAGCTGTTAAAGGAATCCAGAGTTGCATCGTTTTGGAAGGAGAGAATACTAAAATTGCAGTTGACATCGGTGCTGGGAGCATTGCAAGGCTAGATTTTGATTTGGATGCAGTTCTGATAACTCACAATCACTCCGACCACAACTCCGACCTGATACCACTTCTAAAGGCCAGATGGCTCTTAGGCTACGAAAAGCTGGATATCTATGGTGTGAGAGGGACGAAAGCTTTTCTTGAGTCCGCTCTGGAAAGCTACGCCTACTTGAGGAGAAAGTTAAAATTTGATGTTCACGAGACTAGGTCATTCAAAGTTGGAGAGTTTGATGTTAAGGCTATTCCAACAAAGCACTCCATTGAAAGCCAAGCTTACGTTGTAAGCGATGGAAACGTTACAATAGTTGTTAGTGGAGACACTTATCCGATCGAAGATGTTTTGAGTGTAGAGTGCGATTTGCTAATCCACGAGATGTCTCTACCATTCGGATACGAGACAAATGACCATACAACCCCCGAAAGCTTTGCAGACCTCTTGGATGTCTGTAAAGCTAAGAAAATAGTGTTCGTTCACATGTATCCCATGGCTTTGGAAGTCAAGGATGAGATACTTAAATACTTGAGAAGACGTAAAGATTTGAGTTACTACATCGCGAGAGAGGGGGAGGTAATAAATACCGCATACCAACTGAAAGCATGAGGATAATTCTGTTTACCGGAAAGGGAGGAGTCGGAAAAACAACAATAGCTTCCGCAACTGCCTTGAAAACAGCTAAGCTAGGCTATAGAACGCTGATAATATCAACAGATCCCGCTCACAGCTTATCCGATGCCTTTCAGAAGGAACTCAATCCGTATCCAACGGAGGTAACTGAAAACCTCTATGCGATGGAGGTAAACGTCGAATACGAGCTTGAGCGACATTGGAACGTCATAAAAGAATATTTGACAATATTCTTTAAGTCACAGGGAATAGAGGATGTTGTCGCTGAAGAACTTGCAATATTTCCGGGCTTTGACGAACTTGCAAGCCTTCTTCACCTACTAGAACATTACGAGAAGAGAGATTTCGACGTTATAATACTTGACTGTGCTCCAACTGGAGAAACGCTGAGGCTTTTGAGCGTTCCTGAAGTTGCGAGATGGTACATGAACAGATTCTTCGGAATAGAGAAGAAAATCTTGAAGCTTGTTAAACCTATAGCCGAACCCATAATAAATGTGCCTTTACCCTCCGAGGAAGTCCTAAATAAAATTCAGGAGCTTTACGTTAAGATTGGGAAGCTGAAAGAAATTCTTGAAAGTGACATAACTACTGTTAGGATCGTAATGAATCCTGAAAAGATGGTGATAAGAGAATCTGAAAGAGCATTCACGTACTTGAATTTGTTCGGTTACAGAGTTGACTGTGTTATTGTAAACAAGGTCTTTCCAGAGAGCGTCGGAGAATACTTCTCGAAATGGATAGAAATTCAGAGAAGCTATTTGAATGAGATTGCGGAAAGGTTTCCCATACCAATATTTAAAGTTCAATTTAAAGACAAGGAGGTAGTCGGTAAAGAGCTTGAAAGCTTGGCTGAAGAAATATACGGTGAAAGAGATCCTACAGAAGTTTTCCACTATCACAAACCGATGGAAATCAAAAAGGAAGGCAATTATTTTGTTCTTTCAATAAATGTCCCCTTCATTGAAAAGAAAGACTTGAAACTTCTGAAGAGAGGAGAAGAGCTCATAGTAATTGCAAAGAACTGGAAGAGAATAGTATTTCTACCTCAATCCCTAGCCTTGAAGGATGTAATTAAAGCAGAGTTTAAAGATCAAAGATTGAACGTTTATTTCGCTTGAGAAAAACAATTATTAACCTGTGTGGAACTCGATGCGTGATAAGTCTGAGCAAAATGGTTAAGGGAAAGGCGACAGTTTCAAGGGAAATTACCTATGATAGAAGTGATGAGCATATCCCAAGGCGGCTTAGAGAGTTAAAGGAGAGCTTTAGACCAGTCGTAGTTTGGAACTTGACTGCAAAATGCAATTTGAAGTGTGTTCACTGCTATGCCCATGCCAATCAAAGGGAAGAGCTAGATACGGAAACAGCTGTAAGAGTCGTTAAAGAGTTAAACGAATTGGCTGTACTTGTACTCTTCAGCGGTGGTGAGCCTTTGCTCAGAAAAGATCTGTTTGAGATAGCTAGGTACTGTAAGGTTATAAAAGCTCTTTCGACGAATGGAACTCTCATAGATAATAATACTGCAGAAATGCTGAAAAATGCCGGTTTTAGCTATGTCGGTATAAGCTTGGATGGATTGAAGGACGTTCACGACAGGTTTAGGGGCGTTGACGGTGCTTTTGAAAGAGCTGTTGAAGGTTTAAAGAGTGTAAAATCCGCTGGAATTTTGAGTGGTGTGAGGTTTACTCTTACAAAGTTCAACAGTGAAGAGGTTGAGGGCGTTTTGGATCTTTGCGAGGATTTAGGAGTTGAAAGGTTCTGCATGTATCATCTCGTTCCGTCTGGTAGAGCGGATTTCAGCATAGATGTGCCAAACGATGTGAGAAGAAATGTGATTGACTACCTTTTTGAGAGAGCGTTTGAATTTGATGGTGAAATTTTAACTGTGGATAATCCCTGTGACGGAGTTTACTTCTGCTTGAAGCTTAGGGAGATCGATGAAGATTTGGCTTTCAAAGCTTACGAGTTCTTGAAGTACAGGGGTGGAGATAGAAGCGGTAGAAATCTTGTAAACATCGATCCATTTGGTGAAGTTCATCCAAACCAGTTCTGGTGGGATTATAGCTGTGGAAATGTGAAGGAGAGGAATTTCAAGGATATTTGGTTCAACGATCCCCTACTAAATGAACTTAGAGGTAAGTGGATATTGAAAGGAAGGTGCGGAAGATGTGCCTATAAGAGCGTCTGTGGAGGATTCAGGTTGAGGGCTATGAGGGCTGGAGATCTATGGGGTGAAGATCCAAGCTGTTATCTCAAGGATGATGAGATAGCGAAAAATGTTTTTGAGTGATTTATAAAGTGTTTTGAAAAATAACAGTCTTTAAATATCTCCTCCCGATTTGGATTTCATGGAGGAGGAAGTTCCACTACCTGAAGTGAACATCGGAATGGTCGGTCACGTTGATCACGGTAAGACCACTTTGGTTTATGCTTTAACTGGTGTTTGGGCTGACAGACACAGTGAGGAGTTGAAAAGGGGAATTACAATAAGGTTAGGTTACGCAGATGCTACCTTTAGAAAGTGTCCGATGTGTAACGAACCAGAAGCTTACACAACCGAGAGAATTTGCCCGATTCACGGTGTAAAAACCGAGATTTTGAGAACTGTCTCGTTTGTAGATGCTCCCGGACATGAAATGTTAATGGCTACGATGCTGAGCGGTGCTGCACTGATGGATGGAGCAGTTCTCGTCATTGCAGCCAACGAGAAATGTCCTCGTCCGCAAACCAAGGAACATCTAATGGCTTTGGAAATAATAGGAGTTGATAAAATAGTTATAGCCCAAAATAAGATTGATACGGTTAGCAAAGAGAGGGTTTTAGAGAATTACAGAGAAATCAAGGAGTTTGTAAAAGGTACGATTGCAGAAAACGCTCCTATAATACCCATATCCGCACAGCAGAGAATAAACATTGATGCACTCATTCAGGCAATCGAGGAAACAATTCCAACCCCTGAGAGGGATTTGGATTCTCCACCTCTTATGCACATTGCAAGAAGCTTCGACGTAAACAAACCGGGGACTAAGCCAGAAGACTTAGTAGGTGGTGTGGTAGGAGGATCTTTGGCGAGAGGAAGACTCAGAGTTGGAGATGAAATTGAAATTAGACCGGGTATAAAGGATGATAGGGGCAACTGGCAACCCCTCAGAACTGAGGTTGTGAGCATAATGGCCTCTGGAAGGTATGTTGAAGAGGCAACACCCGGAGGATTGATAGGAGTCGCTACGAAGCTCGATCCATTCCTTACAAAGAGTGACAAACTCGTAGGTAATGTTCTCGGATACCCAGAACACCTGCCAGATGTGTTAAGTGAGCTTACAATGGAGGTAAAGTTGCTTGAAAGGGTTGTAGGTCTTGAAGAGGATGTTGAGGTTGAAAAGATAAAGATGAATGAGGTGCTTATGCTTGTTGTTGGGACAGCTGTTACGGTGGCAACTGTAACGTCTGCAAGGGACGATATTGTTGAGGTTAAGCTTAAGAGACCTGTTTGTGCTGAGAAAGGTGACAGGGTTGCAATAAGTAGGAGAGTTGGTGGAAGGTGGAGGCTTATCGGAGCAGGAACGATAGTATGAGATGTGCAGTGATAGATACGAACGTGCTAATGTACTCCTATCTCGAAAGAGTTGACATTTTTTCTCAACTTAGGGAGATGGGTTTTAAGAAGTTCTACGTTCCATCCAAGGTTGTAGAGGAACTGGAGAGATTGAAGATTTCTTTAACTGGGAAGGAGAGACAAGCTTCTAAGTTCGCTCTGAGCTTGATAGAGAGGTACTGTGAGGTTGTAGATATTGAGGCAAGCGGAACGGATTTGGCTTTGATAGAGCTTGCGAGGTCAAAAAACTGCGTCTTAATAACAAACGACAAGAAGCTAAAGAAGATGGCAAAAGATTTGGGTATTCCTATCGGGTATCTAAGGGAACTTAAGAGGATTGAGATAGAAGACTTCTATGAGGAATGAGAATGCACCCGTCTCTTCCGCAAATAACTTCCCCCTTACCTTCTAGGAACATCTTAACGGTTAAAGCTGATAAGATTGCGTCTATCTCGTTGTGATCGTCAGTTGGCGGAAAATCAATGTAATTTTTGAGAGCTTCCAAAATTTTAAATCTACCTTCCTTTCTCTTTTTACTCCATTTCATCCCGAGGATCCAGCGAGTTGCGTAAGGGTAAACTTCAAAGACTTCAACATTTTTCTTTCTCAGCTCTTCAGCAATTCTAACTCCTATTTCGTGAATTCTTTTGAGAAAAATCGGTGGAATTATCCTTACCCCTATCTTGTGTAGCTCCCTTTCACACTCTCTGAAGAACCCTCTCTCGGGCATTGTCAGGGGTGCATCAATCCCAGCAAATTTGATCGGAAAATCTAATCTGAGTTCACCTAGGTAAACGACTTTGTTCTCCCTTATTACGGCCATGTGGCATCTTTTTAAGCCTACGTCTATTCCAGCAATCACAGTTTCAACTCCTCTTTAAGCTTCAAAGCCCTTTCTATCGTTCTCTCTGTGAACCAAGCAGTCTCAGGATACTTCTTTTTAAGTTCTTCCAATCTCTTCATAAACTCATCAAACGTAACCTCTCTGTCACCCTTAACGAGGTTGTCTGCCATGCATACTATCTTTTCCTCTATCGTTTCAGGCATGAAATCTCTTTCAACATTTATTCCCAAATTCTTAGCTTCTTCTTTGGTTATTCCGCATAAGAAGTGTCTTTCGGCAATTCTAACAACTTTTTCATCAAACCCCTCCTTTCGCAATATTTCACCTGTGTAAACGAAGTGTTCTATTCCATGAGTTATCGCTCTCCCGATGTCGTGCAAGAGAGCTCCGAGTTTTAAAGCTTCAAAATCTATATCGTATTTGTCTTTCAATTTGTTTGCGATTTTTAGAGCAACTTCTGCAACCTTTAAGCAATGCCTCCTAACGTTTTCGGGTAAGCTGTACTTATCCCAAATCTTGAGCACAATATCTGGAACATCCATGCCAGTCGAAACCACCGAAAACTTAAAATTGTTGTTGCATGAGGATGTATAAAAGGTAGAGGGGGTATAGGCGGAAAATGAGCGACATATGTCCGATTTGTGGTTTGCCAAAGGATCTCTGCGTGTGTGAAGAGGTAGCGAAGGAGCAGCAACAGATCGTGATAAAAGTAGTCAAAAGAAGGTACGGGAAGGAAGTGACGGTAATAGAGGGGATAGACGGATCACAGATAAATCTTGAAGAACTGGCTAAATTCCTGAAAACAAAGTTAGCTTGTGGCGGAACTGTGAAAAACGGAGTCATAGAGCTTCAAGGAAACCATGTAGCAAGGGTTAAGGAGTTGCTGATAAAGAAGGGATTCAATCCAGATCAGATAAAAGCCTAGTCTACTCCTGAAACTGCGAAAAGAGCTTGTATATCGTTCCGTGAAACTCCACAATTTCTTTCACCCTATACATTAAAGTTTTCCAAGCGTATTCATCTACTTCGAATTCAATACCCTCGTATTCAACGTCCTTTAAGATCAAACCGTAAGCTGGTGCGGGCTCAATCCTTTCTCTATGCCTTTCTGGATTAAGCATGTCCTCAAACCATTCCACACTTCTATGACCACTTCCAACCTCTCTTAAGGCTGAAACTATGCATCTGACCATATTCCACGTGAAGGCGTTGCCGACTATTTCGAGCACGACAAACCCATCGTCTAATCTGAGCTCAACGTTGTATATCGTTCTTATGCATCTCCTACGCTCTCCAAACTTCTTCGTAAAGTTCGAGAAATCGTGAGTGCCTAAGAGAAGTTTGCTGGCTTTTCTCATAGCCGATATGTCATAACCCTCAGCGGGCATTACATACACGTAGGTTCTACTCTTAGCGTGTCTCGGATTGAATTTCTCATCTACCTCGGTCCAAGCCCAGAAGGTTACATCTTCCGGAAGATGTGCGTTGAACATTCTTGGAAATATCGGTTTTTCGACGTTGATAGCTATCACCTGACCGAATGCGTGGACTCCAGCATCAGTTCTTCCAGCACACCTGAATTTCGCTTTTTTGGGATCTATTCCGAGAGCTCTGAACGCTTTAAACAATTCTCCTGCAACTGTTCTGACGTTTGGTTGGTACTGAAAGCCGTGGAAGTTTGTTCCTACGTATGCTAACTTGTATGCAATTCTCATGGACTGATCACACTCGAACCAAGGCTATTTAAAAGTTCCTTAACCCTTCGATATATTTCATCTCTGACAGCCCTGTAAAATTCCAAGTCCTTACCCATTGGATCCTCTACGTTCCAGTAGATCGTCTTCTCTTTTGGAAAATCTCCTTCACACATCGCAACGATTATATCAGCTTCTTCGATCATCTCCCTTGTAAGGGCTTTGGGCTTTCCGTTCCACTCAATTCCTATCTCCTTCAAAACTGCCTTGGCCTTACTTGAAACTCTCTCAGCTGGTTTTAATCCGGCACTGAAAGCCTTGAAATTGCCCTTTGCTAAGTAATTGAATATGGCTTCAGCCATCTGAGAACGTGAGGCGTTACCTCTACAGACGAACAGAACGATCATAGCTCTCGACCTTTGTGATTCCGTATCCGACATATATCACCTTATCAACGCCCATGGCTTCTATAACTTCCTTTCTATGCGTTACAATTACAGCGGTTATTCCAGCACTTCTTACAAGCTCCCCAAACTTCTTGGCAACTCTCATGGCCGTTAGAGTGTCCAAGTGAGATGCAAACTCATCGATTAAAATTAGACTGGGCTTCTCAGCTAAGAGAGATGCAAGTTTGGCTCTTTCCTTCTGACCGGTTGAAAGCTCTGAGAACTTTGCCCTATACAAAACCGCATCAGACAGTCCAGACTTGTTCAGTATTTCGACTGCCAGCTGAAGATCACCGCATTTTCTGTAGATATGCTCTATTATGCTCTCATCTCCAAATTCGGGCTCTATCTCTTGGGGGATTAAAGCCGAAACCTTGCATTTCTCTACTTCTATTTCACCGGATGTTGGCTTATCTTTACCTGTTATTGCGCCGTAAATCAGTCTCAGAAGTGTTGTTTTTCCAGCACCGCTCGCACCGATAACTGCAACAACTTCTCCCGGCTTAATTTCAAAGTTTGCATTTCTTATAACGCATCTCTGAATAACCCTCGACTTTACTCCAAATGCGGAAAGCAGGAACCTTATCTCCTCGCTGACGTTCCTTATATCGAGTTTGCTTTCGAAAACTTTAGAAACGTTTTTGAAAATTATAGGCTTCCTAAGTCCTTCAACTCTTCCGTATTTGGAAACGCAGAGTCTTCCGCCGTGAATTCTTGCGAATTCGTCTGTGTTAAGGAATTTTTCCAGATAACTCTTCGCTTCATCCGTCAGAGGATAATACAAAACTGGCCTTCCAGAGGCAGAGTCCCAGACATACTTAAATCCGACCTTCTCAAAGAACGGATTGAATCTAGCCATTTGGGCTATGGTCTCAACCAAATGTTTCTTTTTTCTCATCTCTGGAATTCTCCTTTCGGCTATCCATTCAATTGCAAGCTTTACAGCTGTAACACCAATCCCGTCTGATCGGTAATCTGGATGCACAACGACTCTCGCAATTCTAGAGCAGGCTGTATTGCTAATATCCAAAGCTTTTAAAGTTGCAATCTCCCAGAGCTTGTGCCTAGCGACTCTCTTACTGTACATCTTCTTGAGTTCCCTGAACATCTTTCTCATCAAGAGCTCTGGGCTGTAAACTGGATGAAACCAGTCTCGGGGGAATACCTTTTCTCTTATATTTCTCTCTATTCTTCCATCCGGCAATCTACGATGCATGAGAGGTATTGGTGGATCTACACGAACGTAAGCCAAGAATTTTGGCTCATAAGCCTCTCTGTTCAAGAGTTCTAGTACTAGGAAGCGTGATGCAGGAGTAGAACCTTTTATTTCAGCAATAGTCATGTCTTCTCCGCATTTTGGACACTTCGGCTTTGTATTTGCCTCAACAATTTCACCGCACTTCTCACATCTCCATATTGCCACTTTCTCCTTCTCGGAAGCGTAGTGGAACTGCTCAAGCTCAGCGATAGCTTCAAAATCGGATTCGAAGACGGCTTCTCTTGCCCTTATCTTATATCTGTATATCTCTTCGCCAAAAGGATTGTATCTCGGCAACTCCACGTCTTTAACCCAGTAAGGCCAGACCTTAATCTTCTCTCCGTTGTAAAACTTGTAGAGTTCGTAATCTTCAAACAGGAAGGTGTTGACACCTCTTATGACCTTTGGCTTCGCTTTCGGAATCAATTCGATCTTTTCACCTACTTTTATCCACTTGGAAATTCCAGCGGAATAGAGAACAAACTGCTCACCATTGCATTCAACAGTTAAAGTCCCGAACCATCTGTGCTTGTACTTTGGAATCTCTCTATCGACGACTTTGCAGATCATCGCCTGTAAGTGGTCAAATGTTAAAATAACGTTTTGCAAAAGTTCGATAGATGAAGCTGGGGTTGATAGTTAAGGAGCCTTACGCATCGATGATAGTTAAGGGGTTGAAGATTTGGGAGATCAGGAAGAGGAGGACGAACGTTAGAGGGGAGATATACATAATAAGTAAGGGTTTCGTAGTAGGTAAGGTCGAGCTCGTAGACGTCTTAGGACCTTTCACGGTTGAAGAACTATCGAAGCATGAAGAGAAGCATAGGGTTGAATATGAAGTTTTGAAGAGATACGCTGGAGATTCCAAGCTTTATGCATGGGTCTTGGAAAAGGCTGAGGAGTTTGAAAAACCCTTAAAAGTTAAGGTTCCGAAAGGAGCTCAGATATGGGTGAGGCTGAATTTATAAATCATCCCACTGACGGCTGATTATGAGAGTTATAGCTTTTGTCGGATTACCCCTGAGCGGTAAAACCACAGCTTCAAAAGTTGCCGAGGAGATGGGAATTCCAGTTGTGTGTATGGGCGATGTCGTTAGAGAGGAAGCTAAAAAGAGAAACTTACCTCTTACAGATGAAGTTCTGGGTAAGATTGCAAACGAGTTAAGGGAAAAGGAAGGAATGGATGCAATAGCCAAGAGATGCATTCCTCTCATAAGGGAGAAGGGGAAAGATGTGGGTGTTGTTGTCGTTGATGGGATAAGGGGAATTGCAGAGGTTGAGGCTTTTAAGAAGGCTTTTGATGACTTCATACTTATAGCTGTTGAAGCTCCGCTTGAGGTTAGATTTCAGAGGGCTTTGAAGAGGAAGAGGAGCGACGATGTAAAGAATATAGAGGAGCTTAAGGAGAGGGATAGGAGGGAGTTATCTTGGAATCTTGCAAAAGCTTTGGAGATAGCGGATTTTACTATAGAGAACACATCAAGTCTTGATGAGTTCAGAGAGAAAGTTAGGGACTTGCTCGAGCAGTTGGCCAAGAAGGTTGAGGTAGAAATAGAGACTAAGGTTAATCCAACTGAAGACGTTGATAAGGTTGTTCAAGCCGTAAAAAACCTCTTCCCAGATGCCGATATCACAATAGAAGGAGATACACTAAGAGCGAAAGCTTGGGACTTGAGAAAGTTTAGAGATCTTTTAAGAAGACAGAGGATACTGGATACAGCTAGGACTGAGCTTTTAAAGGGTAAGAGCAACAACGAGACTACAGTATTTCTGAACAAGCAGACTGCATACATAGGAAAGGTCAACTTTACGGATGAGGATGCAATACTTTCACCGATAAGAGTTACATTCAAGTTGTACGGAATTCCATTCGGCAAGTTTCTCGACTACCTTGCGCCACCTACGAAAGCTGGGAAGCCGATAAGGGAAGTTGATAGACTGATTTGATGCACGTTCAAAGTATTTAAATATTGTTTGCCAGATACGTTTAAGGGCTCGTGGGGTAGGCGGACATCCTGAGGGGCTTCGGACCCCTCGACCCGGGTTCAACTCCCGGCGAGCCCGTTACCCAAAACCTCTTGCGAGCTTTACCAAATTCCAAGAAACTTTAGAAGTCCTTATTTCAAGCAACTCGTGGACTCATTACCCGTTACACGGATACTTGAGTAATCATTTATTTAACCTGCAACTAAGTGCATTCATGGAGGAAATTGTTAAGCTGATGTTTGAAGCAGGGACTCTCAAGCTGATCCCACGTTCAGGCTGGTTCAAGGTAGGAATAAAGAACCCTGAGAGCGTTGCTGAGCACAGCTTTAGAACAGCTCTCATAGCATCTCTAATTGCATACATGGAAACAAAGGACTTTGATAAAGCTTGCAAAGCCTGTCTCCTTGGATTGATTCACGATTTAAACGAGTCGAGAATCTTGGATTTGCACAAGCTTTCTAGGAGGTATGTTAGAGTTGATAGAGATGCTTTAGAGGACCAAATACAGCTTATGCCTTTCGCTGAAGAGCTAAAGAAGGCAATGAACGAGCTCATGGATTACGTTAAAGATGCTGATCAGCTTGAGCTACTTCTACAAGCTAAGGAGTACTCTGAAAGTCATCCATCAGCAATGCTCTACACTAAAAACGTAAAATTCAAGACTGAAACCGCTAAGAAGCTTGCAGAGGTTATAAAAAAGTCCGACTGGAGGTGGTGGTTGGGGCTTGAGTAAGTTCATCTGCGACAGGATGCTCAAAAGACTTGCAATTTGGTTAAGGTTGTTCGGTTATGACACCTTGTACGCTGGAGATATCGAAGTAGAGGGTGACGAAGACTCGTTCTTAATCAACGAGTTTAGGGATAGAATTCTGCTTACGAGGGATAGGGAGCTTTACAATCGGGCAAAAGGCATAAGGCCCGTATTTCTAATAAGGTCAAACAGGCTTGAAGAGCAGTTGAAGGAACTGAAAGTTCTTGGGCTTAGATACGAGCTTAGAATGGATAGGTGTAGCATCTGCAACACACCTTTAAGAAAGCCGAGCGACAAGGAGGCCTTGGAGGTTATGAAAAGGGAAGGAATAAGAGAGGATTTGAGAGAAAAGTTCGAGCTTTGGTATTGTGAGAGATGTAAGAAACTCTACTGGATGGGTGGACATTGGAGGAACATGAAGAAATTTTTGGAGGAGCACGGTTTAGCTTGATCCAAGATTTTTTGCAAGAATTTTAAATTAAGATAAATCCTAAACCGTTCAAATGAACTGGTATTGGATTGTCGAAACGATGGAGAAAATTGGAAGGGAAAGAAAGGCTCCCGTTTATGAGATGAATTTAAACGATCCGTTTATGGTTCTAGTTTCTGCTATATTAAGTACGAGGACCAAGGATGAGCAGACTCACAAAGCTGTGAGAAAGCTGTTTTCAGTTGTGAAGAAGCCCGAAGATTTGCTAAAACTTTCAGAAGATGATATCGACGAACTCATAAAGCCAGTAGGTTTTCACAGAACGAAGGCTAAGAATTTGAAGAAGCTTGCAGAAGTTTTGGTTAACAATTACGGAGGTAAGGTTCCGGATAACTTGGAGGAACTGCTAAAACTACCGGGAGTTGGGAGAAAAGTTGCGAATATAGTTTTGGCTCATCTGGGAAAGCCAGCGATTGCAGTCGATACGCATGTACACAGGATAGCGAACAGGCTGGGTGTTGTCAGAACCAAAAGGCCAGAAGAGACTGAAAAAGAACTGAAAAAAATCGTTCCTAAGGATCTTTGGAGCAGATTGAACAAGGCCTTTGTTGGATTTGGACAAACTGTCTGTAAGCCTTTGAAACCTCTCTGCGAGGAATGTCCCTTTAAAAGTTTTTGCGAATACTTTAAGAACTTGAAGCGAAGTTGACTACATGCTAAGCTATGAGGAACTGCTTGAGAGGGCTTTTAGGGAGTTGCCAAAGAAAAAGGTTGTGAAATCCGAAAGATTTGAGATTCCAAAAGTTAGAGCTCAAAGAGAAGGAAACAGGACGATCATCAAGAACTTCTCACAGGTTGCTAAGGCTTTGAACAGGGATGAAGAGCATCTGTTCAAATACCTCGTTCGATCTTTGGGTACTGCAGGATTTTTGGAAGCTGGCAGGTTAGTTTTGCAGGGTAAGTTCACACAGGAAGAAATTCAGAAGGAGATAGACGATTACGTCAGAAGATACGTCATTTGCAAGGAGTGTGGTGCACCAGATACCGAATTAATTAGAGAAGAGAGAGTATTAATGATTAGATGTCAGGCCTGTGGAGCTAAGTATCCCGCTAAGGGCTTGCACGTCTAACTTCAATCCTAATCTATCTAATTTACACCTGACGAGAAGGATAATATACTCAATAACATAAACAATCTTAGTGAAGTTCAGGCTCAAGGTTTACAGAGTAAAGGGAGAGATAGTAGTTGCCGTTTGTGATTCCGAGATAGTCGGTAAGACGTTTAGAGAGGGCGATCTGAAAATAGAGGTAAAGGAGAGTTTCTACGGAGAAAAAGATGTTGATGAAGATGAGGTAAGGAGGGCCTTGAGAATTGCGACGATTGCTAACATAACTGGTAGGAGGGCCGTTCAGTTGGCAATAGAGATGGGGATAATTGATAAGGAGAATGTGTTGAAGATTGAAGATTGCTGGCATGCTCAGATGGTCGTCATTTGACGTTTTTCTTTGTCAAAAGTTGGAAAGAGCATTCCTCAGAACTATGTCGAGCACTTTTGGGCTTGATATTCTGAAGTTGTAAACTCTGTGATTATACTCTATGACGTCACCAACCTTCTTCGCAACAACAACCTCAAGCTTTTGAAGTGGTAATTTCCTTTCAATCCTTGACTTAAGCTTTGAATAATCCCCTCTAACGCTACCGTTTATCTTAGCCTTCCCCTCCCACACGGGGTTGAGATAACTAGAAAATCTTTCGAGCTTGTCTATGTGATCGACTCTAATGTAAGTTTTCCCTAAGTGCGTATAGATATAGACCACTTCTCCCTCCTCGCAAGCCTTCTTCAGCGCAAATCTTACCTCAGCTAAAGTTCTTCCGCTTATCTCAACCAACCACTCTATCGGCATTGGCTCTGTCAAAAGTTCTATTATCTTTCTCCTCCTCGATGCCCTCCAAAGCTCCTCAAGGGTACTTTTATCAATGTTTACATCTATTATCCTTTTAGCCTGCTCCGCCGATGCAAGTAAATCGTCTACATCGATCGTATCGGGCGTTACAAGATAAACTACAAACTTTACCGGTCTTCCCACCTTTCTCATTATCCTACCGTGTCTCTGAATGAACCTGAGGGGACTTGAGGTGTTTGACCAGTTTATTAAGAGATCTGCTGTAGGTAAGTCAACACCTTCCTCTCCAGCTGAAGTAGATACAACTACTTTCGCTTCTTTAGCCCGCTCCAAATCCTCCTCTCTCCTTTTCTTCCTTCCAACAATTAAAGCTGTATCGAAATCCTTACTGAGAATCTCAAACAGCTTTTTCGCAACGATAACCCTTTCAACAAAAACTATCGATTTTTCAAAGCCTTCGTAAAGTTCTAAAGCTCTGAAGAGGTAGTTTAGCTTGTGCAAGTCTCTTAACTTCATTATTTCATCATTCAAATCTTCCAAGAGCTTCGATAGCTTGGTCTCTCTACTCAAACTCTCCTTCAAAGCTAAAGCACCATCTTTGGCAAAGAACTTCAAAGCTGACGTGTATACAAGCTTATCTGAACTTTTCGCCTTACATCTCCTCCTATCTATCTCGTCGTATATTTCCATTTCTTTCTTGTTAAACTTAGTTTCGAATACTTCTCCAATCCATTCAGCTACATAGCCCCTTAAACTTTCAACGCTCCATTCCCTCATCTCTCCAATTAACTCCTCTATTTCTTTCCTCCTTCTCCTTGGTATAAATGCAGATAATCCCAATCTGTACTCGCAATCTATCTCCCTCAAAACCTTGGCATAAGCATCGTCACCTACCGCATGGTGACACTCATCCACAACAACAGCATCAACTTTCCCAATGACATCAAGATCGTTGTAAACTGTTTCTGGCGTTGAAATTGCAATCCTAGCCTTTTTCCACACTTCGGCCCTAACATCCTTACTGAATATCCCGTATATCTTTTCAGAATTCAATCCCAAACTCCTGTAAAAATTGTGGGTTTGTTCTACAAGTATCCGCGTAGGGACGAGAACTATTGCCTTCTTTATTTTACCACTCTCAAAAAGTTTCTTTAAAAAAAATGCACCAATAACAGTCTTACCAGTTCCAGTTGGTAATACGAGGGTTGATCTCTTAGCCTTTAGAGCATGTTCGATTGCCTCCTTCTGATAATCTCTAAGCTCTATCATTGTAGATACGGAACCAGTTCGTTGGCAAGCATTGAGTAAAGCTTTACGCAGTCGACATACTTGTTCTCTGGAAGTCCAGTGTATATGAGGTGTATTTCAGTCGATAGATCTTCTTCGTGAATCTCCTTAATTATGAATTTAGCTAGGGCTTTTGTCAAGATTTCAGCGTTCGGATGTCCCATTCCCAATGGAACTCTCTTCTTTACGACCATCCCTCTCAACTTCACACCCGTAACCTGAGCAAATCTCAGGGAGAGATAGTCTGGACACATGTTTAAAGCTCTCTTGAGTATATTGTACCAGAAAGCTTCATCCGTTTCCTTATCCGCTATGCTAAACAGACCAGTTCTGTAAACCTCCTTTTCTCTCATCCAGTCGTTCTCAAGCTGTAACGATAGGATTACTCTCTCAGAGTTCAGCGTTTCCATTATAGCCTTTATTTCGTCAAGAGAACCTAAAAGGTATTTTGAATACGTTGTTTCGAGAGAAATCTTGATTTTTTCAGTGTTCTTTAGAATCTCCCTTATTGTTTCGCTCGCAATTTCGATTGTCCTGTCAAGATCGTCAAGCTTTCCTCCTAAATGCAAATTAAAGATTTCTGCATTTGCAATTTCAGCCTTTTTAGCTGCGGAAATCAAACCCCTCCTAGCTCCTTCCAAAACCCTATCATCCTCAGATACCGTGCTGTAGTAGGGGGCATGAGCGGTAACAGTTACAAAAGCCTTCGAAAGCTCAGCGTATTCCCTAAAATACTCCTCTCCGTATTTCCTCCTGACAAAATCGTATGGAGGAATTTCAGTCAAACGCATTCCCAAAAGTTCTGCAACATGAAGCTTGCTTTTACCGTTGTAAGTTCCCCAATCGAACAAAGCCATGTAATATCTTTCACAAACTCCTATAAAAGCTTTTCAGACAAAAATTTAAACTCAAAGATTCTACTCCCAGCTTAAGATGATCTACACGCAAGAGCTGGTGGCTGAAGTCCTCAAAGTTATAGAGGAGACGAAGTTGTCGGAGAAGGAGGCTATAAAGAGATGTTTGAGTGGTAAAATTAGTGATCACGCTATCTGGAGTTCCGTTCACGCTTACGTCTTCGAGATTGAAAAGAGGCTAAACTTGATCGATTTCATCTTAAGGAACTGCTTTAGAGAGTTTGACAAGCAGAATACTGTATTCAAAAATTTGCTCAGAGTCGGAGTTTACGAAATGCACTTCAAAGGTGTACATCCGGCTTTAGCAACGGATTCAATAGTTAGGATAGTCAAACAGAGGTTCAACTTGAAGATGGCGTCTCTTGCAAATGCCGTTCTCAGGAGGGCTGAGAAGTTCGATTATGAAAGGAGGTTTAGGAAACTGGGCAAGGTTAAAAGATTAGCTTTGGAATACTGGCATCCCGAGTGGTTTGTCAGATATGCAATCGATATGCTTGGTGAGGATGAAGCTATAAAGCTTATGAAGGCTAACAACGAGAAGCAGAGCGTTTACGTTAGAGTAAATGAGCTGAAAGCTAATATTGAGGAAGTTAGAAGGTATTTGGAGAATAGTGGGGTTGAGATTGAGGAGACGCCTTTACCAGAGGTGTTCAAGGCTGTGAAATATGAGAAGCATCCATCAGTTTTGGATTGGCACAGCGAAGGAAAGTACGTTGTCCAAGATCTGGCTTCATGTTTTGTTTCGCACGTTTTAGACCCACAGCCGGACGAAATAATTTTGGATCTAGCTTCTGCTCCGGGCTTAAAAGCGAGCCACATAGCGAGCATGATGGAAAACAAGGGTGTGATAATAGCCGTAGATAACTCAGCTGAAAGGTTGGAAAGGATGAAGGCTAAGATGAAGCAGTTGGGAGTTAAGAATGTAGTGTGCAGGCTTGCAGATGGTTGTAAGATTAAAGTTGGAGATGTTGATAAAGTATTAGTCGATCCTCCGTGCTCATCAACTGGAAGCTTCAGAAGTTATCCTTGTGTGAAGTGGAGATTTGATAGGGAGTTGTACCTCAAAACGATAGATGTGCAGAGGAAAATGATTAAGAACGCTTTCAGAAACCTCAAGAGCGGTGGTATAATGGTTTATTCAACCTGCTCAATAACTTTTGATGAAAATGAAGAAAACGTGATGTTTGCATCCGAGTTCTTCAAGGTTGAAGAAGTCAAACCCGTTATCGGAGTTAGAGGGATTAGGGAGTTCAGAGGGAAGGTTTTTCCTTTCTGGGATAAGGTCGTTAGAACTTTTCCACACTTACATGACTGCACAGGATTCTTCATATCAAAGCTCAAAAAAGTCTGAGCAAGCTTTCAGCCAAATCTCCGAAAAACGGGAACTTGTAGTATTCTCTGCAGTAGGCCTTGTAAATCCCCCCAATCCAAAAGGCTACAGCGACTATGTTTACCAATCCCGTCAAGATCCAGCCTACGAAGGGAACAAACCTCGAAATTCCAGCAAGAATCCAGAGGCTGATGAAAGTAACAGTTGATTGCATTGCATGAAATCGAACGAAGTGGTTTCTCTCTATCAGAAGTAGAACTATACCGCCCAGAGGTCCAAACAGATAGGCTAAAACTCCTTCAACGTTCGCAGGTAAGCCGAGGGTAGTTCTCATGCTCACATTCCTCCACTCCTCTTAAAACTCTTTTCCAAGTGCTCAAGCACAACTTTCAGAACATCTCTCTTAACCTCTTCAATGTCTCTCTCCGCATCAATCACAACGATGTTGTTCTTCAAACTGAGAAAGATATTCCTCACTTTTCTAAGGTATTCAAGATCCTCAAATCTATCTGGTTTTCTCTTAGCTTTAATTCTCTTTAAAGCTGTCTCAGGGCTTACATCAAGGATTATAACCAAGTCTGGCTTGGGAAATTGCTCGTTCAACGTCTTTATCTTTCCAATGTCCAAACCCAGAGCTCCCTGATAGGCTATCGTTGAGTAGTAGTAACGATCCATGATCACAACTTTTCCACTCTTCAGGGCTGGCAAGATGTTGTTTCGGACGTTAAACTCCCTATCCTTTATGAAAAGTTTAAGCTCCTCCTCCGGACTGATCTTTCTCTCTTTAAGAATTTGTCTGATTTTCTTACCGTATTCGCTGTCCGTAGGCTCTTTAAAGGCTACGACATCGTATCCTCTCTTTTTAAGCTCTTCAACGAGGAATCTTACGATCGTCGTCTTACCAGAACCGTCTATTCCTTCTACAGCTATTAGCATTTGCGTAGGATGTTTACGATGTCATAAAAGAGTTTATAAATTTGAAAAGTGCTCCGGCCGGGATTTGAACCCGGGTCACGGGCTCGAAAGGCCCGTATGATTGACCGGGCTACACCACCGGAGCTAGGTGCTAGATAGAAATTTGATGTTTAAAATCCTTTCGCTACTCCAACCAAGGCATCATCTTCCTTAACTTGGCTCCGACCTTCTCAATCAGATGCTCCTTTTCCATCTCCAAAAGCTTGTTATAAACTGGTCTTCCAGCTTTATTTTCGAGAATCCACTCCCTTGCAAACTCGCCAGTTTGAATCTCTTTTAAGATTTTTTTCATCTCTTCCCTAACACTTTCGTTGATTATTCTCTTCCCTCTCGTCAATCCACCATACTTGGCCGTCTCACTGACAGCGTTCCACATCTTCATAAGTCCTCCTTCGTATATTAGATCGACTATCAGCTTTAGCTCATGCAGAGCTTCAAAGTAGGCTACTTCTGGCTGATATCCAGCCTCAACCATAGTCTCGAAAGTAGCTTTGATCAACTCCGTAACGCCACCGCACAAGTCAACCTGCTCTCCGAAGAGGTCGGTTTCAGTCTCTTCCTTAAACGTAGTTTCGATAACTCCAGCCCTCGTACATCCTATTGCTTTCGCATAAGCCAAGGCGATCTCCAAAGCTTTTCCTGTGTAATTCTGATGAACAGCCAATAACGCTGGAACTCCCTTCCCTTCTACAAACATCCTCCTGACTAGGTGTCCCGGGCTTTTCGGAGCCACCATTGTTACATCAACGAATTCTGGCGGAACTATCTGGTTGTAGTGTATGTTGAATCCATGAGCAAACATCAGCATGTCCCCTTCTTCGAGTTTATCCCTTACAAGTCTCTTGTAAACTTCAGGCTGAACCATGTCTGGAATCAGAAACATTATCACGTCTCCTTCCTCAACAGCCCTTTCTACTTCCTCAACTCTCATTCCATCCTCTTCAGCAACCTTCCAGCTCTTGCTACCCTTGTAAAGCCCGACAATAACATCAACGCCAGAATCCCTCAAATTCAAAGCATGCGCTCTTCCCTGACTTCCGTACCCCAAAATGGCAACAACCTTGCCCTTAAGGTAGCTCAAATCCGCATCATCGTCGTAGTAAATTTTGGCCATGCTTCGAACTTGCAAGGATTATATAAATCGTTTTCCAATTTGCGACATGGAGAAAACACTCTTAGAGGAAATAATCGACTTGCTTGAAAAGGAGGTTTTGACTACAAAAGAAATCTGCTACAAACTCGGCTTAGAACCTGAGAGAGAAAAAGACATCTATTCCATTTTGGATAGGATTGCAAAGATCGTTAGAAGGAAGGGTAAAAGGTTAATGATGATTCCGCCGAGATGTAAAAACTGCGGATTTGAATTCAGCAAGCCCAAAGCAACAAGGTGTCCGAAATGTAAGAGTGAAAGGGTTGAACCTGCGAGGTTTACGATTAGATGATGAAAACAGCAGCAGCAACAACGGTTGTATACTTCTCAACTTTTGCTTTGGCTGTGACGTTGAAAACTCTCGCTGGCTTTACACCAAATGCCGTCTCAAGCATGTATCTGGCATTTTCCTCAGCGTACTTTCCTACATCTTCGTCTTCCTCGCAGTAACCCATGTACTCCGTTAGGTAGCCGTTCAGATTTCTATCTTCGGGGATAGCAACTCCAACGCTTGCGTAGATTGTTCTACCCTCCTCGTTGCTCGTGAACTTAGCCATGACGCAGAAGACAATCTGTCCGGGTTTCAGCTCCTTTAAACCTTCTTCTCTGCTAACCTCTACACAGTTTGGCGGATAGATACTGCTAACTGGGACGAGGTTGAACTTCTCGATTCCCGCATCTCTCAAGGCCAATTCGAAGCTAACCAGAGCATCCTCATGCCTTCCAACGCCCTTTGTGAAGAACACCTTCTTCGGTAGGAGCATCAAAGCGATAAGACGATGAGAGGTATTTAAATCTTTTTGCTCCATTCTTTTTCCCAGTATTCCCTGATAACTTCCAAAGCTATCAGCTTTTCACCGCTCAAAAACCTTATGCAAGCTCCTCCAGCCGTAGAAATGTGATCCATGAGCTTATCCAGCCCAAACATCCTTGTAGCTGTAGCTATGTGTCCTCCACCTACAACGGAATATTTGGCCTTGGCAACGGCTTTGAGAATTTCAGACGTTCCCAACGTAAATCTCTCATCTTCAAAAACTCCCGCAGGACCGTTTATCACGGCAACATCGTATTTTGGAATTTCCTCCGAAAGCATAGAGATTGTTTCTATTCCTATATCCTTGATCATGTATTTACCGTCGAACTTTTCTAAGGGCACATCTACTCTTACACCATCTTTATCCACGGCAACATCCTTAGGTAGAACGATTTTGTCCCTGTACTTCTTCAAAATTTCGAGCATTTCTTCATCGCTAACATCTCCTTTGTTCTCTTTAACGACATTCTTGTTTACTTCACCGATATCAACGCCCGAAAGCATGAGGAAGTAGTTTGCCACAACTCCCGTTAGGATGACTTTGTCAGCTATACCCTTTGTTAACACGTTCTTTAGAACTTTTACGGCATCCTCAATCTTAGCTCCTCCAAGTATGAATACTTTCCGCCCTTTTTCTTCGAAAACCCTGCTCAAAGCTTTAACTTCTCTCTCAACGAGTCTTCCAACAACTGAAGGCAGAATTGGGACGAATCCTATGAGGGATGCGTGTGGTCTGTGGCAAGCTGAGAATGCATCATTTACAAAGAGATCGAATAGATCCTTAAGCCTTTGAACCATGTGGCATGTTGCGTGCTCTTCTGCACTCCTTTTGAGTTGTTCCTCAGAGTAAAATCGGACATTTTCAAGAAGCAATACTTCACCGATTTTCAACGACTTGATCTCCTCGATAGCCCTACTGCTGAATATCTCGTCAACGTATTTAACTTTCCTTCCCAGCAGGTTTGACAGCACTTCAGCATGAGCTTTAAGCGTTGTAAAGTCCTTTTTTCCCGGTCTGCTCTGATGTGCCAAAAGGACGACCTTTGCACTTTCAAGCTCCTTCAGGGTTGGAATGTGGCTTTCAAATCGGGTTGTGTCAAGGATTGTAGAGTTTACTATTGGTGCGTTTATGTCCACCCTTACCAAAACAGATTTACCGTCGTAATCGACATCGTCGAGCGTTGGCAGTCTCATCAGAAATTGTTTAAATTTTTCAGTATAAAATTCTTATCACTTTAGTGCAGTCATACTTGATTAGCTGGCGAAATCATTTAGCTGAAACGATCTTAACAACGTCGTTGTGCTTAAGCTCGTAATCTTCTCCTATCCTAACCTTCCTCTTAGCATCGATTGCATAGATGAAGCTTTCACCTATCTCAGTGTGAATCTTATAAGCCAGCTCTCTCACCGTAGTACCTTTTTTAACTAAGAATGCATCCGGCAAGACGTTTCCTTTGCTGTCTGTAAACTTGTTCTCGTCTTCAACTGGATAAACGACTATGTAATTAAGAACGTCGAAGACGAGAGTGTTTATAGCTTTCTGAACACCCGTCCCGCCATACTTCTTCATGAAAGCTCTTATCTCGTCCAACAACTTCTTCTGCTTTTCGTTTAATGGTTTTAGAATTTCGAAATCCTCATCGCCCGGTAGATACTTTATGTATCCATTCTTCGAAGCCAACCTCAAGGCTAACTCGTAGTATGCTGAGGTTGGAATGACTATTTCGTCAAGACTTAGTAACCTCTTAATAAGCTCATCTGGAGCTTTGTCAGCCTTGTTAGCGGCAATAACCATCTTCATTCTGACTTTTCTGAGTTCCTGAGCAAACACCTTCAAATCTTCATCGCTGAACTCGTGAACACCTTTTCCAACAACTTTCAAGGCTTGCTTGACCATCCACTCCTCAAAACCCAAACCGGCCAACTGCTCCGTTATAAATTTTGCAGGATCTCTCCTTTCTAAGTGTATTCTCCTCGCAATTTTGTTCCAGTTCCTCTTGAGAATCCCAAATAACCACATGTCAAGCTCTTCCCTAAGGAATTTGACATCCTCGACCGGATCGTGCTCCCCAACTCCAACCTCGTTTCCCTCCTCATCTGTGGAGCCGGAAGCATCGACAACGTGAATTATACCCTCAGCCTGCCTCAAGTTGTCCAAGAACTCATTGCCCAAACCCCTTCCCTCATGTGCTCCCGGAACCAAACCAGCCACGTCTATCAGCTTAACTGGTATGAAACGCCATCCATCAACACACTTACCACACTCTATGCCCAACTCTCTGCAGACACATCTTGTTCTAACGTAAGCAATCCCAACGTTCGGTTCTATGGTTGTGAAGGGATAATTTGCTATGGCGACATCTATTAGCGTTGCGGATTTGAAGAAAGTCGATTTACCTGCATTTGGCTTCCCAGCTAGACCTATCTCAATCAACGAGACCCCCTCCTCGCAAAATCTCCTCTCTTCCTCTTACCGAACAGATGCTTCGGCAAATTCCTTCTGAGATAATCTGCCTCCTCTTTACTAAGTTCACCCTTCCTCTCAAAGTAGTCGATTATTTCTAACGCCTCCTTCTCATTTTGGCAGATTTCAAAGTGATCGTAAATTGTCGGAACGCTGAAAATTTCCCTATAGAGGTTGGGGAACATGCGTTTGAACTTGTCTATATCCCACTCGATCATGACATTCGTTCGAACTGAAAGATATTAACGTTTTGCAAAATCACAAAACGTATTTCAATCCTCTATGCCCAAGCTTTTTATGAACTACGACGTTGCGATAATCGGTTGTGGTCCGGCTGGCTTGACCTGTGCAATTTACGCAACGAGATACGGGTTGAAGACGGTCGTTTTTGAAGATCCAACAAACCCATCTCAGCTGGCTTTGGCACCGCAAATAGAGAACTATCCTGGGTTTGAAGGAACCGGATTTGAGCTTTTAAATAAAATGAAGGAGCAAGCTGAGAAGTTTGGGGCTGAAATTAAGATCGAGAAGGTTGAAAATGTAGCGAGGGACGGAGAACTGTTCACAATCAAAACGGATGAAGGGGAGTACAAAGCAAAAGCAATCGTCTTTGCTACGGGAAGTAAACACAGAAAGCTTGGAGTTGAAGGCGAAAAGGAGTTCATAGGGAGAGGCGTAAGCTACTGTGCCGTTTGTGACGGCTTCTTCTTCAAGGGTAAGAAGGTTCTTGTAGTTGGTGGAGGTAACACAGCTTTGGTAGAGGCCATCTATTTACATGACTTGGGTTGCGATGTAACGATAGTTCATAGGCGTGATGAATTTAGAGCTGAGAAGGCCTTGCAAGATAGGGTTTTTGAGAAAGGAATTAAGGTAATCTGGAATTCTGTTGTTGAGAGAATAGAGGGTAAGGATAGAGTTGAAAGAGTCGTTCTGAGAAATGTAAAGATGGGAGAAGTTTTCACAGTTGAAGTCGATGGAGTCTTTGTTGCTATAGGAGTTGAACCAAATGTGGAGTTGGCTAAAGAGCTGGGAGTTGAACTTGAGAACGGTTACATAAAGGTCGATAGGTATCAGAGAACAAACGTTGAGGGAGTCTTTGCATGTGGAGACTGCTGTAACAACCCCTTGAAGCAAGTCGTCACGGCCTGTGGAGACGGAGCAATTGCTGGCTTTTCAGCATACCAGTTTATCTCCAGAAGGAAGGAATGAATAAAGCTAGCACTGTATATATCTCAAGCCTTCCTATCCACATGTCCAAGCATAGAAGTATCTTTATCGTCCAAGGGAAGTGACTGTAAGTTTCACTTGCTCCAGCCAACCCCATACCGGGTCCAACGTTACCCAAACAAGCGGCTGTTGCCGAAAGTGACGTTACAATGTCGTATCCGTGCAGAGCTATTATCAGCGATGAAATTGTGAAAATGAAGATGTAAAGAACGAAGAAAGCCACAACGCTTTCAACAATATCACTTCTCAAAGCTCTGTCGCCGTATTTAATTATCCTAACCACTTTAGGCTCGGCAGACTTCACTACTTGGGATATTGCGTATTTAGACATGATGTACAGCCTTATAACCTTCATACCTCCAGCTGTAGAGCCACTGCATCCTCCAATGAACATAGCTATGAGAAGCAGCATCTTCGCACCACTGCCCCATTTATCAAAATCTGTCGTTGTGTATCCCGTTGTGGTGATTATGCTCGCAACTTGAAAGAACGAGTACCTGAACGAGTTGATTAAGTCGTATCTATCCAAATTTAGCAGCGTAATCGTTACGGTTAAGATAGTTACGAGGAGGATATAGATGATGAACTCTCTATCTCTCAAAACTTCAAACCTCCTCAAGCAAAGAAAGTAAAAGATCGAGAAGTTTGAACCTCCCAGTATTGCGAAGATTGCAATCGAAAATTCAACTCTCCAATCTTTAAAGTAGGCAATGCTTTGGGAGTGCGTTGAATATCCACCTGTTGAAAGTGTTGTAAAAGCGTGCGTTACCGCGTCAAAAATGGGGACACCCAAGAACTTAAGTATGACGATTTCTGCAACGGTCAGAGAAACATATATTAAATATAGTCTTAAAGCGGTATCTCTTATCCTTGGCTTTATCTTTACCAACGTTATACCGGGATATTCAGCCTGAAAGACTGCTCCTGTCGCTATATTAGGAATTATCAGCAGAAATATCATTATTATGCCTATTCCACCAATCCACTGCGTAAGCGAGCGCCAAAAGAGTATTGATCTTGGTAGCAGCTCTGGTTTGTCTATTACCGAGGCTCCAGTTGTTGTAAACCCCGATATGGATTCAAAAAATGCGTTGATTGGATGAATGTAATACATGAAGGGTATGGAGCCTAAGAAAGATACAAGAAGCCAGCCCAGTCCTACAATGGCAAATCCCTCCTTGAACCTCAAAACATCGCTTTCAGCCTTCTTAGCAGTCAATAAAATCCCCAATCCAAGAGAAAAGAGTGAGGACGTTAGAAAGGGGACTGGATCTTCGTTGAAGTAGATGGCTAAGATTGTGAGACCAACCATCAGTGCGAAGAATGCGAGAGATATTTTTCCTAGCGTATTGATGACTAGTCCGAAGTTCACAAGCTTCCGCTTCTCAACATCTTAAAAAGTCTAACTGTTTCTAAGCTAGGCTTCTCCGGAGTTAACATAAGCTAAAAACCAAAATGTTTATATATGAGCTGGTCAGACTATTGTCGGACAATGTCGGACAAATGAACCATGATTGGTATACTCATGCCTCCTTAATGTCCCCCAGAGCGGGGACAGCATGTTTAGGTGACCCAAAATGAAGAAGATCTCAGTTAGGCTGACAGATCAGCACTATGAAATGCTCGAAACACTTGTAGCTATAGGTGAGTACGCTTCTGTTAGCGAGGCCATTAGAGATGCTATAAGAAAGCTCATAGCTGAGAAGGCTGAGTTGGTTGAAAAGCACGCTAAGATGAAACCTTTCGTTTAAGGTGGTATTATGAAGTCGTTTATAGCCAAGGCTCAGGAGTTTAGTCGGATTGAAAAGGTAGTGGGAGATGACGAATTTTTTGTACCTAAAATTATTGTAGTAGGTGTCGGTGGAAGCGGTTGCAACACAGTAAACCGTCTGATGAATATTGGGTTAAATGGTGTTGAAACTATCGCGATAAACACCGACTACCAGCACCTGAAAATGATAAAAGCCAACAAGAAAATTCTGATAGGTAGAAGTCTTACAAAAGGACTGGGTGCTGGAGGATATCCCGAAATTGGAAGGAAGGCAGCGGAATCTGCAAGATACAAGCTAGAAGAGCTCTTAGCTGACGCAAACATGGTCTTTGTCTGTGCTGGCATGGGAGGTGGAACTGGAACTGGTGCTGCTCCTGTGGTCGCTGAAGTCGCCAAGAAAAACGATGCGATCGTAATCGGTGTAGCTACGATGCCTTTCTCAACCGAAAGAGCAAGATTGATAAAAGCTTACGAAGGATTGGAAGAGTTTAGAAAGCACTGCGATACCGTCATTCTATTGGATAACAACAAGCTCTTAGAGTACTATCCTAACCTGCCTCTGGAACAGGCCTTCAGTGTAATGGATCAGATCATAGCCGAGACTATAAAGGGAATAACTGACACTATCATGTATCCGTCCCTCGTAAACATAGACTTTGCAGATGTTAGAGCAATAATGAAGAGCGGAGATGTAGCGGCTTTATTCGTTGGAGAATCAAAATCTCAGCAGAGAGCAAAGGATGTTGTCAGAAACTGTCTGTCTCATCCATTGCTCGAAGCCGATATAAGAGG
The DNA here is from genome assembly GCF_000025285.1 of Archaeoglobus profundus DSM 5631. GTDB lineage: Archaea > Halobacteriota > Archaeoglobi > Archaeoglobales > Archaeoglobaceae > Archaeoglobus_B > Archaeoglobus_B profundus. The sequence goes on from NC_013741.1 coordinate 302,120, forward strand.
AGCAACTGGTGTTCTCGTACACATCTCGGGCGGTAGAGACTTAACTGTCAAGGAGGTTCAGGAGATAGTTAGAGAGCTTACGTTTGAGATAGACGAGAAGGCTAACGTTATATGGGGTGCTAGAGTAGATCCGAGCTTGGAGAACTTGGTTAGAGTAGTGACAATAATGACCGGAGTGAAGTCACCAAATCTTCTTTCGAATTTTGAGGAGGGGAATGGCAGAAAAATAGTAAGAGAGATAGATGAAAAGGGGAAGGAGAAATTCATAGATTACATCTAAATTTACAATTTTTATTTATAATCTCTCTAGGATGCTCGCAACGATTAGTGGTAAAAGGACAGTTGCATCTCCGTAAACGTTCACACTCTTAGCACTCTCACTAACCTTTCCCCACGAAATTGCCTCTCTAACTCTTGCACCGCTCAGGCTACCATCCCATTCGACTGCTGTAGTAATGTACACTACGTAGTCCAAGCCATCTTTGAACTGATTCCACCAGATCGTATGGTGCTTACTAATTCCTCCCCCAACTATAAGAGCGCCAGATCTTTTCGCATTAAAGATTATCTCGCTCAGTTCGTCCTCATCTTTTAAAACATCCACGATAAAATCTTTGTGAGTCTGATAAAACAGCCAAAGCTGACTTCCAAAAGCTCCATCGGTTATGCCGGGAACAAATACTGGAATTTTGTTTTTGTAGCACCAGTAAACTATCGAGCTATCGGCATTCTCTTCACCCTCAATTCTTTTCCCTACCTCCCATATGAGTTCTCTCGTCGAAATCCTTCTTTTTCCCTCGTTGTAAATGTCTTCAAATATCGGCTGAAGCTTCTCCTCCAAAATTAGCCCGTAGCTTTCCTTCGGAGTTAGAACATTTCCAATTCTGTGAATTCCCTTCTTATAGAGCTCAACATCGTCTAGCATGAATGAGCCGTGATAATAGTCCTTCCAAATCCTCGCAAGGTCATGATCTAAAGTACCGCATGTCGTTACTATCACATCGACAAGCCTTCTTTTAACAAGCTCCTTAATTACTCCTCTCGTACCAGTTGCAATTATACACGCTGGAAAAGACAGAAATACTGTACACTCTTCATCTTTTATCATTTCTTCAAAGATGTCTACTGCAACGGCTAGATCCTTTGCGGTAAAGCCACCGGATTTATAAAGCTCCTTGATGAGTTCGTTGACAGTCATTCCACTTTTGAGCTGGATGTCCCCGACCTTCATGCATCGAGTAAAACCCTTATTTAAAAATGTTGAGCCTGAGTTGTGAAGCCCCTGGGAGTCTGCAAGAACTGTGGAGATTTTGAAGGAATGTGTAAATGTGGGAAGGGGAAGATTTTGATAGATGGTGAGAAAAGAGAAAGAATTAGTAAGTTTTTGAGCGGTCTTTTGAGGCATTATCCTCATAGCTTTGGCTTAAAAGTAGATGAATTTGGATGGGTTGATTTGAAGGAAGTCCTCAAGATCTTAAAGGAAAGATACGGCGTAGGGAGGAAGGTTGTTGAACTTATAGTTAAGTTCGATCCTAAAGGTAGGTTCGAAATAAAAGATGGGAAGATAAGGGCAAGGTACGGGCACAGCATCGACGTCAAAGTTGATTGGAGCGAAGCTGAAGAAATTCCTGAAAAGTTATATCATGGCACCAGCCCTAAAAATCTGGAATCAATTTTAAAGGAGGGTTTGAAGCCTATGAGAAGAAAGGAGGTTCACCTCAGCGCCACAATAGAGGATGCGATAGAAGTTGGCAGGAGACATCATCCACAGCCAGTTGTCTTGGAGATATATACTGAATGTCTGATTAAGCACGGACTGAGCGTTAGGAAGAAGGGAAGTGTTTACACAACAGATTACGTTCCGCCCCAGTGCTTGAAAGTGCTTGATATGAAGTAAAGATGTTCAAAACATGAAGGCAAAACATTTAAAAATAAGTTGCCAAAGAGCGGAAAAAGGATGAAGAAGTTTGATGTTATTATAGTGGGAGCCGGTCCAGGGGGGCTTTTTGCCGGATACAAGCTTGCTGGAAAATTGAGCGTAGCAATTTTCGACATGGGTAGAGACATAGACAAAAGGAAGTGTCCGAGTGACCTTTCTCAGAGCTTTTGCCAAAAGTGCAAGCCGTGCAATATAACTTACGGCGTTGGAGGGGCTGGCGGTCTATCTGATGGTAAACTGAACTACCCCATTCCAGAGTTTCCATCGAGCTTTACAGTGGGGGGTGATTTACTCGGTCTCGTCGATACTGAATATCTGCTGAAGAAGATGGAGGAAGTGGACGAGATTTTTCTCAAACACGGAGCGCCGGATGAGGTCTATGGAACGGATATGGAAAAAGTAAACGAGTTTCTGAGAAAAGCGAACTCAGCTGGCATAGAATTCGTTCCTCTCAAGCAGAGACACGTTGGAAGCGATGAACTTCCAAAGGTCATAAAGAGCATAGAAAAGTACCTCAAGGACAACGGTGTAAAGATCTACACGAGAAAGACTGTCGTAGACATAAATCCAAAAGAGAAAGTAATAACGTTGAAGAACGGTGAAAAGTATGCATACGACTATCTCATCATAGGTGTTGGAAGGGGAGGATCGGAATGGCTGGAGAAGTGGGTCAAGCAGTACAACATAGCTGTAAGTGAGAAAGCGAAGTTCATAGATGTCGGTGTCAGAGTTGAGGTTCCAGCTTCAATAATGGACGAAATAACATCTGTCATCTATGATCCAAAGCTGAGAGTTCTGACGAAAAGACATGACGACTATGTAAGGACGTTCTGCACTTGTCCGAGAGGTTGGGTTATAAGAGAAGACTACGGAGACTTCTGCTTAGTCAATGGACACAGTAAGGCCAAGGAGAAGACGAACAACACGAACTTTGCCTTGCTTGGTCACTATGAATTCACGGAGCCTTTCGAGGAGCCTAACGAATGGGGTAGAGATCTGGCTAGAATAACCACAAAGCTTGGAGGAGGAAATCCAATAGTCCAAAGACTTAGAGACCTTAGACTGGGTAGAAGGAGCACTGAAAGAAGAATAGCAAACAACCGTTTAGTCCAGCCAACGCTTAAGACTGCAATTCCCGGAGATATAAGTCTGGCCTATCCCGGTAGAGTCATAGACGATATAATCGACGCCCTAGAGGCTTTGGATAAGGTGATACCCGGTGTTGCTGACGATTCTACACTGCTCTATGCTCCAGAGATAAAGTTCTACTCGCTTAGGCTCAAAGTCAACAGCGAGATGGAAACAAGCATTCCCAACGTCTACGCAATAGGGGACGGAGCGGGAGTGAGTAGGGGAATCGTTGGTGCAGCAGTAACGGGATTGATAGCAGCTGAGAGCATACTCAGGAAGGCTAAGAAGTCAAGTTGAGTTCTTCATCAATCTTTTTGTCTTTTTGTATGGTCTGTGCTAAACTCCTTTGAATAAATTCCGAAATTCAGCTCTTCATCTTGCACATAGCTCTTTCCAAGCTTTAATGCCATCTCAGCCTTTTTAAGCTCCCTACCTAAGTATCCAGCGTGATCTAAGCGAGAAACTAAGCCGAGTCTTATGATAGTGTCCAAAATATCTTTAGCTTTGTCTCCAACGACTGTAGCCTTTTCGTGCTGGCAATATATCCTATCATCGATCCAAATTCTGAAATCGCCCATGGGGTCTCTTGTAAACTCGGAAGGCTTTGCCTCAACGATGTTTCCTGCTTCGCATTTATTCCTCCTAATCCTCTTCTCCTTGAAAACGAGCAAATCAAAGCCCAAATCCTTTGGAGGAACTCTCTTTAACTTTGAAACTTTAGCCATGTAGGTTGCAACCTTTAGCTCTCTAATACTACCTCTCGTTTTATCGCTTGCCTCAGTAGTAAACAGAATTTGGCACCCGATTTCTTCGGCTATGTATGCAAGTAGAGCGTTTATCCCAATTGAATCCGCATCCATCAGCTCAGTAACATTCCCTACACCCATCAGAAGCGGGATACTACACCTTTTTCTAAATTCGTAGTATCTCATCAAAGAACTGAAAACATCTAAAGGATCTAAAAGCGGATCAGCTATAATCTTTTCAGTGTACTTCTTTGCCTTTTCTACGAGCTTTAAAAGGTTGTTTACATTCCTATCAACAACGACAACAGCTTTATCCTTAGCGAGTTCTAAGCAATCTAAGTTCTCATTTGAAACGCTCATGATCATGTCCACTCCGTACTTAACTCCTATCTCCACGGCTTTCCTGTTGAATGTATCTATGCTCAAGGCATCGCAACAATCCCTTGCAACCTTAACAACTCTTTCAACATCCCTCGAATCGAACTCAAGCGGAATTCCCAAATCAATTATATCTGCCCCACTCTTCAAATAGTACTCAATTTTGGCAATAAGTGAATCGTTGTCCAGTTTCGTAGCATCGACTATTTCAGCAACAATCTTCATCCTGCCTCCAATTCTAACGTCACCAATGTGAAAGTAACATTTATCAAGAGAATCAACAAGTCTCATGTTCTCTTCAGCCTTGTTGATATTTAGAAGCTTGCATGCGGGTATTTCGTGAGAAAGCTCAATCTTGTCAATATTCTCAAGTAGCAACGGCAGATCAGCGTAGTGTATCGTCCCCAACCTGATCTTAACACCCTTCTCATCTTCAAGTCTCTTCCAATCACCACTAGCCAACCCCGGGACAATTACGATGTCGTATCGGCTCAAATCTAGATTTTCAAGGTGTTTCGGAGTGATAAAGCTCGCAACGTCGACATCTGCAACGTATACATCGCAGTCGTACTTTTCAGCAATCTTTCTAACTTCCCTTTCAGCAATCTTCCCAGTTACAAGGAGTATCTTCACGATACACACCTCTACCCCTTTAACCGTTAATGTATGTTGTGCATCTTCCAAAAATTGTTGAAATTGAAAGCGGTGTAACTTGTTTTGCTCTAAAATTACTGGCCTTCAATTCTTTCTATTCCAATCACCGCCTTTATACCCTCAATGTCCCACTCCTTGATGTATCCCTTTTCGGGCTTACCAAATACTAGGCTCTTAGCTCTTGTCTCTCCCTTTATGTACTCCTCCCAGCCCTCAACAAGCTCCTTTGGGAATTCAACAACGACGTTTATGAACTCCTCGACATTGAGATCCATTTCTTTTCTCATCTCCTGAATCCTCCTAACAAGTTCCCTTGCATAAGCCTCTCTCTTAAGCTCTTCATCAAGGACTGTGTAGATGTATACGTTTCCTCTCGAGAACTCCTCAAATTCGTAGCCATCCGGTAGCTTGTATTCTACTACGACAGCATCTTCTATTACCTCTCCATCAAATTCAACAGCTTTTGTCTCTGCAATCTTTTTAAGCTCATCATCGCTAAGACTCTCCAAGAACTTTGCAAACTCCTTAACTCTATCCTTCAAAATCTTTCCTACAACCTTGTAGTTTGGCTTTATAACGATCTCTTTCTCGAACTCATCTACAACTCTAACGCTTTTGACGTTGCACTGGGATTTAATTATTCCTTCAAGCATATCAACTGCCCTCTTAACAATCTCATCCTTGCTCTCAATCACAAGCTCTCTCAAAGGCCATCTCAGTTTTCTTCTTGCTTTCTGCCTTGCACTGCTTGCAGCTTCAAATATTTCTCTGATAACAGCCATAGATTTCTCGAGTTCCTCGTCGATAAAGCTTTCATCGTGCTTTGGATAACTCTCCATGAATATGGACTCCTCGCAATCCCTAAACTCTTTCAAGAACCTCTGGTAGATGAACTCAGCAAGGAATGGAGCGAACGGAGCTATTATCTTGATAGATTTCTCAATGACTCTCAGGAGTGTTAGATACGTCGCAATCTTGAGCTTATCCTCACCCTCAACCCAGACACGAGGTCTTATTAGCTGTATATACCATCTGCTGAAATCTTCAACAACGAAGTCCAAGAAAGCCCTAACGACCCTGTGAAGTTGATAGTTCTCCATCGCATCCCAAGCTACCTTGTTCAAGCTCTCAAGCCTTGACAGAATCCACCTGTTTTCGTAATCTTCGATCTTCTTCAAGGCTGAATCGAAGTCACAGCCAAATATCTGCTGAATCTTATCAGGAGTTATCATCTCCCTATCCAAGCTCATGTAAGTGTAGGCGAATCTTATCGCATTCCAGTAGATGTTCAACATCCTCAGGACGTTTCTAACTTCGTTCCAGCTGAACCTCAGATCTTCCCATAAGGCAGAGCTAAGAACGTAGAGCCTGAAAGTATCCACTCCAACCTCGTTAATAACTTCTTCAGGTTCGACTACATTCCCCAAGCTCTTGCTCATCTTTCTTCCTTGCTCATCTAAGGTAAAACCGTGCATGAGAACAGTCTTGTAAGGTGCTCTACCGAAGCTTATTACACTCGCCCCGAGCTGTGAGTAGAACCAGCCTCTCGTTTGGTCGTGCCCCTCAGTAATGAAATCGGCAGGCCAAATCTTAAAGAACTCTTCATCGCTAATCTTTAGTGGATAACCCAAAGTTCCCCAACTAGCAACACCACTGTCAAACCAAACGTCAAAAACATCCTTGACCCTGTACATCTTCCCTCCGCACTCACACTCGAAAACAACCTCGTCTATCTTCGGCCTGTGTAAATCCAAGTCGTCTTTCCAAGGAACCTCGTTTATACTGCCTACAACCTTCCACTTGCCACACTTCTCGCAAATCCAAATGGGAATGGGTATTCCCCAATACCTCTGTCTGCTTATGCACCAGTCCTTTGCGTTGCTGACCCAGTCCTTGAATCTCGACTTTCCAGCCCACTCCGGAATCCACCAGACCTTGTCGATTTCTTCGAGCATTTTGTCCTTAAGCTTGGAAACAGCCAAGAACCACTGCTCCGTAGCTCTATATATTATTGGAGTCTTGCACCTCCAGCAGTGTCCGTATCTGTGAACGATGGTTTCCTCGGCCAAAAGCAAGCCCTTGGCCTTCAAATCCTTAATTATAACCTTGTTAGCCTCAAAAACGTGCATTCCAGCATATTTACCAGCATCCTCCTTAAAGATACCTCTGTCGTCTACGGGGTTGAAAACTTCCAAACCCTCTTCCAAACCCAACTCAAAGTCTTCCAAACCGTGACCGGGAGCTATGTGAACACATCCGGTGTTTTCATGAGCCACGAAATCTGCATTGACCACTCTGTGCTGTTTCTCCTTTTGAACAGGTACTTCTTCTGCCAGAGGATGCTCGTATTCCAAGCCGTAAAGATCCTCTCCCCTGTAAGTTTCAACAAGCTTCCATTCATCGTAAGATTTGCTCAAAACGTTGTCAGCCAAATCCTTCGCAAGAATGAGATACTCTTTCTTACCATCTTTCACAGCCTCAAAAAGGCCGTATTCAAAGTCCGGATGGACTGCAACGGCCATGTTAGCTGGCAAAGTCCAAGGCGTGGTCGTCCAAATAACTATGTAAGTGTTTTCTCTCCCCTTAATCGGGAATTTGACGTAAATGGATGGATCCTCCTTATCGGCATATTCAACCTCGGCATCAGCTAAAGCAGTTTCACAACGGGGACACCAGTTCACAACCCTCAACTTCTTCTCAAGCAGGCCTTGCTCGTAAGCTCTCTTTATCGTCCACCATGCGGAGTTTATGTACTCAGCCTTTATCGTCATATACGGATTTTCCCAGTCCATCCAAACTCCCAAAGCCTTGAACTGCTCGGTCATTGCATCCTTGTTCTGGAGAGCGTACTCCATGCACTTAGCGATGAACTTGTCGATTCCGTAGTTTTCAATGTCCCTCTTTGTCTTGAATCCGAGCATTTGCTCGACTTTAACTTCGATAGGCAGTCCATGCATATCCCAGCCCGGTGTATCGGTTACCTTGTAACCCATCATTCTCTTGTATCTCAGTATGGTATCCTTTATCACCTTGTTCCAAGCCGTACCTAGATGAATTCTTCCAGTGGTGTAAGGAGGCCCATCTACGAAGAAAAAGAGCCTATCTCCCTTGCTTTTCACTTTTTCGTATATTTTGTTTTTCTCCCAGAACTCCCTCACTTCTCTCTCCACTTCGTGAGGAGAATAAGCGTTAGGAAACATGAAATTCAAGCTTAGATTTCTGTTTAAAACTCTATCGTATCAGCGGGTTCGATTCATCATCGCTTGGCTCAGAGTAGAGCAACTTCATCACACCATATTCTTAGTTCGCAAGCTATATAGGTCTAACCCTCAAACTCGTTACGGGATGAAGAGGGAGAGTCGAACTGAGATATGATGAAGTTACTCCTGGCTGACCGAACATTTTTATACTCTTTTGCGGTTCTTCAAGTGGGATGATGAGTGGGGTAGCTCCTGATGTGTGATGAGCCTCACCACTCCTGACAACCAATTTAACAAATTCAATTCTGTAGGCAAATTCTCAAAAAATAGAAAAATCAGGTCGGGGCTCTCTCATCACACATCAGAAAGGAGGTCTCTCATCACCTGAAGTATCTCAAATCCTCATCACTCCTATACTGCTGAACGACCTGTTCCTGCATTTCCCTTATCTGTTCTATGAATTTTTCCATCTCCTTAGCTCTTTCTTCAAGATCCTCAACACTGACTTTGAGGTTCAGAATTTTCATTAGGACATCTAAAACAGCCTTTGCACTCTTGGGATCAACCATGTATCCGGATGTTACACCCATGAGACAGGCCGCCTCAATCCCCTCAAGCTGTGAAACGCCTAGAAGTAATCCAGAAGCTCCAATTATACCGCCGCTTGGTTCCCCTTTCTCAAATTTGACTCCAAATTTCTTAAGCTCTTCAACCAATTCAGGTGTGTTAGCTGCGCCTATTACGTATGGCTCCTCGACCATCCTTCCAACACCGTATCCACCTAATGTGAATATTCTTTTAGCTCCGAACTTCTTCGCAATCTCGATGTAAGCATTTACAAGCTCGTAATGACCGATTCCATCCATACTCTGGAAGTCTCCAACAAGTATAAGGAGGTCGGGAGAATTACCATCTGATTTGTACGCATAAACCTCGTTCTTCGGTAACCTTATAGTTCCATCCTCGTTGACCATAACCTGAGGAGGGAAGTGGTGAGAGTATATTTCGACGACCTTAACGGTATCAAGCTCCTTTACTAGATGATCAGCAACGAGCTTACCTACATGTCCAATTCCCGGTAATCCTTCGATGAACACTGGATCTTTCAAACCCACCCCTTCGGGTTCTTTCAGATATCTCACATCAACCCTCTTCAGCATGCCTCCACCTCCCGATGTTGAAGAATCCTACTTCCTTTCTCAACTTCCTCCTGTACTTTCCGTAGGGATCTTCAGGAGAGAACTTAGGTGGTATGGGCATAAAAGTCTTCTCTCCGCAATTTGGACAAACTTCTTTGAGAGTGTACCGTCCACATTTGGGACATTTTCTCATCTTAACTTTCATGATCGAAGTATCTCGAAGACTTTAAAGAACTTTTCATACCTCGGTAGGATTATATCAGAGCCTTTTCAACCAGCTCAATCGCCTTATCTATTTCCTTCTTCAAGACTTCGGGCAATCCCTTTATATCTATCTCCATGAAACCTCTTATTATCAGAGATATAGCTTCATCTCTGCTTAAACCGCGAGTCATCAGATAGAATATCTCATCTTCGGCAATCTTACCTATAGCCGCTTCATGGCTTAAATCAACGTTCGGATTTCTAGCTTCAAGCTCGGGAATGGCATGAATGATACCGCCACCGAGAATCATTCCTTTGCACTCCAGATGCCCCTTTACACCTTCAGCGTTTCCTATGATGTGCCCTCTTGCAACGATCTTTCCTCCCTTGCTTATACTCCTCGAAATTATCTCAGCCGAGCTTCCTTCGCCGTTCAAGTACACTCTGCTACCAAGATCTATCTCAGAATCTTCAAATCCTACTATGACGCTGCTGAAAACAACTTTTGCATTTTTATCGAGGTATGCGGTAGGGTAGGCCTTTAAATACTTAACAGGGCTGAGAAGTACGTAGTTGCTTATGAATGTACCATTTTCTTCAACCTTTATCGCAGT